>NZ_JNCK01000001.1:3000000-3300000 GCF_000731955.1 Halomonas zincidurans B6 | reverse complement strand
GGGCAACTGGTCGAAGCCGATGTCGCGCTTGCCCAGGGCGACGATCGCCAGTCCCGGCTCGGGCAGCGACTGCACCTGGGCGAACACCTCGAGCGCGGGCTTTAACCCCTCGTGCAGGTCCGGGCGGCGCGCCAGCACGCCGCGCTGGGCCTGACGATAGAGGCCATGGTCGTGAACCACGTAGCAGCCCGGGCGCAGCACCGGCGTGAAGCGCTCGCGCAGTTCGGCGGCGTCGAAGGCCTCGGCGATCAGGTCGTACCAGGCCGAGCCCGAGGCGGTGACGAGCGGCTCGCCGACACCGATCAAGCCGTCGCGATCGAGGCGCTGCGCGCACTCGACCAGCCGTGCGGCATAATCCCGAATCGCCGGCACCGGGTCGGCGCCCTGCGACGCGTCAGTCACGACGCCCTCGTAGCCCTCCATGCCGGCCAGTTGCAACGCCGGTTCGGCGTCGACCAGACGCGCCAGTTCGAACACCCGCTCCGGCGAGCGGCAGCCGGTGCGCCCGCCGGGCACACCCAGTTCGATCAGCACGTTGAGCGTCAACCCGCGCGCGGCGAAGAACCGTCCCAGCGCGCGGGCGTTGGCCTCGCCGTCGACCACGCAGTAGAACTCGGCGCCGGCCTCGATCAGCCCGGCGACGATCGCCATGTTGGCCTCGCCGACCAGCTGATTGGCCAGCAACAGGCGCGGTACGCCGCTGGCGAAGGCCGCGCGGCACTGCGGGGCGGTCGCCAGGGTGATGCCCCAGGCGCCGGCCTCGAGCTGGCGCCTGAACAGCGCCGGGGTCATGGTGGTCTTGCCGTGCGGTGCGAGATGCGCGCCATGCGCCTCGGCGAAGCGTTGCATCCAGGCCAGATTGTGCGAAAGCGGCGCCTCGAAGATCGCCGCCGCCGGCAGGCTGACCCCATTCAGCAGCGAGCGCCCCGTCTCGGGCGTGCCCTTGTTGCTTATTGCCTTGCGCTTGGCCGGTTCACTCATCGGTTCAGTCATCGGTTCTCTCATACCCCTCCTCCCGGGCTGGCGCCCTGTTCGCCGTCGCCGGTGCCGTGGAACTGCTCGACGGCGCGCGCCAGATCCTCACGTTCGGCGCCGGCGGCAGTTCGACGATGCTCACCCAGCAGCTGCAGTTTCGGCTGGTGCGGCTGGGCTACGCGATCAGCGCCTACCCGCAGTCGCTGCTGCCGCGGATGGTCGCCTCGTCGCTGGAGCCCAGCGACGTGGTGCTGCCGGTGGTGGCCCGCGAGACCGACTTCATCTACCACCCCTCGGCGTCGCGCTACGCCATGCTCGCCGCCATCGACGTGCTGGCCCTCGAATTGGCGCTGCGCCATCAGGACCGCTCGCGCATCAAGCTGCGCCGGCTCAAGATCACCCTCGACGCCCACCGCGGCGGTGACAACCGCCAACCGCTGGGGGACTGAGCATGCGTTACGACACCCTGATCCGCGGCGCCTGGATCGTCGACGTGCATACCCACGACGACACCCACGTCATCCGCCCCCCGGGATGCTGCCCAAGCTCTCGCAGGGGGTGACCCCGGTGGTGGTCGGCAACTGCGGGATCAGCGCCGCGCCGGGGGCGCTCAGCGGTGACGTGCCCGACCCGATGAACCTGCTGGGCCGCGCCGAGGACTTCCGCTACCCGAGCTTCGAGGCCTACGCCGACGCGGTGGATGCCGCCGCGCCTTCGCGCTGACCTCGGACAACGTCATCAGCTATATCACCAAGATGATCTCGACGGTGCTCGCCGGGCTGTTCGTGTGCGGCATGCTGGGCCGCTTCTGGCCGCGCTACAACTGGCAAGGGGCGGTAGCCAGCCTGATTAGTGCCTCGGTCACCTCGCTGGCGGTCATTTCGAACGACAGCTGGAGCGACTTCTGGGGCAACCCCAGCATTCCTGCCGTCGTGGTCGCCACGCTGGGTGGTGTAGTGGCCAGCCTGGCCACGCCGGCCTCGCGGGTCAGCGAGGCCGAGGCACTGGCCAAGCTCGACCAGGAGCGCGAGCGCATGGAGCGCGCCCCCAAGGCGACGCTGACCCAGCCGAGCGCCCCGCCGGCCAGCTGACCGAGCGCCTCTTCAGCGGCTCGCCAATGGCCCCGGCACCGCCGGGGCCGCTTTCGCTTTGTTCGACGAAGTCATTCGCGAGATCGTCGCGCACTACCCCTGGACGGCTTGGCCTCAGGGCAACATGCCTTCGCCCTGAGACAAGCTCAGAACCCTTTGGCCTCGCCACGCGGGCGCGCCGGCTGCGGCCTGTCGCAGTGCAGGAAGATACCGTCGCCCGGCGCAGCGGTGGGCTGGCCATTTCGGGACACCATCCGGCCACGGCACAGGGTCAGAACCGGCTTGCCGGTGAGCTCCAGTCCCTCGTAGGGCGTGTAGTCGACGGCGTGGTGCAGCTCGGCGTTGCGTATGGTGCTCTTCGCCGCCGCGTCCCATAGGGTCAGGTCGGCATCACTGCCGATGGCGATGGTGCCCTTGCGCGGGTAGAGCCCGTAGATCTTGGCCGGATTGGTCGCGGTCAGCGCGACGAAGCGGGTGACGTCGATGCGCTGCTTGACCACGCCTTCGGAGAACAGGATCGGCAGGCGCGTCTCGAGGCCGGGAATGCCGTTGGGAATGTGCTCGAAGTGGGCGTGTTCGCCGTGCAGCTTCTTGCCCTGGGGATCGTCGAAGCGAAACGGCGCGTGATCCGAGGAGAACACCTGGAACACGCCAGTCTCCAACCCCTGCCAGACCGCTTCCTGGGCCGCCGGGTCGCGGGGCGGCGGGCTGCACACGTACTTGGCGCCGTCGAAGCCGTCGCGGTCCAGGTCGGCAGCGGTGAGCATCAGGTACTGCGGGCAGGTCTCGCCGTAGACGCGCAGTCCCCGGTTCTGGGCCCAGCGAATCTGCTCGATGGCCTCGGGGCCGGAGACGTGGACGATCAGCACCGGCACGTCGACCAGCTCCGCCAACGAAATCGCCCGATGGGACGCCTCACGCTCGCCGATGCTCGAATGCGCCACGCCGTGGTAATAGGGCCCGGTCTGGCCGCTTTCGGTAAGCAGCTCGGCCAGGTAGGCGATGCAGTCGGCATTCTCCGCATGCACCATGACCATGGCCCCCTCACGCCGCGCCAGGGCCAGCACATTGAGGATCTCGCGGTCGTTGAGCCTGAGATCATCGTAGGTCATGTAGATCTTGAAGGAGCTGTAGCCCTCCTCGATCAGCGCCGGTAGCTCTTCCTTCAATACCGTTTCGTTGGGATCGGTGACGATCATGTGGAAGGCATAATCGATGAAGGCCTTGCCTTCGCTGCGCCGATGATAATCCTCCACCGCGGCGCGCAGCGACTGCCCCTTGTGCTGAGCGGCGAAGGGAATCACCGTGGTGGTGCCTCCCGCCGCCGCCGAGCGTGTGCCGCTATGGAAGTCGTCGGCCATCACCGCGCCATCGCCGAGGGGCTGATCCAGATGGCAATGGGCGTCGATGCCGCCGGGCAGCACCCATAGGCCTTCGGCATCGATGATGTCATCGGCCTCGCCGAGATCCCGCCCCAAGGCCGTAATACGCCCGCCATGAATGCCGATGTCGGCGGAGAAACGGTCGACCGCAGTAATGATCAGAGCGTTTTTTATCAAGGTGTCGAAACGCATGATTACGAGTCCCATTGATGTCGTGATATAGCGTCAGCCCATGGCATTGGGCAACCACAGCACCAGCCCCGGCCAGACGATGATCAGCGCCACGAAGGCCAGCATGATGGCGAGAAACGGCAGACTGCCGAGCATCACATCGGCAATCGAGCCCTTGCCGCGCACCCCCTGGACCACGTAAAGGTTCATGCCAATGGGCGGGGTGATCAGCGAGATTTCCATCATGATCACCAGGAAGATACCGAACCACACCGGGTCGAAGCCGAACTGCACGACCATGGGTACCACGATGGGCACGGTGGCGATCATCATCGAGAGCGTCTCGAGGAAGCAGCCCAGCACCAGGTAGAAGATCACCAGTGCCAGGATCAGCCCCATGGGCGAGAGCCCCAGGTCCGCGACCCAACGCGTCAGGGTGTTGGGGATTCCCAGGATGCCGACGATGTAGTTGAGGAAGAAAGCGGCGACGATGATCAGCATGATCATCGCCGTGGTGCGCGCCATGGACAGGAAGCACTCATGCAGCATCTTGACGGTCAGCTTGCGGTTGAGGGCCGCCACTACCGATGCGGCCACCACTCCCAGCGCCGCCGCCTCGGTGGGGGTGGCCCAGCCACCGTAGATGCTGCCCATGACAATGGCGAAGACGAAAGTCGGCGGTAACAGGTCCACCAGCGACGCCAGGCGCTTGCGCAATGGAACACGCGCTTCGCGCTCTCCAGCCACCCCGGGACGCAGCAGGCTGAAGGCCATGATCGCCAGCATAAAGGCCCCAGCCAAAGCTAATCCAGGCAAGATCCCCGCAATGAACAGCTTGCCGATCGAGGTGTTGGTGATCGCGCCGTAGATGATCATGTTGATGCTGGGTGGAATCAAAATGCCGAGCGTCGCTCCCGCGGCCAGCGTGCCCAGCGCTAGACGCTCGCTGTAGCCGCGTTCGGCGAAGGCCGGCAAGGCCACGGTGCCGATGGTGGCGGCGGTGGCTACCGAGGAGCCGGACATGGCGGCGAATACCGAAGAGGCGCCGATGTTGGTGTGCAAAAGGCCACCGGGCAGACGGTTGAGCCATACCGACAGGGCGCTGTACATGCGCTCGGTCACACCGCTACGCAGCAGTAGCTCCCCCAACAGAATGAATAGCGGTATCGCCGTGAGGATGAAGTCATTGAGTGTGCCCCACAGGGTATCGCCGAAGGAGTACAGCAGCGGCAGGCCGAGAAACATCAACGTCGCTAGCACCGCCACGAAAAAGATCGCCACCGCGACGTGGATCCCCAGAGCCATCATGCCCAGCATGATGAAAAATCCAATCATGACCTCGAAAGCACCGATCATGAGGGGCTTCTCCTCTGCTGAGATTCGGGCACGCTGGCGCCGTAGTCCTGACGCGCCTCGTCCAGTTCATCATCCGCGGAGCGGGGATCGAACTCGCCGTTGATGGACGCGAAACAACCGTGCAGCAATAGACTTAGAGCACGTAGTGCCAGCAGCACCGCCAGCAAGGCGAACACGCCAAGACCCAGGCCCCACAGGGTCTGGGGAATCCACAGCGGCGTCTGCAGCGGCGTGCTGGCGCGGCTGCCGAATTCCAGGGTCTCGCGTAGCGTCTCGACAGCCCGCCATAGCATGAAGGCGGCAAAGGCTGCCAGCAGCAGCATGGCCAGCGTGTTCAGGAAGGCGCGCAGAGGCACCGGTAGCTTGACCAACAGCATGTCGACCCGGGTATGGGCACGATGCAGCAAGGCATAGGCGAAGCTGAAGGCCACGCCGATGGCCAGCACGTAGCCACCGATCTCGTCGACGCCCTGCAAGGAAAAGTTGAAGAATTTGCGCGCTATTACCTCGAAGGCAATCAATAGCGACAGGCCCAGGGCGGCATAACCCGCCGCAATGGCCGCGCCATGGGCCAACTTGTGGGCGGCCAGTTGGAATTTCTGCGTCAGCATCAAGAAAGTCTCCCAAGATGCCGCGGCAGAGGGCCAATGCCCCCTGCCGCCGGCGATTACGGCCGCTGAATCTGGAAGCCGGTCACGTCACCCACGGTCTCGTTCCATACCTGGGTGCACTCGGGATACTGCGCGTTGCACTGCTCGCCCCAGACCGGCAGCACCGCTTCACTGGCGACCTCGCTCACCAGCTGCGAGGACGAGTCGTCGATGTCGACCAGGGTCATGTCGTAGGCGGTGTGGTCCTGGCAGGAATCCTGGCCGGTACTGCAGGCGATGGCGTCGTCGTTGACGTCACGGGCGAGATCCCACATCTGCTTTTCCATTTCCTTGAATGCCGCGGTCAGTTCTTCCTGCTGGGCCGCATCGAGGCGATTCCAGGCATCCAAGTTCATGAAATGCCCCTGAACGGAGAAGGACAGCGGTAGCGGCACCAAGTGGGTGGTGACCTCAGGCCACTTTCCGCTATTGGCGGCGGTGGGCGCAGTCACGCCGCAATCGGCCACGCCACGTTGCAGCGCGAGATAGACCTCGCTGAACTGCAGGGTCACCGGCGTCGCCCCCAGGCCTTCCACCAGACGCGACATGGAGGGCGTGAACACGCGCACCTTCTTGCCCTGCAGATCGTCTAGGCCTTCGATGTCGCCATTGCAGAACAGCATCTGCGGACCGAACGGCCACAGCGTCATCAGCTTGGCGTTGAAGCGCTCTTGAAGGCGCGCGTCCATCTTCTCGCGAATCGCATCGACCACCTCGCGCTGTTCGTCGAGATTCTGGGCCACGCCCGCCAGGTCGACGCCTTCGAAGAAAGGATCGTCGCGGGAGGCCATGCCGATCTGCACCGACATCACATCGAAGGCGCCGGAGCGCAGGTTGCGCAGCGCATCGGCCGCCTCGAGTCCGATGGCGTCCATGGTATTGTAGGTCACGCGCATGTCGTCGCGCGCATCGAGCTTGGCAAAGAACGGCCGCTCGACACCGTCCACCTGCTTCTTGTTACCGGAGAAATTTCCCACCACTCGCAGTTGGATCTCGGCCTGGGCGAGACCGCCCAGCACCAGGCCAGAGATCAGGAAAGCACCCAGCATGACGTTTTTGAATGTTGTAGATCGCATTGTTGTCCCTCATTGCCGATTGGTTTGTTATTGTCGGTCAGCGTTTCGTCGGGGAAGCAGTCGTCGAATCAGTCCCGTAACCGGGGATCGGCGAACAGCATCCCCCAGCCGGTGATACGAGCCGGATCGACACCCGCCAGCTTCAGACACATCCAGACCGTCACGCTGACCGAGTCGTAGATGGGAATGCCGAGTTCTCGCTCGAGTTCGGCGACGATCCCGGCCCCGCGCAGATTGGTGCAGAGGATCGTGATCGCCTGTGGACGTGCCTCGGCGACCTCGCGCACCAACCCGACCAGGGTGGCCTCGTCGTACTCGGAAAAGGAGAAGTTGCCACGATCGTCGAGATGGCGCTCGGCGACCACCTCATGCCCGGCGGCCCGATAGTTGGCAATGATCGCCGCCTGGATGTCATCCAGGTAGGGCGTCACCAGGCCCAGCCGGGTCACCTCAGTGCGAGCCAGCACCTCGTTGAGCGCCAGTACGCTGGAGGTCGCCGGTACACCGGTGGCCTCGGTGATCGCCGCGCACAGCCGACGATCGGCCTCGAAGCCGAGCCAGCTGGACGACGTGCCGTTCCAGGCGATCACATCCATGCGGGCGTCGTTGAGCAACTGGGCCGCCGCGAGTTGCGGGGCGGGATCGAACTGAGCGAGCGCCTGCTCGCGCATGGAAATCTCCGTGACCGTGAAGCGTTGGAAGTGCGCCGTGACTTCGGGCATCAGCTCCAGCAACATCGCGCTGGTGTAGGGCTCCAGCACGGTATTGGAGGAGGGCGTGAGCATACCGATGAGCGTGCGATCCATACGGAAGAGATCCTTGTCATCATTGTGTTTGTTGTTGGCCTGTCGGCATTGCCAAACGGGATTTGAAATTTGGAATTCCAAATTTCTTCCCTGACTTCAGCATTGCACAGCGCTAGAATTTTGCAAACGGCTTTTTGCGCGCTGCCAGAAGGACGCACGCCGACGCCGATAATCACGAGACAAGGAGCACGCCAATGTCAGAGACACCATCCATCAAGTTCGAAGACCGAGCCGACACCTCATCGCGGGCGACACCGCTGCGCCGCCACACCCTCTACGAGGCGGTCACCGAGCGCCTTCGGGAAATGGTCCTGGAAGGTGAACTTCCCCCGGGCAGCCGCATCTCCGAGCGGCAACTGTGCGATGCCTTCGAGGTATCGCCGACCCCGTTGCGCCAGGCACTCAAGGTACTGGCCAACGAGGGGCTGGTGGAGCTGCTGTCCAATCGCGGCGCCAAGGTCACCGTGGTGGATCCGGCCGAGGTCGCCGATCTGTTCGAGGTCATGGCGTCACTGGAACGCCTTTCCGGTTCACTGCTGGCAACGCGCGCCAGCGATGCCGAAATCACTGAAATCCGCACCCTGCACGAGCGCATGATGGAGCACTTCCACGCCAATCAACGTCACGAATACTTCCAGGTCAATCAGGCCATTCATCGCCGACTCACCGAGATCGCCGGGAATCGTGTGCTTCTGGATCTGGAGACGTCTTTGTCACTGAAGATCACCCGTGCCCGCTATGCTGCCAATATG
Organism: Halomonas zincidurans B6; assembly: GCF_000731955.1. Lineage (NCBI taxonomy): Bacteria > Pseudomonadati > Pseudomonadota > Gammaproteobacteria > Oceanospirillales > Halomonadaceae > Modicisalibacter > Modicisalibacter zincidurans. The sequence continues at coordinate 3,291,741 of NZ_JNCK01000001.1, read as the reverse complement.
CAGTTGGGACGCTGGGAGGAATCCGCCCGAGAGCACGAATACTTCGTCGAGGCGCTGGAACGCCGCGACGCTCAGGCGCTTTCCGATGCGCTGAGCCTGCACATGCACAAGACCGGCAACGCCGTCCTCCAGGGCCTTCGTCAGGGCTGACTCTCCTGCCTGGCTCCGCCGGCCGTCACCGTTTTCGCCGGCCGCGGAACCTCTCCTTCTCGTCTCTCATTCCTCATTCCTCATTCTTCATTCCTCATTCAAGATTTTAAAAAACATAATAAATTGATATATATCATTTTTTAAAAAAATAGTATCCAAAGTTTTGAATTTCAAATTTCTCGGGTCTATGGTCAAAAGGGATCGCGGTCACGACCGCATCCACCGAAGCATCCCAACCGAGGACAATCGCATGACGACAACAACAACGCGCTTCACCCGCTACTGTTCCGCCCTGTTGATGGCCATGGGCTTGTCCACGCCCCTGCTGGCCAGCGCCGAGACGCTGCGCTTCGGTGGCAACTTCACCGGCGATCACTCCAGCAGCCGGGCCATGGAAATCTTCCAGGAGCAGCTGGCCGAGCGCACCGACGGCGAGCTGACCGCCCAGCTGTTCCCCAACATGCAGCTCGGCGGGGCCAGCGAGAATGTCGACCAGGTCAGCTCCGGAGCCATCATGGGCACTTGGATCGGCGTCTCCTACCTGTCGCGCATCGTGCCGGAACTCGAGGCCCTGAGCCTGCCCTTCGTCTTCGATAATCGCGAGGAGGCCTTCGCGCTGATCGATGGCGAAATCGGCGACCTGCTCGACGAGAAGCTCGCCGCGGCCGGCTTCACTGCACTGGGTTACATGGAACTGGGCTTTCGCAACGTCACCAACGACGTGCGGCCGCTCGAAACCATCGAAGACTTCCAGAACCTCAAGATCCGCCTGCAGCCCAACCAGACCCATATCGACACCTTCCGCGCGCTGGGTGCCAACCCGGTGTCGATGGACATCAAGGAAGTCTACGGCGCCCTGCAGCAGGGCGTGCTGGATGGGCAGGAGAACCCCTACAGCATCATCAGCACCAAGCGCTTCGACGAAGTGCAGCAGTACCTCTCGGACACCCGGCACTTCTATGACTACATCGTGGTGGTCGCCAACCGCGACAAGTTCGAGGCGCTGAGCGAGTCACAGCAGCAGGCCGTTCAGGCCGCCATGGACGAGGCCGTGGCCTGGCAGCGCCAGACCGCCGCCGAGGAAGACGCGGCCGCCCGCGAGACCCTGATCGAGCGCGGCATGCAGTTCACTCCGATCAACGACGAGACCCGCAGCGCGCTGCGCGAGGCCAGCCAGGGCGTGGTCGATGACCTGCGCGACAAGATCGGCGCGGACATCGTCGACCGGGTGCTCGAGGAGCTCGCGTCATGACACCCGCCTGGCATCGGCTGGAGGCGTACGCCTCCAGCCCCTTCAAGCGGCACTTCCTGCATGGCCTGGCGCTGCTCGATCGCGCCTCCTATTACACCATCCTTATTGCCATGGCCCTGATGACCCTGCTGGTCTCGGCCCAGGTGTTCGCCCGCTACGTGCTTGGCACCTCCATCGACTCCGCTGACGAGCTGTCGCGCCTGTTCTTCGTCTGGGCGATCTTCCTGGCCATCCCCCACGGCATCAAGGTGGGCATCCACGTCGGCATCGACGCCTTGGTCGGCCTGCTGCCGCAGGCCCTCCAGGAACGGCTGGCCCGACTGATGGCGCTGGTCGCCGCGGTGTTAATGGCCGCGCTGTGCTGGATCAGCCTCGGCGCCGTGGTCGACAAGTGGCAACAACTGATGCCGACCCTGCCGGTCACCGCCGCCGTCTTCTACATCGCCGTGCTGATCTGTGCCGGGCATGGCTGCCTGCACCTGATCGCCCAGGCCTGTCGACTGGAACCGCTGCCCAGCGCCCCCGAAAGCCGTGGAGGAGCCACATCATGACCCCGGCCATCATCTTCACCTTCCTGGGCTTCGCCCTGCTGCGCATGCCGCTGGCCTTCGCCCTGGGGCTGGCCTCGCTGGTCGGTCTCTACGTCGGCGGCATGGACTTCGCGGTGCTGCCCCAGCGCATGATGTACTCGGTCAACAGCTTCCCGCTGATGGCCATCCCGCTGTTCATGCTGGCCGGCGAGCTGATGGTCGCTGCCGGCATTCTCCAGCGCCTGGTGGATTTCGCCAACTCGCTGATCGGCCGCGTCCATGGCGGCCTCGCCCACGTCGCCATCGTCGCCGGCATGGTGCTGGCCGCGGTCAGCGGTGCCGCCGTGGCCAGCGCCAGCGCCCTGGGCAGCTCGCTGGTGCCGTCCATGCGCCAGCAGTACGACACCGGCTACAGCAGCGCCGTGGTCGCCTCGGCCGCCAACCTGGGCGCCATCATCCCGCCCAGCAATGCCATGATCGTCTATGCGCTGATGGCCGGCTCCTCGGTCTCGGTGGGCGGGCTGTTCATGGCCGGCGTGGTGCCCGGCATCATCCTGGCCGTGGGCTTCATGGGGCTGGCCAGCTTCATCGCCATGCGCCGTCGCTACCCGCTGGCCGGCGGCGAGATCGGCCTCAGGCACGTGCTGGTGCAGACCTGGCGCGCCCTGCCGATCCTGTTGATGCCCATCGTGGTGGTCGGCGGCATCGTCGTCGGGGCCTTCACCCCTACCGAGGGGGCCGCCATCGCCGTGGTCTACGCGCTGCTGATCGGTTTCTTCGTGACCCGCCAGCTGCACCTGGCCGACCTGCCCAGGGCGATGTTCAATGCCGCGGTGACCGCCGCCATGGTCGGCGCGCTGATCGCCTTCGCCTCCACCATGACCTTCGCCTTCACCATCGACCTGATCCCGATGCAGCTCACCAACTGGATCCAGGGGGTCACCGCCGATCCGCTGATGTTCCTGCTGCTGGTGATGGCGCTGCTGATCGGGGTGGGCATGTTCATCGAGTCGAATGCCGCCTACATCATGCTGGTGCCACTGCTGGCCCCGATCGCCCTGGCCTACGGCATCGACCCGCTGCTGTTCGGCTTCCTGTTCGTGATGAACCTGGTGGTGGGCATGATGACGCCACCGGTGGGGGTGCTGCTGTTCGTGATGTGCGGCATCTCCAAGATCAGCCTCAACGAGCTGATGAAGAGCGTCTGGCCGTTCATCGCCTTCCAGTACGTGGTGCTGATTGCCTGCATTGCCTTCCCCGGCCTCGTCACCTGGCTGCCCCGCGCCCTGGGCTACTGATCCATTCCCCATCAAGCGTCATGCGTCCCCGCCCCTCGCGGGCGGGGCCAGGGCCCCTTGCCCGCCGCACCGACGATTACAAGGAACGACAAGAGAACACGCCATGAAACTCCTCGTCATCAACCCCAACATCTCCACGGACGTGACTCGCCTGATCGAGGCCGAGGCGCGACGCAGCATCCGCCCCGGCACCGAACTGACCCTGGCCACCGCCCCCTTCGGCGTCGCCTACATCGAAACTAGAGCCGAAGCACTGATCGGCGGCTATGCGGCCATGCAAATCGCCGCCGCACGTTACGCCGCGCATGATGCGGTAGTGGTCGCGGCCTTCGGCGACCCCGGGCTGGTCGCTCTACGCGAAATCCTGCCGATACCGGTGGTCGGCATGACCGAATCCGCCCTGGTCAGCGCCTGCCAGCAGGGCAGCCGCTTCTCGGTGATCGCCATCTCCCAACGCATCCAGGCCTGGTACCGGGAGACCATCGCCGCCTACGGCTTCACCGACCGGCTGGCCAGCATCCGCGCCCTGGACGAGCCATTGGCCCACATCGGCCGCGTCCAGGAGGATCAGGGCGAGCGCCTGGTGGCGCTGGCCGAGCGGGCCGTGACCGAGGACGGTGCCGACGTGCTGATCCTGGCCGGCGCGCCCCTGGCGGGGCTCGCCCGTACGGTGGCCCACCGTCTGCCGGTAGCGGCCCTGGACGGCGTGACCTGCGCCCTCCACCAGGCCCAGGCGATGGTCGACCTGGCCCCTGCCGTCGCCCGGGGCGGCAGCTTCGCCGCGCCCCCCGCCAAGGACTGCCGCGGCCTGCCCGAGGCCCTGTCGCGGCTGGTCGGTCGCCAGCCGCTCGCCACCCAGGCCCCGCCACGGGCGCGGAGGCCGCCCCGGCGGCTTCTCCGTTCCCGGCCGTGCACCGTATACTGAACGCATCCCGGCCCTCGCGCCTCGCGACCCCTCGACCCAAGGAGGCCATGCCATGACCACGGACACCGAGGCGTCCGTCGTCGACGACGGCGGCAGTGCGACCGCCGGCCGGCGGCGCATCCAGACCACCTCGCTGGCCCAGGAAGCCTATCCCATCCTGCAACGGATGATCGTGCACGGCGAGTTGGCCCCGGGCGAGCGGATCATCGAGCCGACGCTGTGCGAGCAGTTGGGCATCTCGCGCACGCCGCTGCGTGAGGCCATCAAGCGACTGGCTAACGAGGGTCTCATCATCCTGCGGCGCAACCGCAACGCCGTGGTGACCCGCATCGACCCGACCGAGCTGGAGCACCTCTTCGAGGTCGAGGCCGGCATCGAGAGCCTGGCCGTGGGCCTGGCCGCCGAGCGCATGACCAACACCGAGCTCAAGCAGCTGGAGGCCCTTCAGGAGCGGCTCGAGAGACTCCATGCGAAGGGCGACCGGAACGGCTACTTCGCGCTCAACCAGCGCATCCACGCCCTGCTGGTGGCCGGCGCCAAGAACCCTATCCTCGAGGAGACCCACCGCCGGCTGCTCGGCCGCCTGGAGCGTGCCCGGTATCTGGCGCTGGACCGCCTCGGCCGCTGGCAGGAATCCACCGACGAGCACCGCGCCATCCTCGAGGCACTCAAGGCACGCGACGGCGAGCGCGCCAGGCGGCTACTGGGGGAGCATGTCCAGCATACCGGCGATGTCATTGCCGCCATTAATACGCGTTGATACCAATCGATTTTCCGATGATTATCCAGCAAGCTGTTACCAAGCCCCTCACTCGTCCGACTCACATCAGAATCTTCAGCGTGCTGGTACCACCATGCGCGCTTATGGCATCGCCGCGGGTCAGGATTACATGATCCGCCAGGCTTGACGATGGGCTGTGAGCCAGTCCGACGATCGGCAACCCCGAGCGAATGCGCGAGCCGATCAGCGGCGTGTAGCCCCGTGGCGATCATGCAGGCGATAGCTATCGCACCGACCCGTTGGTTGGCAACGGCGAACACCACGGTGCGTCCGCGGTGGAACACAAGGGCGGCGGGCCGTAAACCACGGGGAAGGGATGCGGGCCGGGCGGCCCGCGCGAGGGTCACTCGATTTCGTGGTTGGCCAGTGCCTCGAGGGCCCGCACCATGCCGGCGTGGTCCCAGTCGGCGCCGTCGTGGGCGGCACAGGCCTGAAACAGTTGCTGGGCATTGGCGGTGCCGGGCAGCGCCAGATCGAGGCTGCGCGCACCCTCCAGCGCCAGGTTGAGGTCCTTCTGGTGCAGCTTGATCTTGAAGCCCGGGTCGAAGGTGCGATCGATCATGCGCTGGCCATGGACGTCGAGGATCTTCGACTGGGCCAGGCCGCCGAGCAGCGACTCGCGCACCTTGGCGACGTCGGCACCGGCCTTCGAGGCGAACAGCAGGCCTTCGGCCACTGCCTCGATGGTCAGCGCGACGACGATCTGGTTGGCCACCTTGCAGGTCTGGCCGGCGCCGTGGCCGCCGATGTGGGTGATGGTCTTGCCCATGAGTTCGAGCAGCGGGTTGGCGCGCTCGAAGCCTTCCTCGGTGGCGCCGACCATGATCGTCAGCGCAGCGTTGATCGCGCCGCCCTCACCGCCGGAGACCGGTGCGTCGACGTATTCGCCGCCGGCCGCCTCGATGCGCTGGGCGAACTCCTGGGTGGCCAGCGGGGCGATCGAGCTCATGTCGATCACCAGGGTGCCGGGCTTGAGCCCCTTGATCACCCCGCCTTCGCCGAACAGCACCTGCTCGACGTCGGGGGTGTCCGGCACCATGGTGATGATCACCTCGGAGGCCTCGGCGACCGCCCTGGGGTCGGCCAGCTCCTGCATGCCCTTGTCGGCCAGCTCGCTGGCCAGCAGCTTGTCGCGCTTGACGGTGGCCAGCTCGTGGCCGGCGTCGAGCAGGTGACCCGCCATGGGACGGCCCATGATGCCCAGGCCGATGAAACCGATCTTGCTCATAATCTGTCTCCTCGCTGCCTCAGTAAGGATGAATGCGTTGTCGGAGCGCGCTCAGCGCGCCATCCAGCCAGCCCAGCCCCTCGGTGGTGGAGGCCTTGGGCTTGTATTCGCAACCGATCCAGCCGTCATAGCCCAGCCGGTCGATGTGGGCGAACAGGAACGGATAGTTGATCTCGCCGGTGCCCGGTTCGTGGCGGCCCGGGTTGTCGGCCAGCTGCACGTGGGCGATGCGATCAAGGTGCGTCTCGAGGGTCGGGGCCAGGTCCCCTTCCATGATCTGCATATGGTAGATGTCATACTGCAGCTTGAGGTTGTCGCTGCCCACCTCGTCGAACAGCGCCAGGGCCTGCTCGGTACGGTTGAGAAAGAAGCCCGGGATGTCGCGGGTGTTGACCGGCTCGGCGATCAGCAGGATGCCTTCGGCGGCCAGCTTGTCGGCGGCGAAGCGCAGGTTGTCGGCCAGCGTCTTGCGGGCCTCGTCGTCGCTGACGCCGTCGGGCTTGATACCCGCCAGGCAGTTGACCTGGGTGTTGCCCAAAACCTTGGCGTACTTGATGGCGCGGTCGACCCCGGCGCGGAATTCCTCGAGACGATCCGGGTGGCAGCCGATCCCGCGCTCACCGGCACCCCAGTCACCGGCCGGCAGGTTGAACAATACCTGGGTCAGCCCATTGGCCTCCAGGCGCTCCTTGATCTGCCCAGGCTCGTAGTCATACGGGAAGAGATACTCGACACCCTTGAAGCCGGCACCGGCGGCGGCCTTGAAGCGGTCGAGGAAGTCCTCCTCGGTGAACAGCATGCTGAGATTGGCAGCAAACTTGGGCATGTTGCCTCCTATTCTTGCGCTTGGTCTTTATTATGGGTGCAGTGCCGGCGCAGGGCCGGCACTGCGCCAGTGGCTCAGGTGAGTGACACGATCGACGTCGGGGCGTCGGAGACGTTCTCGGCCAACAATTCGAATTCGTTGACGTCGGCCAGCCCCTTGCCGCTCATGGCGATGTTGGTGATGCGCTCGAGGATAACCTCGACCACCACCGGCACGCGGTACTGCTTCATCAGCTCGCGAGCCTGCTCGAAGGCCGGGCCGATCTGATCCGGCTCGGTGACGCGGATCGCCTTGCAGCCCAGACCCTCGACCACGGCGACGTGGTCCACGCCGTAGCCGTTGATCTCGGGGCAGTTGATGTTCTCGAACGACAGTTGCACGCAGTAGTCCATGTCGAAGTTGCGCTGCGCCTGGCGAATCAGCCCCAGGTAGGAGTTGTTCACCAGCACATGGATGTAGGGCAGGTTGAACTGCGCCCCCACGGCCAGCTCCTCGATCATGAACTGGAAGTCGTAGTCGCCGGACAGCGCCACGATGTCGGCCTCCGGGTCGGCACGACGCACGCCCAGGGCAGCGGGAATCGTCCAGCCCAGCGGGCCGGCCTGGCCGCAGTTGATCCAGTGACGCGGCTTGTAGACGTGCAGGAACTGGGCCCCGGCGATCTGCGACAGCCCGATGGCAGTGACGTAGCGGGTGTTCTTGCCGAAGGCCTTGTTCATTTCCTGATAGACGCGTTGCGGCTTGACCGGCACGTTGTCGAAGTCGGTCTTGCGCAGCAGGGTACGCTTGCGCTCCTGGCACTCCTCGGCCCAGGCGCTGCGATCCTTGAGCTTGCCTTCGGCTTTCCATTCCTTGGCCACCTCGACAAACAACTCGAGTGCCGCCTTGGCGTCGGAAACGATGCCGTAGTCCGGGCCGAAGATACGCCCGATCTGGGTCGGCTCGATGTCCACGTGAACGAACTTGCGGCCTTCGGTGTAGCTGGCGACGTCACCGGTATGGCGATTGGCCCAGCGATTGCCGATGCCCATCACGAAGTCGGACTCGAGCATGGTCGCGTTGCCGTAGCGGTGCGAGGTCTGCAGTCCGACCATGCCGGCCATCAGCTTGTGATCGTCAGGGATGGTACCCCAGCCCATCAGGGTCGGGATGACCGGCACACCGGTGATCTCTGCGTACTCGGTGAGCAGCTCGCTGGCATCGGCGTTGATGATGCCGCCACCGGCCACCAGCAGCGGCTTGTCCGATTCGTTGAGCATCTCCAGTGCCTTCTCGATCTGGACGCGCGAGGCGCTCGGCTTGTAGGCCGGCAGCGGCTCGTAGGTGTCCGGGTCGAACTCGATCTCGGTCATCTGCACGTCGATCGGCAGGTCGATCAACACCGGGCCGGGTCGCGAGGAGCGCATCAGCTGGAAGGCCCGCTGGAAGGCACGCGGCACCTGAGCCGGCTCGAGCACGGTGATCGCCCACTTGGTCACCGGGCCGGCGATGGCCGTGATATTCACCGCCTGGAAGTCTTCCTTGTGCAGCTTGCTCGACGGCGCCTGGCCGGTGATGCACAGGATCGGGATGGAGTCGGCGGAGGCCGAGTAGAGCCCGGTGATCATGTCGGTACCGGCCGGGCCAGAGGTGCCTATGCACACGCCGATGTTGCCGGGCTTGGTGCGCGTGTAGCCCTCGGCCATGTGCGAGGCGCCCTCGACGTGGCGCGCGAGCACGTGATCGACACCGCCCACCTTGCGCATGGCGGCATAGAAGGGGTTGATAGCGGCGCCGGGCAGGCCGAAGGCGACATCGACGCCTTCCTTCCTGAGCACGTGAACGGCGGCTTCTGCTGCGGTCATCCTGGTCACGAGCGGTCCTCCTGAGAGATTTGGTCGTTATTGTTGACCTCAAGCTAGGCATCGCCGCAACGGCTGTCAATATTTAATGGAAATATTTTCCATTAAATGCAAGCAGTGAAGAAAACCAGGAAAAACACCATATAAACCACTAATATTGGGCGATATTCACGAAAAATGGGTCCGGCGAATCATGCCGAACCCATTATATAGAATATATTTCCAATATTATGAAATGATGATCAAGCCAGGCTGATGCGTGCGGCCAGGGGGTGCTCGTCGCAGTTGTCGCCCGGCCCGCCGCGGTCGACCACCAGGAACTCGCCTTCGCGCTCGAGCACCGACTGAATGGCGTGCCAGGTGCCGGCGCGGTAGTTGACGCCCTGCCGGCCGTCGGTGACGAAGGCGCGCATGCCGGCCGGATCGATGGTCTCGCCGGGCGGCGCTACGACGACCAGAAAGCGCTCCTCGTGCAGCGGCATGAACGCCTGGCTGCCCAAGGGATGGCGCTCCAGGAAGTCCAGCGTCAGCGGCAGCGTGACCGGCTGGCTGACGAAGATACTGATCAGGGCGCGCGCCTCGTCACCCAGCGTCTCGACCCTGGCCAGGTCGTGATAGCGCCGTGTGCGCCCGGCGTTGATGTGAAAGTACTCGGCCGTACGCGTGTCGATGACATCGCCGAAGGGCGCGAAGGCCTCGTTGGTGAGGGGCTGGGCGGTGAGTTCGAGCATGTTCATAACCCTGTTCGATTCTACGTCTCGTAAAACTAGGCGAGCGAAGGTCAGGCGAGGCGAAGATCGGCGAAAAGCGGACTGGGCTCGCACACGAGTTTACAAGTCGTAAATGAGCATTTTGATCGGACTCGCGCCCGAGTTGATCTTCAACACTGCATGACCGAGCGCAGACAGTTTTACAGGCACAATTTCATGTGCCGGTTGACGTCCTTATAGAGCAGATAGCGAAAGCGCCCCGGGCCGCCGGCGTAGCAGGCCTGCGGACAGAACGCGCGCAGCCATAGGTAGTCGCCGGCCTCGACTTCGACCCAGTCCTGGTTGAGGTGATAGACCGCTTTGCCCTCGAGCACGTAGAGACCGTGTTCCATGACGTGGGTCTCGTCGAAGGGAATCACCCCGCCGGGCTCGAAGTTGACGATGTTGACGTGCATGTCGTGGCGCATGTCGCCAGGGTCGACGAAGCGCGTGGTGCTCCATTTGCCGTCGGTATCGGGCATCACCAGCGGCTCGATGTCGACTTCGTTGGCGATGAACGGCTCGGGCGTCGCGATGCCCTCGACGCGCTCGTAGGCCTTGCGAATCCAGTGGAAGCGCACCTCGCTATCGGCTTCGTTGCGCACCCGCCAGTCGCAGCCCGGGGGGATGAACGCATAGCCGCCCGGCTGCAGGATGTGATGCTCACCGGCCAGGGTCAGGCTCAATTCGCCCTCGACCACGAATAGCACGCCTTCGGCCGCCGGGTCGAGCTCGGGCTTGTCGCTGCCACCGCCCGGGGCGACTTCCATGATGTATTGCGAGAACGTCTCGGCGAAGCCCGACAGCGGCCGCGACAGCACCCACAGCCGCGTCCTGTCCCAGAACGGCAGGTTGCTGGTCACGATGTCACGCATCACGCCCTTGGGGATGATCGCGTAGGCCTCGGTGAACACCGCCCGGTCCGAAAGCAGTTGGGTCTGCGGCGGCAGCCCGCCGTGTGGGGCGTAATAGGTCGGTTGTGTCATGGCTTACCTTGAAACGTTGACGGTGGTCGAGCGCTTCAACCGCGCGACGCGGGATGATGCTCGGCCCAGTGGCGGGCGATATCCACACGCCGGGTTATCCACACCCGGTCGTGGGCCTCGAGGTGATCGAGGAAGCGCTGCAGCGCGCGGAAGCGCCCGGGGCGCCCGACCAGCCGGCAGTGCAGGCCGATCGACAGCATCTTGGGGGTCTCCGCGCCTTCTTCATAGAGCACGTCGAAGGCATCGCGCAGATACTGGAAGAAGGGCTCGCCGTGGTCGAAGCCGGTGGGCGAGGCGAAGCGCATGTCGTTGGTATCCAGCGTATAGGGCACGATCAGGTGGCGGTGCGTCTGGCCCTGGCTGTCCTTGACGTCGCTCCAGAACGGCAGGTCGTCGCCGTAGTAATCACTGTCGTAGAGAAAACCGCCCCGGTCGAGCAGCAGCCGCCGGGTGTTGGGGCTGTCGCGGCCGGTATACCAGCCCAGCGGTTTCTCGCCGTAGAGCGACTCGAAGATCTCGACCGCCCGGCGCATGTGGTCGCGCTCTATCGTCTCCGGCACGTTCTGGTAGTGGATCCAGCGGTAGCCGTGGCAGGCGACTTCGTGACCCAGTTCCTTGAACGCCCGGGCGACCTCGGGGTTGCGCTCGAGAGCCATCGCCACGCCGAACACGGTAAGCGGCAGGCCGCGCCGCTCGAACTCGCGCAGCACCCGCCATACACCGGCCCGCGAGCCGTACTCGTAGATCGACTCCATGCTCATGTGGCGCTCGGGATAGGCCGCCGCGCCGACGATCTCGGAGAGGAATTGCTCGGAGTGGCTGTCGCCGTGGAGCACGCAGCTCTCGCCGCCCTCCTCGTAGTTGAGCACGAACTGCACGGCGATGCGCGCCTTGCCCGGCCAGTCGGCCTGCGGTGGCGTGCGGCCGTAGCCGATCAGATCGCGGGGGTAGGCGGCATCCGATAGAGACATGACGGTTTTCCTTGTCGTTGTACAGGCGGCGAGTGCCCGGGACCAATGTATACAAGGCTAACCTAGCGCCTAACGCGCCTCCACGGCAAGCCGTTCCCGGACGCTGGACTTGGCTCTTGTCCTGGTCTCAGCCAAGTCGGCGAATCCTCCACGACGCGTTGACACCTTCCTGCCTGGCCAACGCTTCTTTGCTTGCATTCGCTGCCAGCGGCCTCTAACTTTTGTGTACAAAGTATTTTCATATCGTAGACAACCAGGTGAGGCCGGCCTTCAGCCGCGAGACAACCGTGCACATTCGCGTCATCAATCCCAACACCACCGCCAGCATGACCGCCAGGATCGGCAAAGCCGCCGAGGCGATCGCCGCGCCGGGCACGCGCATCAGCGCGGTCAACCCACAGGACGGCCCGGTGTCGATCGAGAGCCACTTCGACGAGGCGATCAGCGCGGTCGGCGTCGCCGAGGAGGTGCGCCGCGGCGAGCGCGAATCGGTCGACGCCTATATCGTCGCCTGCTTCGGCGACCCCGGGCTGATGGCCGCGCGCGAGCTGACCCGGGCGCCGGTGATCGGCATCGCCGAAGCCGCCTTCCACATGGCCACGCTGGTCAGCACGCGCTTTTCGGTGGTCACCACGCTGGGGCGCACCGCGATCATCGCCGAGCACCTGCTCGCCAGTTACGGCTTCGCCGGCCACTGCCGGCGGGTGCGTGCCGCCGAGATTCCGGTGCTCGAACTGGAAGACAACAATGAGGCGGCCTTCGAGCGCATCGTCGCCGAGTGCCGGCGCGCCCGCGACGAGGACGGCATCGGCTCGATCGTGCTGGGCTGCGGCGGCATGGCCGATCTCACCGGGCGGATCAGCGACGCCGTGGGTCTGCCGGTGATCGAGGGCGTGACCGCCTCGGTCAAGCTCGCCGAGGCGCTGGTCGGGCTGGGCCTTCACACCAGCAAGCACGGCGACCTGGCGTTTCCACGACCCAAGCCGTTCAGCGGCCGGTTCGCCGACTGGAGCGACGCGCGCCACTGACGAGCCCGCCAACCTTACGACACAAGGTGCCACCCAAGACCCAGAAATCCGACACGCCAATCAATTACAACAACGACGCAGCACGCCTCAGACCCAAGACCCGCCGCTTGCGGCGACGACAACAAACCGGCAATCACCGCGAGGCAACGTATGACCACTTCGACCTCCCAGCCCGGGGCGGCGCCCGACGCCGTCGCCACGGCGACCAAGGCCCCCGGCGACGAATCCCTGGCACCGCAGAAGACCCGCATCATGGGGCGCACCTCCTACCTGGCAGCCTGGATGGGTGGGTGCGTCTCTATCGGGACGTTCACCGTCGGATCCAGCCTGGTCGGGACCTTGAACCTGCTCCAGGCGGTGCTGGCTGTCAGCATCGGATGCCTGGTTATCGGCATCGGACTCGCCATCAACGGCGCCGCCGGCCACAAGTACGGCATCCCCTTCGTGGTCCAGGCGCGCAGCGCCTTCGGCATGGCTGGCACCAAGATCCCCGGCCTGGTGCGGGCCATCCCCGCCTTGGTGTGGTACGGATTCCAGAGTTGGATCGGCGCGGGCGCCCTCAACCTGGTGACGGCCACCCTGTTCGGCTTCGACAACATTGTCGCCTGGTTCATCGTCTTCCAGGGGCTCCAGATCGGCCTGTCGGTCTTCGGATTCAAGGGCATCAAGTGGCTGGAGAACATCGGCAGTGTCTTCATCCTGGCCTCCTTGGTCTACATGTTCATCAGCGTTATCAACCGATACGGTGACCAAATCGGGGCCAACCTGGTCGACATCGAGGGCACATGGGGGGCGCCATTCTGGTCTGCGACCATGCTGTACCTGGGGATCTACGCGACCATGATGCTCAACGTCAGCGACTACTCTCGGGAGCACGTGCGCGATACTGGCCCGGGTCTGATAACCACCATCTATACCATGGCCATTCTGCCGGTCACCCTGTTCATGGGCCTGATCGGTTTCATGGTCTCGGGTGCAACGGGGACGGTCGATCCAATCGACGTGTTCAGCAACGCGACGGACAACACCCTGCTGCTGGTCACCACCCTGCTGTTCATCGCCTTCGCCCAGGTCACCACCAACGTGCTCAACAACGTGGTGCCGCCGACCTACGTATTCATGGACGTCTTCAAGCTCCCCTTCAAGACCTCCACCATCCTGGTGGGGCTGCTCGCCGTGGCCACCTTCCCCTGGAAGCTGGTGCAACCCGACTCCGCCGCCGGACTGCAGCTGTTTATCCAGATCTACTCCGCCTTCCTCGGCCCGATCTTCGCCGTCATGGTGGTCGACTACTACCTCACCCGTCGCCGCAGCCTGGACCTTACCGCCCTGTACGACAAGGACGGCCCGTATCGCGGCATTAACCCAGCGGCCATCATCGCTTCCTTGGTCGGCTTCGCGGCGGCGGTCGCGTTCACGGATCTGGGGTGGTACATCAGCCTCGCCCCCGCCGGCCTCACCTACTACCTGCTGATGAAGCACTGGCCGGCCTGCCGGCGCTTTCGCGACTAGCTCGACACGCTATCCTGTAGGGAGCCCGGTACCGGCCAGCGGCATGCTGGCCGGTACCGTTTCCTCTTCGCGACAGGGAGCCGCCATGACCATACGCAAGTGCGCCGCCCAGCCCCCGACACCGCAGACGGTGAGCGAGGCTCACCGGCGCTTGAAAGAGCGCTCGCCGCTGGTTCACTGCCTGACCAACCGGGTCACCATCAACGTGGTCGCCAACACCCTGCTGGCGATCGGCGCTGCGCCGGTGATGGCCGATCATCCCCAGGAAGCCGCCGACGTGGCGCGCCAGGCCGGCGCCGTGCTGGTCAACCAGGGCACCCCCAGCGACCACCAGATCGAGGCGATGCATCGCGCCATCGCCGCGACCGGCGAGGTGGGCGTGCCTTGGGTGCTCGACCCGGTGGGCGCCGGCGCGCTGACGCTGCGCCGCCATTGGGCCGAGGAACTGCTGGCGCACCGGCCGACGCTATTGCGTGGCAACGCCGCCGAGGTCATCGCCCTGGGTGGTCAGGCGGAAGGCGGCGGGCGCGGCGTCGACAGCGCGCGTGCCAGCGCGGAGGCCCGCGACGCCGCCCGCCGATTGCTCGCGCGGTGCGGCGGCGTGGCGGTTTCCGGGGTGCAGGATCGCCTGGTGGCGCGGGCCGACAACGATGGCCGGGCATGCCCGCTCGAGCTGCGCCTCGACGGCGGCAGCGCCTGGCAGGCGCGCATGACCGGCAGCGGCTGCGCGCTGGGGGCAATAGCCGCCGCCTACGCCGCGGTCTGCGACGACGTCGTCGGGGCCATGCTCGCCGCCCATGTACATGCCGCGGCAGCGGCCGAGCGGGCCGAAGCCCACGCCGCCGGGCCGGGCAGCTTCGCGGTGGCCTGGCTGGATGCACTGGCCGACCCCGCACTCGACCTGGCCGGCTTCGCCGAGCAACGCCTCGTCACCGAGTGGTTGGCCGGCGATTGATCCATGGCCATTGAGCGGCCCTGCTTAGTGAGCGTTGATCCGCATCCACAATGCTAGACTGTCGCCAACACAGGCGCTGGATTACCAAGGAACCATGATGCCCGACCAGACAGACATACTGCAGGGTCTCGCCGAGCTGGCGGCCGGGAACGATGAAATCGCCGTGTTGTGGCTCTATGGCTCTCGCGCCAAGGGAACTGCCAACGAGGGCAGCGACTACGATCTTGCCGTGGCCTTTCGCACTTTCGAAAAGGACGCCCTGGAACGCCGTCTACGCCCCCAACTGCTGGCACAAACCTGGCAGGACGAACTGGGCCTTTCGGAAGATCAACTTTCCATCGTGGACATCAACCTGGCGCCGCTCCCCTTGGCTCATGCAGTGAACCGCACCGGCCGGGTACTGCTCGCCAACGATAAGCTGCGTCTGATTCGTGAAGAACAACGCATCACCTCGATGTGGGAGATCGATCACCAGTATCATCAGCGGCACTATGCTTGAATGACGGCTTGAATGACGGCTTGAATGACGGCTTGAATGACGGCTTGAATGACGGCTTGAATCGACAGGTATGCATCACGTGGAAACCGAATACATCGACGCCATGCGGGAGCATCTGGCCACCCTGGCCGAGGAACTCGAGCAGCTGCACCAGGCCGCCAGCACGCCCGAGGGATTGAATGCACTGCTCTACCGTGCCGCGGAGCGCAACCTGCAGCTGCTCACCGAAGCCTGCATTGGCATCGCCAAACAACGCTTGAAGTCGCTGGGTGTCGTGGTCCCCAGCGATGCCCGACAGGCCTTCTCCAAGCTACAGAGCCTGAACCATGACCGTAGCGGTACGCCATGGAACAAGATCATCGGCCTGCGCAACGCCCTGGTCCACGATTACCTGAATCTGGATGCCGAGATCGTCAAGGCCATTATCCGTCAGCGCGATTACCGGTCGCTGCTCGATTTCGCCGAGCGGCAATTGCGGACTGACTAGCGGCTTCGACAACAGCCGCCTCACGAAAACCGGAACTCTTTCTCGACCTTCTACGCCACCGGCGCGAACAGCAGCGCCAGATCCTCCTCATCGAACAGCGGACCGTCGCTCTTGCGCTCGGTGCCGCCCTCCAGGATCGAGGCGGCAAGATCCGCCTTGCGCGCCTGCAGGCCGAGGATGCGCTCTTCCACCGTACCGGCGCACACCAGCTTGTAGACGAACACCGGGTTCTGCTGGCCCAGGCGATGGGCGCGACCGGTGGCCTGAGCCTCCACCGCGGGATTCCACCAGGGATCGTAGTGGATCACGGTGTCCGCCGCGGTGAGGTTGAGGCCCGTGCCGCCGGCCTTGAGGCTAATCAAGAACACCGGTATCTCGCCCTGCTGGAACAGCGCCACCCGCTGAGTGCGGGTCTTGCCCGGCGTATCGCCGGTCAGCGTGGTGTAAGAGATACCGTCGCGCTCCAGGGCTTGGCCAATCAGGCCCAGCATCTCGGTAAACTGCGAAAACACCAGAATGCGCCGCCCCTCCTCGACCAGCGACGGCAGAATCTCGCGCAGCTGCTCCAGCTTGGCCGAGCGCTTCACCTTGCTTGCGCTGTCGAGCTTGACCAGGCGCGGGTCGCAGCACACCTGGCGCAGCTTGAGCAGCGCATCGAGCATCACGATGCCGGAGCCGGCCAGGCCACGCTCGGCGATGGCCTGCTGTACCCGCTGGTGCTGGGCCAGGCGCAGGCTCTCGTAGAGCTCGCGCTGGCTGCCGGCCAGGGTGATCTCGCGACGGCTCTCGGTCTTCTCGGGCAGCTCGGTCAGCACCTGCTGCTTGGTACGTCGCAGCATCAGCGGGGCGATGCGCCGCGCAAGGCGCCCGCGCAGCGCCACGTCGCTGTCCTTCTCGATCGGCGTGCGAAAGTGCCGACCGAACCACTGCTGGCTGCCCAGCGCCCCCGGCGCCACGGCGTCGAGCTGCGCCCACAGCTCGCCCAGATGGTTCTCCAGCGGCGTGCCGGTCATCGCCAGGGCGCGCCCGGCGTTGACTCCACGCACCGCCTGCGCCGTCTGGCTGGCGGCGTTCTTGATCGCCTGCGCTTCGTCCAACACCAACAGCCCGAACGCCACCTCGCACAAGCGATCAAGATCGCGGATCAACAGCGGGTAGGTGGTGACCACCAGATCGGCCGTGGCCAGTTTTTCGTCGATCTGACGCTGGCGCTGAGCCTTGCCGCCCTGCAGCGCCAGCACCGCGAGTTGCGGCGCAAAGCGTGCCGCCTCGGCACACCAGTTGCCCACCAGGCTGGTGGGCGCTACCACCAGCACTGGCCCCTGCAGCGCGCCGCGGGCACGCTCGTCGAGCACATGGGCCAGCACTTGCACGGTCTTGCCCAGGCCCATGTCATCGGCCAGGATGCCGCCGGTACCCAGCTCGGCGAGAAAGCGCATCCAGGCGATACCACGAGCCTGGTAGTCGCGCAACTCGCCGGTGAAGCCTTGCGGTGCCGGCAGGCTGGCGGGCAGCTCGCGCAGGCGGCGGGCCAGGAGGGTGACATCTTCGCGACCCGCCCAGCGCTCGTGCTCGGCCAGCGGTGCCACGCGCTCGGCCGCGGAGACCGGCAGCTTGAGCGCCGCTTGCGGGTCGGTCTCGTCATTCAGCCAGTCGAGAATCGGCGCCATCAGCGCGCGCAACCGTGACAGCGGCAGCGCGAGGCGACGCTGCTCATCCAGCGCCAGCTCCCAGCTCGCCTCCTCGGGCTCGTCTGGCGCGACTTCCAGCGGGAAAGTCGGATCCATGAGCAACTGGCGCAGGATCGGCAGCAAATTGAGTCGCTCGCCCCCCACCTCGATATCCAGCGCCAGATCGAACCATCCGTTACCCGCCGGCTCCAGCTCGCCGTGCCAGGCGTCCGGCTCGATATAGCGCGGCTCCGGCGGGAACTCGTCACTGAACTCGACCCGACAGCCCGCTTGGCGCAGTTCGGCAATCATTGGCCACCAGTCATCCGGTTTGGCCAGATGAGTGGGCCACTCGGCGGCGCGGGACGGCGGCTTGCCAGCAACGGGCAGCAATAGCGACCAGCTTGGCAGGTCCAGAAAGGCCGGTGGTTGATGAGCCTGACTCAGCCGCTCCAGAGCCACCATGCCCGGCGGCAGGCTGCGTACCAGCGCCAGCTCCGCCGCCTTGTTGCGCTTGATGGTGACCCGCTGACCGGCATGGAAGAGCTGGGCCGTTTCGCCCTCTTCAGGGGCCACCTCCATGCCGTCGTAATCGAAACCCACCACGCCGGCACCCACGCGGAACCAGCGCGCAACCGCCACGCCGTCGCGAAACCCCAGTTGGCCTTCCACCACCCGCATGGTGACCTTGAGGCGTGGCGCGACATCCGCCAGGGTGTGCTCCTCGACCCGCTTCGGCGCCGGCAGCCTGGCGGCCAGGGCCGGTGTCTTGCGCAGCCGCTCGCCCAGCCACTCGCTCATCGCTGGCGGCAGCGGCGGTGCGCGACGCAGCCCCACCAGCAGTTCGGGGTCGCCCCCAAGGCGCCCGAATCGGCCACGCGCAGGATCGATGTAGCAGAGCCCGCGCCCCGCTCTGGCGATGAGCGCCTCAGCCGATAGCAGCCCTTCCGGCTGAGTCGTCGCCTGAAGGTGTTGTACGCCCTCGGCATCAGGTTGCCAGCTCGGCGCCAGCCAGCCGTCGGCTCCGAACTCGAGTTGCTTGCCGGTCTGCTTGCGAAAGAACAGCAGCGGCGGCTCATCGCTCTCCAGCAGCGACCACAGGCCGCGCACCTGGAAGGCGTGCGACATCACCGCCCACTGGCGATGGTCGCTGCTCCAATGGGTACCGACTTCGCCATGCAGCAACCGGTCAATCGCCTCTTCCTGCTCGGGGTTCCAGCCCGCCTCGGGCACGGGTATCAGCTCGCCCGAACCGCGCACCTCGATGACCTTCGGCGAAACCCACCCGTTACCGCGCTTGCTCTGCCGCGAGGGACGCAGCCACACCGGCAGCACCTTGAGGATCGCTCCGCTGGCGTAGTGGTTCGCGGTATCCAGAAACAGTCCGAGCCGGTACTGCGTGCCGACACACTCAGCGCCTGGTGCTGTGCCTGGGGGATTCTGCAGCCACTCCAGCCAAGTCTCCCACTCGCGGGTCAGCGTGCCTCTGGTGTCGGCTGGCGCGTGTGCTGCACGTGGCGAATCCCTTTCCACCCGGTTGTCGGCAACAACCTTGGTCTCCTTGTTCAGCTGATCCAGAAAGGTCTGAATCAGCGCCACCGCATGCTTGCAACCGGAGCCGACCGGGCAGCTGCAGTCGGAGAAGAGCCCTCTGGAGTCGTGCGCATACACTTCCACCTCGGTGAAATAAGCCTGCTTGCGGCTGCCCGCCACCTCCCCGCTGAGTAGTAGGATCAAGTCTTGGTCGTGTTCAAAGGCCAGGCTCAGGTCACTGGCCACGCGGCCTTGCCGGGCATAACGCAGGCCGCGCTCCAGCGAAGCCGGGTCGAAAAAATCCTGCCAACCGGCCTGATGCAGGGCGGTGAACAGCGTCATAGCGGGGTCGACATGGCGATGATCGGACACGGGGACTCCTCGGCATGATCATTCAAAGAGGCTATGAGAGCGAACCAGGCGGATACTGGCAACTCCGCCGACTCGCATGGGCCGGGCGGGCGTTGTCCACCTCAGCCCAGCAGCGAGCGCAGCCCGGCGATGGCATCCTTGCCGCGGGCCTGCTTCTTGTCGGGATCTTCCTTGTCGGCGCGGCCCTCCCACTCCAGGTCGTCGGCCGGCAACTCGTCGAGAAAGCGGCTGGGCGTGCAGTCCATCAGCTCGCCGTAGGTCTTGCGCTGGCGAGCCAGGGTCAGGGTCAGCGTCTGGCGGGCACGGGTGATGCCCACGTAGGCCAGCCGGCGCTCCTCCTCGACGGTGTCGAGCTCGATGGCGTTGCGGTGCGGCAGCAACTCCTCCTCGAGGCCCATCACATAGACGTGGGGGAACTCCAGGCCCTTGGCGGCGTGCAGCGTCAGCAGCTGGATGCGGTCGGAGTCGTCCTCCTCGGCCTGCTGCTCGAGGATATCGCGCAGCACCAGCCGCGAGATCGCCGACTCGACGTCGTCGGTCTCCTCGCTGGCCTCGTCGTCGCCGGCCTCGCGCTGCATCGACTTCTCGAGCTGGTCGATGAGGATCCAGACGTTGGCCATGCGCCGCTCGGCGACTGTCGGCGCGCTGGCGTTCTGGTAAAGCCAGGCCTCGTAGTCCATGTCGCGCAGCATCTCGCGGATCGCGCTGATCGCCTCATTCTGGTCCATGCGCTTGCGCACGCCGTCGATGAAGTGGGTGAAGCGCCCCAAGCGCTCGACGGCCCGGGCCGGCAGCACCTGCTCGAGGCCCATTTCGTGGCAGGCGGCGAACAGCGACTGGCCCCGCTCGGTGGCATAGTTGGCGAGCTTCTCGAGCGTTCCCGGGCCGATCTCGCGGCGCGGCACGTTGACGATGCGCAGGAAGGCGTTGTCGTCGCCGGGGTTGATCAGCAGCCGCAGGTAGGCCATGGCGTCCTTGATCTCGCCCCGCGAGAAGAACGAGGTGCCACCGGAGAGCTTGTAGGGAATCTGGTAGTGCTGGAGTTTCAATTCCAGCAGCCGGGCCTGGAAGTTGCCGCGATAGAGCACCGCGAAGTCGCGCCATTCGGCACGCTCCTTGATGCGCCGGGTGAGGATCTCGCTGGCCACCCGCTCGGCCTCGGCTTCCTCGTGACGATTGACGACGATGCGGATCGGCGCGCCGACGCCCTTGTCCGACCACAGCGCCTTGTCGTAGACGTGGGGGTTGTTGGCAATCAGCGTGTTGGCGGCACGCAGGATCAGCTGCGTCGAGCGGTAGTTCTGCTCGAGCTTGATCACCCGCAGGCGCGGGAAGTCCTCGCCGAGGGTAACCAGATTCTCGGGGCGCGCGCCACGCCAGGCGTAGATCGACTGGTCGTCGTCGCCGACCACGGTAAAGGTGCCGCGCTCGGCCATCAGCAACCGTACCAGCTGGTACTGGCTGATGTTGGTGTCCTGGTACTCGTCGACCAGCATGTAGTGGATCTTGCGCCGCCAGCGCGCCAGCGCCTCGGGATCGTTCGAGAGCAGCACCACCGGCAGCATGATCAGGTCGTCGAAATCGACCGCGTTGTAGGCCTTGAGGTGGCGGCCGTAGGCTTCGTAGAGCCGCGCCGCGTACTGCTCGTCCTCGTCGGCGGCGTGCGACAGCGCCTGACCGGGCAGCACCAGGTCGTTCTTCCAGGTGGAAATCTGGCCCTGCACGCGATTGATCTGGTCGGCGTCGACCTGGGCGTCCTTCTGCATCAGGTCGCGCAGCAGCGCCTTGGCGTCCTCGGGGTCGAACAGCGAGAAGCCCGGCTTGTAGCCCAGCGTCTTGAGCTCACCGCGAATGATGTTCAACCCCAGGGTATGAAAGGTCGACACCGTCAGGCCGTGGCCCTCGCGGCCCTTGAGCAACTGGCCGACGCGCTCCTTCATCTCGCGCGCCGCCTTGTTGGTGAAGGTCACCGCGGCGATCCGCCGCGCGCTCATGCCGCACTCCTGGACCAGGTAGGCGATCTTCGAGGTGATCACGCTGGTCTTTCCCGAGCCGGCGCCGGCCAGCACCAGGCAGGGGCCGTCGATGAAGCGCACCGCTTCCTGCTGGCGCGGGTTGAGCGTGGCGAGACGTTGCTGAATAGACATCGGTTACTCGTCGCCGGCGTTTCCGGCTGTGTCTGGTATGCCCGTCGAATCGGCTGCCGGGTGCTCGCTCCCGGTTTCGGCCCCCGGAAGGCCGGCCCCAACGAATTCAAGCTGGCGCCAGGCCTCGTAGACCAGGATCGCCGCGGCGTTGGACAGATTGAGACTGCGGCTGTCGGGCAGCATCGGCAGGCGCAGTCGCTGTTCCGCCGGCAGGGCGTCGAGCATCGCCTGCGGCAGGCCGCGGGTCTCGGGCCCGAACACCAGCGCATCGCCGGGCTTGTAGGCCGGCTCATGGTAGCCGGTGCGCCCGCGGGTGGAAATTGCGAAGACCCGCTCGGGGGCGATGTCGCGCAGGAACGCCGACCAGTCGGCATGCACCGTCACCCGCGCCCATTCGTGGTAATCCAGCCCGGCGCGGCGCAGGCGCTTGTCGTCCAGCGTAAAGCCCAGCGGCTCGATCAAGTGCAGGCGGAACCCGGTGTTGGCGCACAGCCGGATCAGGTTGCCGGTATTGGGCGGAATCTCGGGTTCGAAGAGCACGATATCGAGCATGAAAGTCCTGAGCCGATGGCGACGCCGGGTGGCAGCGAGTCGTAACGCATGATACGCAATCGGCGCCCCGAATGACTCTTTATGGCGCTCCGGACCCAGCGTTTTATGGCGCTCCGAACCTAGCGCTCGAATGCGCTTTACAGCGCCCCGGAGGAGCCGGCGCCAAGGCTCGTAGCTCGTAGCTCGTAGCTCGTAGCTCGTAGCTCGTAGCTCGTAGCTCGTAGCTCAGTATCTCATCAGAAACCGATGCTGACGCCGAACGTCGGACCGCTGTGCAGCGTATGCTCGCCGCGGTCGTCGAACTCCGTGCGGTAGTAACGATAACCGCCGTAGAGATAGGTCTGCGAGACGATATTGACGCGCGCCTGGGCACCGTATTCGTAGCTCTTGTCGATATCGCCGTGGCTCAGCCCCTTGGGGGTGTAGAAGCCGTAGCCACCCACCGAGGTCAGCGGAATCGGCGTGTCGACGAACGCCGAGCCGCCCAGCCCCAGGCCGCCGCCGTCGCCATAGGCCGTGTCCTGATACTGGTAGCGGCCGCCCACCGCCAGATCGATGCCCGGCAGGTAGGGCGTGAACATCAGCGAGCCGGAATAGAAATCGGCATCCTCGCCGCTGTCGTCGGAAGTGAAATAGCCGACCCCGGCGCGCAGGGTGGGGAAGACCGTCTGGCTGGCTTCGATGCCCTGAGAGTTCGGGCCGCCGCTGGCGGAAACGCTGAGCGCCATGGCCTGATGACCGGCCAGCAGGAGCCCGGCGGATGAAAGGGCCAAACCGAATGACTTGATCATGACTGCATGTCCTTGCAATGAATAGGCTTGCAACGAGTGGGCTTGCCATTCAACTATGGCAGATACGGCGGCGTTATCAAACGGTGTTTTTAAACAAATTCCCCGCCCCCTCAGCGCGCCAGCACCCCATAGCGGGCACGGTAGTCGCGGATCGCCTCGGCATGCGGCTGAAGCTCGCTGCCGGCGTACTGCTCGAGGTAGGCGAGCACCTGATCGAGCGTGACGATGCTGACCACCGGCATGGCGTAACGCGCCTCGACTTCCTGGATGGCGCTATGGCGGGTCATCTCGCCGTCGGCCTGGCCGCACTCCTGGCGATCGAGGGCGATCACCACCCCGGCGGCGCTGGCGCCGGCCGATTCGATCAGCGTCATGACCTCGCCGATCGCGGTGCCGGCGGTGATCACGTCGTCGACGATCAGCACCCGCCCGGTGAGCGCGGCGCCGACGATCTGGCCACCCTCGCCATGGGCCTTGGCCTCCTTGCGGTTGAAGGCGAACGGCAGGTCGCGACCGTGATGCTCGGCCAGCGCCACGGCGGTGGCGGTGCCCAGCGGAATGCCCTTGTAGGCGGGGCCGAACAGCACCTCGGCCTGGAGCCCGCTGTCGGCGATGGCCTGGGCGTAGCAACGGCCGAGGCGCGCCAGGGCGGCACCGCTCTTGAAAAGGCCGGCATTGAAGAAATAGGGGCTGACGCGACCCGACTTGAGGGTGAACTCGCCGAACTTGAGCACGCCCTGCTCGATGGCGAAGGCGATGAAGTCGCGCTGGTAGGCTTGCAGCTGGCCGGCCACGGGGCTTCCTCTTGTTTAGAGACTGCTTGACTGTCTAGACGGCTGACGGGGTGACGGTTCGACGCGAATGGCTACTCTGAAACACGAGAGCGCTTTAAACGAATGATTGCCTCGGGTCATTTACCCAAACGTCGAAAGCTCAGGTATCATACACGCGCGACGAAAAAGGGACCATGTATGAAAATCGCCAGCATCAACGTCAATGGAATTCGTGCCGCGGTCGAGCGAGGGTTTCTCGATTGGCTGGCCGATCAGGATGTCGATGTCGTCTGCGTGCAGAACCTGAAGGCCAAGAGTTTCGAGCTCGACGACAGCATCCTCTATCCCGAAGGCTACGAGGGCTATTTCCTCGATGCCGAGCAGGACGGCTTCTCCGGGGTCGGCCTGTACTGTCGCAAGATCCCCAAGGCGATCATGTACGGGCTGGGCTTCGAGCAGTGCGACAACGAGGCCCGCTTCCTGCAGGCCGATTACGACCGCTTCAGCATCGCCAGCTTCCTGATGCCCGACGGCAGCGACTACACCGCCAAGCAGAGCTTCATGAGCCAGTATCAGGAATACCTGTCGAAGATGGCCCGCAAGCGCCGCGAGTACATCATCTGCGGCACCTGGCACATCGCCCACAAGACCGTCGACCTGGCGAACTGGGCCGACAACCAGACGACCCCCGGTTTCAAGCCCGAGGAGCGCGCCTGGATGGATCAGATGTTCGGCCCTACCGGCTTCATCGACACCTTCCGCGAAGTCAACCGCGATGCCGGCGAATACACCTGGTGGCCCAAGCTCGATCAGGACGTGCCGCGCAGCCGTCAGGAAGGCTGGCGCATCGACTACCAGATCGTCGGCCCCAACTTCCGCCGTCACGTGGTCGACGCCTGGATCGACCGCGAGGCGACCTTCTCCGAGTTCGCCCCGCTGATCGTCGAGTACGACCTGACGCTCTGAACACGCTTCTTCGGTCTCGCGTCGCCCGTCACCTTCGAGCGCCCACGAAAACGCCGGCTCCTGAGCCGGCGTTTTCGCAGGGCGGCGATGGAACCCGCGTCAGGCTCAACGACGAATCTGCAGCGCCTCGCGCTGATGCTCGAACAGGCTCTGGCCGGCCTTCTCGGCCAGGTCGAGCATGGCGTTGAGTTCGTCGCGCGAGAACGCCGCCGTCTCGGCGGTGCCCTGCACCTCGATCAGCCCGCCGTCCTCGGTCATCACCACGTTCATGTCGGTACCCGCGGCGCTGTCTTCGGGGTAGTCGAGATCGACCACCGGCGTGCCCTTGTAGACGCCCACCGACACAGAACTGACCAGCTGCTTGAACGGGTCGGTCTTGATCTGCTTCTCGCGCTGCAGATAGCGGATGGCATCGACCAGCGCCACGCAGCCGCCGGTGATCGACGCCGTGCGCGTGCCGCCGTCGGCCTGGATCACGTCGCAGTCGACGGTGATGGTGAATTCGCCGAGCTTCTTGAGATTGACCGCCGCGCGCAGCGAGCGGCCGATCAGCCGCTGGATCTCCAGCGTGCGTCCGCCCTGCTTGCCACGGGTCGCCTCGCGTCCGCTGCGGCTGTGCGTGGCGCGCGGCAGCATGCCGTACTCGGCGGTGATCCAGCCCTGGCCCTTGCCGCGCAGCCAGCGCGGCACGCCGGCTTCGACGCTGGCGTTGCACAGCACCTGGGTATCACCGAAGGCCACCAGCACCGAACCTTCGGCGTGGCGGGTATAGTCGCGGATCAGCTGGATCTCGCGGGGCTGATCGGGCTGTCGTCCGCTGGGTCGTATGGCCGCTGGGCGCATGTCACCTCTCAATCGCTTGGCTGGGTAATCGTCGGAGCGAAGCTCCCGGTGGACGGCCATTCTACACGCTTGACCCGCGTCGATCCGTTACACTGAGCAATGTTCCGGCGAACCGCCTGGACGCACTCTTTCACCGTTGTCTTCGAGGAATTCGCATGGCCTATAGCATGACCGCCTTCAGCCGGCAGACCCTGGATGCCGCCTGGGGCAGCCTGCAGCTGGAACTGCGCTCGGTGAACCAGCGCTACCTGGAGCCGCATTTTCGTCTTCCCGAGAGCCTGCGCGACCTCGAGCCCGCCTTCCGCGAGGCCCTGCGTACCCGCCTGGCGCGGGGCAAGATCGAATGCCAGCTGCGCTTCGATCCCGCCGCCGCCGGCGAATCGCTGAGCGTCAACCGCGAGCGTCTCGCCGAACTGTCCCGCGCCCTGCACGAGGTCCGCGCCGAGCTGCCCGACGCGCCGATGCCCGATGCCCTGGCGCTGCTCGATCATCCCGGTGTGGTCGACGCCCGGGGCGCCGATCTCGATACCGTCAAGCGCGAGGCGCTGATACTGTTCGATGCCGCGCTCGACGATTTGATCGCCGGGCGCGCCCGAGAGGGCGAACGCCTCGCCGAGCTGATTCGCAGCCGGCTCGACGGCGTGCGCGCGCAGGTCGTCACGGTGCGCGAACTGCTCCCCCAGATCCTCGAACGTCAGCGCAACCAGCTGATCGAACGCCTCGAAGCGTTCAAGGCCGAGCTCGACCCGCAACGCCTCGAAGCCGAAATCGCCCTGCTCGCCCAGAAGGCCGACGTCGACGAAGAGTTAGACCGGCTGGAAATCCACATCGCCGAAATCGAACGCCAGCTCAAGCAGAAAGGCCCGATCGGCCGCCGCCTCGACTTCCTGATGCAGGAGCTCAACCGCGAGGCCAATACGCTCTCCTCCAAGGCGGTGGTCGCCGACACCACCCGCTGCGCGGTGGAACTCAAGGTGCTGATCGAGCAGATGAGAGAGCAGGTGCAGAACATAGAGTGATGTTCTTGGGTGTTTGTCGTTGTTCTTTAGCACTTTAAAAATCAAATAGTTATGTAATTTTGACGGTCACCGCGTTCGTGCAAGTTCTGCCAAGTTTGGGTAGTGATGGGTAGTAGATTGGGGAGTATTTTCTCGCTATATTGTATCAGCGAGATTGTACTCCCCAATTTGTTTTAAGGCAGGAAAGTGGGCAAGCTACACGACAAAACCGTCAAGAAATTGATCAAAGAGAAGCCATCCGTTCGGCATGCCGACGGCAACGGCCTCTACCTCATGACCCCGAAGCGCGGCGACGCTTACTGGATGCTGCGCTACACCACTCCAGCTACCAAGCTCCGGCGTGAATACACCATCGGCAAAGTGGACGACTGGTCACTGGCCGACGCCCGTGATGAGGCGGCGAAGCTGAGGTTGGCGATCAAGCGTGAGGGTGCTGACCCGGTTCAGGAGCGGCAGAAGGTCAACCAAAACCCCTTCAAAACGCTCAATGACCTGTACGCGGACTACTACGAGCTTCGCAAACGAGAAATTGCGTCCCACCAGAAAGAGAAGAGCCTGTACGAACGCGAGGTGGCTTGGCGCATCGGGAAGGTGGAGCTGGAAAAGATCCGGCCAGTGGATATCAGTGAAATTCTGCGCGACGTCGCTAACGGCTATGACGACAATAAGCCCCGCCCGACCCTCTCAAATGACTTGATGCGTCTGCTGAGGAACCTGTTTGATCATGGCATCAAACTGGACGTCACCCGGTTCAATCCCGCCTCGCCATTCCGCCCCAGGGATGCCGGTGGGGAGGAGAAGGCCGCCAACTACCCGATGAATGAGGAAGAGGTCATTGAGTTCTTCAACAAGCTCCGGGTTATTCCGGCGCAGTTCAGCCGTGAAAACTACCTGGCCTGTGCTTTGTTGATTGCGACCTGTACGAGAAAAATGGAGCTTCTGGCAGCGCCTTGGTCGGAATTCGATCTGGAGAACCGTATCTGGTACCTGCCCGAGGAAAGGACCAAAAAGAGAAGGGCCATCGATATCCCGTTGGCGGAGCCCGCCGTGGAATGGCTGAATGAGCTGAAGGTACGTTCCTGCGGTAGTGAGTGGGTATTTCCAGCTCGCAGGATCAGTAAAAAGGCACGGACTCCGCATGTGTGTGAAAACACGCTGAACCATGCGCTCAAAAAGCTCTTTGAGAAAAAACTCTTCTCATTCGACAAGCGCCGCGTCCACGATCTGCGTGGCACGGCCAGGACGAAGCTGGGCAAGCTTGGTTTTGATGACAATCTGGCTCAGCGCTGCCTGAATCAACTGCCCGGCAACCGGACGGACCGGGTTTATAACAAGCATGCGTACTTTGAAGAACGAAGAAAGGCTCACGAGGCGCTCTGCGAGTGGCTGGCGCCCATCGTGAGAGGTGAAGTCAGCTCTGGAGGGTAAAGGGGCCAGATCAGGCCCCTTGTTGCTCAATCCAGGCCAACAGATCCGACAGGCGCCAGGCCACTGAGTTGCATCCCAGCTTGAGTCGTGCCGGAGCCACTCGCTTTCGTTCCAAGGTCCACCACTGCGTCCGGCTGACGGCTGTAATCGCTCGACGGTCCGACTCCCGAACCAGCCGCTCACACTGTCCAGAACGAGCCAGCAGCTTGGCGCGCACCTCCTCCGAAGGCGGACTGAAGGTCTTGTTACTCATTCTCCGTTACCTCCGAATCAACACTGGGATAAGTGGGAAACTGGGAAAGTCCATCTCCATCCGGTAGCGCTTCCCAATACGCCTTGATGCGATCAGGCCACAGGGCGAAAAAACGCTCCGATCGATCCCGTAGCTTGATTTTCATGGTGCCACGGCTCTGTTCATTGGTTTCCAGGAAATCTCTCTGGATCAGCGGCTCAATTTCCCGGGTGTATCGACTTCGAAGGCCAAGCTCCTTGATAAGAGTATTTTTGGGTATCAGCCACTGCGTCTCACCGGCCACTTTGCGTCGCAGACCAATTGCTCTTCCGTAATCCCCCCGCTCTATGTCAACGAGACGGTGATTCCATTTGTAAATAGCATCGCGAAGGCGGGCCAACAGGCGGTACTCCTCCGAATTGAAGATGTGACCCCGGCTCCGAAGCCAGGCTCCAACGACTTGGTGTACTGCTCGAACCGACTCCGCTTCCGTCCAGGGGAGGAGATAGTTCCGACATGCCAGGCATAGTGCAGCGGTGATCAGTGCGAACCGCCTGATCACTCGGACGACTTGCGAAGCCATATGAGGGGTCTTCCATTGCTCCGTCAACCGGGCAACCTCATTCTGGATGTAGCTGGGTAGGTCATTCACATCTTCTGTAAGACGCTCGAGCCAGTGCCGGAACAGTGTGCCGTGGTAGTGCCCGGTACGGCTTTTCAACGTGTCCACGAACTCTTGGGCACTGTTGAATCCATGCAACTTGTCAAAGGCTCCAAACCTCCCAAAAATCGGAATCTCGACAAGTCGGGTTTCTTGGCCGGCTTTAACCGACTTGCCTATTTCCTGAAATACTTCCGATAGCCATACCTCACCGGTACTTAAAGCCAGAGTTCGCCAGTGCGTTTGTGCAGTAAGGTCCCCTGATATATTCGCACGCAACTTACTGGCACCGGTCATTATATGATACGTCGCTACATCGACATCTTCCGGGCGCGCCAGGCCAATTTCATCCAATGCCAGCAACATGTCATTGTGCTCAGCAGCCACGGCTGCCAAGCCATTGGCAGTCGATACCCAGTTCCGCACAAACGTTGGTGCACCACACACGCTCGCGGCCGCCTGCAGTAGTGTCGTTTTACCGCTGGAGCTATTGCCGCCGAAGTGAAAAGCCCCATTTTCAATCTCCGCATGCTTCAGCAGTGGTGCCGCAAGGGCTACCCCAATGCTGAACATCGCCAGCGGGTTGCCCTCACACAGCTTCCCCACTTGAGCTTGCCAATCCTGGAGAGAACCGTTTTCCTGAAGTAGAGGGGAGGTTGATAGCTGCCCGACGAAGTAGTGCTGCTCATCCGCCTGACCTGCCGTCCAGCTACTCGTCGCGAAGATGGGGCCGTGCCAACCTGTACGGTCGACGGTTGTGGCCGGCGGCGCCTTTGCCATTTCCTCAAGCAGGTAGCGTTGTAGTCGTGCCCAACTGATATTGCCAGGCTCCAGCGGATAGCCGCTGTCCACGAGCAGCTCCCGTATCTGTCGGGCGTTATCGCCGTTCAGGTTGCGCGCATACACCACCTCGCGGAGCAGGACGTTGTCCATATTTTTCCACTGCAGCAGCGCACCGTGACCGTGCTTCTTGTTGGAGAGTCGGGTTCTGGCAATAACCTCAATCCATCCACCAACTCTTTGCCATTCATCAGAGCTGAAGCAGTACAGGCCAGAGTCTCTCAATTGAAATTTCATTTGCCCCTCCGTCACAACCGATCCAGCCAGTTTCTAACATCCTGGATCCGAAACCTGACGGCTCGACCTTGCGGGTTTGGCTTGATGGGGGCGGGGAAGCGACCTGATCGGACGTATCGACGTAGCGTGGCTTGCGATAGCTGAGTGACGGCGCACACTTCTTCGTATGTGAGCAAGCGCTCGTTGGTCTCGCTAGAAAACATGTGTTTCATTATCTACTCCTGGTTCGTTGATTAACGGCAGGAGTGATTATTAGTAATCAGGAGTCAGGACCAGAACCGTGAAATTGGCCATTTTGGGCGCAAAGAGGAAAAAATTATAACTAGATGAAATTAAAGGTTAACTTCTGTCATTAAGGCGATTTTCATGGGAGCCTCATCGGTTTTCGGGCGAAATCTGGTGAAAATGTGAACAACCGCTGTCACCCGCTACCATCACGGCATCATTTTGTGAAGCGGTAATGCGCATTGACTTTCACATGTGAAAGTCAATGCTGGACGTGATCCAAACAGCCTCTTAAAGAACCTTCTCGAGACCCTGCTATTTCGCCGAACAGGCCCGCATCATACCGGGGCTCCAAAAGGACTCTGCCAAGCCCTTTGTCCGTACCCTAAGGAAATAGAGGGAATCCTTGTGGCGACGACGGTCTGTGCGTTTCCATCAAGCCGCCGCATACCGGTACCGTCACAGCAGCTAAAGCTGTGGGTCCCAAATAAATAATGGAACGCGGACCCTTCAGCCCATGCGAGCTATTTCATGGAGTGTGGGAGCGCAGCGGCAAAGTCCCAAATCAGGTAGTTACGTGGACAGGAATGGAAAGGTCCCATGGCTTGGGGAAGGAATCTGCCTCCAACCCCGTCTTTTCGTCCGAAAAAGGCAAAAGCGCATGGCAGCTCCAAGCACTCAGTTGCTTACGATTGATGGCAAATCCATAGCGAGGAGCCAGCCATGAGCAAACGAATGACCCACCAGGAAATCTGCGAAGAGTGGGAGGCGGTCAGCCGAGCCCAAAATGTGAACCACCAACGTGGTATCAAAGCCGCCATAACGCAATGCCGTCAGTTTCTGACGGCGATTCACCAGCAAGCGGACGTGGAGCAAGCGAGGTACCGCTATCTGGCGCAGCGGCTCTGTGATCACTTCTGGTCCCACAACATCGCGCATCGTACCGACCAGACACCCGGCTATCCCGGGCACTTCGGCTGCCGCGTCCGACTCCGGAGAAGAAAGCTGGAGTTGTCCTGGTACTACAATCGCTTCGTCCAGAAGAAGAGCGGCGAGGGACGATCAGTGTTCAGTGAGTACATCCGCAAAGAAGGTCGGTTCCGCTATCACAAACCAGCCTTCACGCGGGCACAGGATTGGGAGAAACCGCTCATCATGGAAACTGAGGACGGTTTTGAAATGTTGCGAAGGCTCAATGCCAACCAGGCGGAGCTTTGTCGAATCGTGCGGAAAAGCGAACGCCTCCTGAAAGATCTGGAGGAGCACCTCGGTGGACTGAAGGAGGCTGCCAGCGGGAGTGCAAGCCCCTCAAGCGAGGAGGGATGAGGGCTGTTTGGCGGTAAAAGGCATGCCGCTCACACCGCAGGTGCTGATTGCGTGGGGCTATTGATGGGATCGCCCAGATTTCAGGTGGCTATATATGCCGTTCTTTGCTGGTCTATCCGGGTCAAATCGGTTGAATGCAGCGTGGTACCTCTATACATTGATCAGTCAATGTAGTGTAGGGCTGCTTCGCCCATGAGACCGTGCCACCTCAGATGAGGTGGCAACACCATCGCCCATAGGAAGCGAAAACATGGCCGAGATGGAAGATCGCTGGTTATCTGTAGACGAAATTGGCAAGCACCTCGGTGTCAGCAATGACACCGTGTACCGCTGGATCGACAAGCACGCAATGCCCGCCCACCGCATGGGGCGATTTTGGAAGTTCAAAAAAATCGAAGTGGATGAGTGGGTCAAGGGCGGTGGAGCCGCCGAAACGAGCAGGGGCGAGCGTTCCGAATGACCCAAGGCCGGTATCGCATCTCCTTCACGTCCGGCAGCCTGTATCACCGAGAATCGGTGAAGCTGGCCGATCTGTACCTGTCGCTCCGTGACTGGGAAGAGGTGCGGGCTCAAGCTCTACATGACAACCTGCTACAGGCCAGAACGGAAAGCACGGCAAAGCGCACCTGTAGAGAGGCGATTGCACGCCTGAAGACATTGACCGAAAGCGAACTGACTTTCCTGGCCGAGGCAAACCACCAGGACCAGGCTCACCTTCTGTGGGTTGCCGTGTGCCGCCTGTACCGCTTTATCGCGGACTTTGCGGTGGAAGTGCTACGCGAACGGTTTGTCGCGATGAAGCTGGATCTCAGTTTTGAGGATTTCGATGCCTTCTATAACCGTAAATCGGAATGGCATGACGAACTGGATAATGCCAGCGCCTCAACGCGCGATAAATTGCGACAGGTCCTGTTCAGAATGCTGCGGGAGGCAGGGTTGTTAGCTAAGGACAAAACCATAAACGCAGTTCTGCTAAGCCCCAGGCTGGTTGAGTTGCTGCGTCAGAACAATCCTGACGAGTTTTTCTACTTCCCAGTCTATGAATCCGATATCAGGGGGATGTCAGCTTGAAAAAGGACATTGCCAAAATGCCGATGCAGGAGCGACTCCAGCACCTGTTCAGCGTGGTTTCCGGCCAGCGATTCCTGAACAAACAGGGGCTGGGTAATGAAGTGCCTTTCTTCATCTGTCCCTACCGGCCTGAAGAAGCGGTCGAAATGGAGCGTCTTCAGCGGCAGTTGGTTAACCGACTGGAGCAGGCGGGCATCCGGATCCTGAGCATCAATCTGTATGACCTGGCCGTCGATATTTTGAAAGAAAGAGACATCTGGGAGCAGGTGTTGGAGCTCGAGCCCACGGTCTCAAAGGATCAGCTGAAAGAACTGCTACAGGGAGTGCTGGACCCGGAAGCCCATTTGGTGCCCGCTATTGCGGCAAAGCTCCAGTCCGTTGAGTTTGACGTGCTGTTTCTCTCAGGGGTGGGGGAGGTCTTCCCCTACATACGCTCCCACAACGTGCTCAACAACTTGCAGAGCACCGCCAAAGACCAGCCAACGGTGATGTTCTTCCCGGGCTCCTATACCCACTCGCTGGAAACCGGTGCATCTCTGGATCTGTTCGGCAGGCTGCATGACGACAAGTACTACCGTGCGTTCAACATCTTTCATTACGAAGCCTGAGCGGACGATACGATTCGAGGCGTAATCATTAAGGGAAAGTACAATGACATTGAAGAATATTTTTCTAAAGCCCGTTGACCGCCCCATTGAAGGCGTTATCAAAGCCGACGATGAAGCCAGTCTTCGCCTCGAAATTGAAGAATACGTACTGACCAACGAAGTCGAGAAACGCCTCGAAGAGTTCCTGGACGCCTACAACAACTACGAAGGGGCGAACGGGGTCTGGGTATCCGGCTTCTTCGGCTCAGGTAAGTCGCACCTCCTCAAGATGCTGGCCCTTTTGCTTGAAAACCGGGAAATGGACGGTGCTACAACCCTGGACCTGTTCCTTCCCAAGTGCAGCGAGAATGAAATTCTCCGGGGCGACCTGAAGCGAGCTGTCTCGATACCGGCGAAAAGCATTCTGTTCAACATCGATCAGAAAGCCGATGTCATCAGCAAAACCCAGATCGATGCGCTTCTGGCCGTGTTCGTTAAAGTCTTTGACGAAATGTGCGGCTACTACGGCAAACAAGGGCACATCGCCCAGTTTGAGCGCGATCTGGACGGCCGTGGCCTGTACGAGCAGTTCAAAGCCGAGTACGAGGCCATCGCCGGCCGCCCCTGGCAGAAAGGCCGGGAGCAAGCCCTTCTGGAAGGCCCGAATATTGCCAAAGCCTACGCCGCTGTGACCGGTGGCGACCCGCAGTCGGCAGCGGGCATTCTGGACAAGTACCGCAGCGAATACCGCGTTTCAATTGAAGACTTCGCGGACAATGTGAATGCCTATATCGAGAAGCAGGCAAAAGAGGGTGGCCACAAAGAGTTCCGTCTGAACTTCTTTGTGGACGAGGTCGGCCAGTACATTGCCGACAACACCAAGCTGATGACCAACCTGCAAACTATTGCCGAGAGCCTCGCAACCAAGTGTCGGGGCCGGGCCTGGATTATCGTCACCGCCCAGGAAGAAATGAAAAACGTGGTTGGCGAAATGGGCAAGCAGCAGGGCCACGACTTCTCGAAAATTCAGGCGCGGTTCAATAACCGCATGAAGCTCTCCAGCGCGGACGTCGCGGAAGTAATCCAGAAACGCCTGCTGACAAAGACCGAAGATGGTGTCAATCAGCTGTCGGACGTCTATCACGCGCAGGCAAACAACTTCAAAACCCTGTTTGACTTCGCGGATGGATCGGCCACCTACCGGAACTTCCGGGACAGGGACCACTTCATCCACAGCTACCCCTTCGTCCCCTACCAGTTCGCGCTGTTTCAATCGGCGATCCAGAACCTGTCGCAGCACAACGCCTTCGAGGGTAAACACAGTTCTGTCGGTGAGCGCTCCATGCTGGGGGTTTTCCAGCAGGTGGCCATCCACATCGGCAACCATGAGGTGGGCCAGCTGGCCACCTTTGACCTGATGTTTGAAGGCATCCGCTCCGCACTGAAATCACAAATACAGCGGGCGATTATTCAGGCCGAAAACCACCTCGATAATGCCTTCGCTATCCGGTTGCTGAAGGCCCTGTTCCTGGTCAAATATGTCAAGGAATTCAAGCCCACGGTGCGCAACCTTTGCGTGCTGATGCTGGATGCCTTCGATCAGGATCTGCCGGCACTTCGCACCAAGGTCGAGGAAGCCCTGAGCCTTCTGGAGCAGCAGACCTACATACAGAGAAACGGGGACCAGTATGAGTACCTGACGGACGAGGAAAAGGACGTCGAGCAGGAGATCAAGAACACAGAGGTTGAGTCATCGGACGTTGCGGACGAGCTGGAAAAGATCGTTTTCGACTTTGTTATAAAACAGCGCAAAATCCGCTATGACGCCGGTTCCTCCCAAAACCAGGGGCAGGACTACTCCTATTCGCGCAAACTGGATGATCGTCTGCATGGGCGTGAATACGAGCTCTCGATCAATGTCATCAGCCCGTTCCACGAGCATACTGACAACGAGCAAATGCTCCGTACAGCCTCGACCTACAAGGCGGACGAGCTGTTCGTGCTCATGCCGTCGGACGAGCGCCTGGTGCGGGACCTGCTCATGTTCAAGCGCACCGAGAAGTACATCAAGCAGAACATCTCCGTTACCCAGCAGGAAGCCGTCAAGCGGATCCTGAATGACAAGGGCTTTCAGAACCGTGAGCGCGAGGCCAGGCTCCGGCAGCAGGTTCAGACCCTCATTGGCAAGTCCAAGTTGCTCATTGGCGGCGCTGATGTGGAAGTGGCGAATGAGGACCCCCAGACCCGCATTATTCGGGGCTTCCATGAGCTGATTTCACGGGCTTACCCCAACCTCCGCATGTTGCGCGGCGTTTCCTACGCGGAAAACGACATCAGCAATTGCCTCAACCGTACAGACGATGGCCTTTTCGGTAACGACGCCACGGCCCTGGCGGAATCCGAGCAGGAGGTGCTGGCGTTCATTCAGAGCAACAACCGGGGCGGTGTTCGCACCACCCTCAAGAGCCTGCTGGAAAAGTTCGAACGCAAACCCTACGGCTGGTATTACGCCGCGATTCTCTGCACCCTGGCCAACCTGTGTGCCCGTGGCAAGGTGGAAGTTCGTCTCGACGGGAATATCCTGGAGGACAGCGAGCTGGAGCGCGCCCTGCGTAACACTCACGGCCACGGCAACGTGGTGCTGGAACCACAGATTGAGTTCACCGCCTCTCAGGTCCGAGCCCTCAAGTCATTCTACGAGGACTTCTTCGACAGCCCGCCCCGCAGCAGCGAAGCCAAGGCCCTGGGTAAAGAGGCCGGCGAAGCCTTCCAGGACATGTACCACGACCTGGACCGGAGGATAGCGCAGGTCGACCAGTACCCGTTTCTCAATGCCTTGAAACCTGCCCTGGTGACGCTGAAAGAAGTCGCCGGAAAGCCCTACACCTGGCACCTGACGGAATTGGGCAAGCAGGAAGACCAACTGCTGGACCTGAAAGAAGATGTCATCGACCCCATCCGCAAATTCATGGGGGGCTCACAAAAAGACATCTACAACCAGGCTCGGTCCCTCCTGCAGAGCCAGGAGCCTAACTTCATCTATGTGTCCGGGGATGAGATCGAGCAGATCCGCACCATCCTGAACGACCCCAACTGCTACAAAGGGAATCGCATTCAGCAGCTCAAGGGCCAACTGGATAGCCTGCAAGAGCGCATCGACGAGAAAGTGCAGCAAACCCGCTCCCAGGCAGAAACGTCCCTGAAGACCATGCAGGAGCGCATGCAGAGCATGGACGAATACCAGTCCCTGCCGGAACCGCGCCAGGATGAGCTCAATAAACCGTTCCGGGATCTGGTCGATTACATCGGACAGGAGCGCCTGATTGCCGTGATCAAGGACCGGACCCGGTACTTTGAAGAAGAGGGCTACCAGAAGCTGCTGGGCAAAATGGTGGCGCTGGCCAATCAGAAATCAGCACCGGCAGACGACCCCGATCAGCCCCCAGGTGGCCAGAGTGAAGACCAGAATGACGGGGGGCCTCACGAGGTCAAGGAATCGCCCGCCGACTACGTTCACACCCGCAACCTCCGTGTCGCGTTCGACAAGGCCTGGTTGGCCAACGAGGGTGACGTGGACCGCTATCTGAATGCCCTGCGCGAAGCCCTGCTGGCAGAAGTCCAGCAAGGACGCAAGGTCCAGATCTAAGCGTGCCGAACCGTCTAACCGGTCGATGTTGGGGATAGCCATGCACCAAGCCGAACAGGAAATCCAGGCACTCATTCACGGCGGCGAGAACCTTGCCGTCGAGTTCAAGAGCGACGTCAAAAGCCTGCCGGACCGGGATCTGGTGGCCGCGGTGGTGGCCCTGGCCAACACCGAGGGCGGCGACCTGTTCCTGGGCGTTGAAGACGACGGCACCCCAACTGGGCTGCATGCCAACCACCGCAACCTCGCCGGCCTGCCCGCACTGATTGCCAATAAGACCATCCCCTCGCTGGCCGTGCGCATTGAGGCCCTGGAGCTGGAGGGGCAACCTATTGCCAGGATCCAGGTTCCCAAGTCCCGGCAGCTGGTGTCGACCTCGGATGGCCTGCTGCAACGTCGGCGCCTGAGAATGGACGGCACTCCGGAGGCCGTGCCCTTCTACCCCCATGAGTTTGTTCAGCGCCAGTCCAGCCTGGGGGTGACGGATCCCTCTGCGTTGCCGGTAGAAAACCTGGCGGTTGAGGACCTGGACCCGATTCAGCGCATCCGAATCCGCAACGCCATCAAGAAGTACGGCGGCGACCAGAGCCTGATGCCACTGGCGGACGATGAGCTGGACGGCGCCCTGGGGCTGACTGTGAGCGTGGGAGGCATGCGCCGCCCCACGGTTGCAGGCCTGTTGCTGCTGGGGAACGGAATGCAGCTCCGGCAACACCTGCCCTCCCACGAGGTAGCCTTCCAGGTGCTGCGCGGTACCGATGTGTTGGTCAATGAGTTCTACCGCAAACCGCTGCTGGAGACCTTCGAAGAGGTCGAAGTGCTATTCCGCGCCCGGGTGGAGGAAGAGGAGATTCAGGTCGGGCTGTTTCGCGTGCCCATCCCCAACTTCGACCGCCGGGCCTTCCGAGAAGCCTTCGTGAACGCTCTGGTTCACCGCGACTACAGCGCCCTGGGCGCCGTACACGTCAAACTGGACGACGACGGCCTGAGCATCAGCAATCCCGGTGGTTTTGTGGAGGGCGTTAATCTGGACAACCTGCTGGTGGCTGACCCTCGCTCCCGTAACCCATTGCTGGCCGACATCATCAAGCGCATCGGCTTGGCCGAACGCACGGGCCGGGGCATCGACCGGATCTTCGAAGGCATGCTCCGTTACGGGCGTACCGCTCCCGACTACTCCATGTCGTCCGCTCACACCGTTTCTGTGCGTATGAGCGCGGCAGACGCGGACGCCGAGTTCCTGCGCATGATCGTCGAGCGCGAGGAACAGACCGGCGCCGCCATGCCCATTGACAGCCTGATTATCCTGTCCCGACTGCGCAATGAACGGCGTTTAAGAACGGCAGACCTGGCCAAGTCCGTGCAGAAGCCCGAAACCGTGGTCCGGGGCACCCTGGAAAAACTGGTGGAAGCCGGCATGGTGGAAGCCCACGGCACCGGAAAAGGCCGCACCTACACCTTGAGCGCCAAGGTGTACCGGGGGGCGGGGCAAAAGGCCGCCTATGTGCGCCAGGCAGGGTTTGATCCTATTCAGCAAGAGCAGATGGTCATGAGCTTTATTGATACGCACGGCAGCATCAAGCGTGCTGACGTGGTTGAGCTGTGCCATATCAGCCCGGATCAAGCCTACAAGTTGTTGGCCAGATTGAAGAAAAGGGGAGAAATCGAGCAAATAGGCGAGCGTAAAGGGGCTATTTACAAGCGCGCGCGTTAATTTATGCGCTCAGCGTAAATATATGCGCTCATATAGGCGTCAGCGTATATCGCTCGGTCACGATCAAAACCAAGGCATGAATCGATGGAAACCGCAAAACTCAGAAAATTCGCCCAGTTCGCCCGCCGCAGCCTGATTGAACAGGTCGGCGCCAAGCTAAAGCTGGTATTGGCCGAAGAAAGCCCCGCCCGGCGGGAAAGCCCATTGGCCATCAAAAAGCTGGAAGATGCGATAGCCGAGCAGGGTAAAGGACAGGTTGTCGAGCGGGTGGCGTATATCTGGTTCAACCGGCTCGTAGCCCTGCGGTTTATGGACGTGAACCGATATAACCGCATCGGCGTGGTCTCGCCCGCCGAGGGGCAGTTTCAGCCCGAGATCCTGGCGGATGCCAAGATGGGCCATATCGATGAAGAGATGGTCGTGGAAAACACCCGAAAACGGGTCTTCGCCCTGCTCGATGGCAAAATGCCCAGCCAGGATCCCCAAGGGGAAGCCTATCGCCTGCTGGTCGTCGCGGCCTGTAACTATTGGTACAGCGCGATGCCGTTCCTGTTCGAACGTATTGACGACTACACCGAGCTGTTGATGCCGGATGATTTGCTTTCGGGTAACTCAATTCTGGCCTACACCCGCGAAGCCATGACGCCGGACGCCTGTGAGGATGTTGAGGTGATCGGCTGGCTGTACCAGTTCTATATCTCTGAGAAAAAGGATCAAGTATTCGAGGCGCTGAAGAAGAATCAGAAAATCACACCGGCCAATATCCCCGCCGCCACCCAGCTTTTCACGCCGCACTGGATTGTGCGATACCTGGTGGATAACTCGCTCGGCCGCTTGTGGATGCTTAACAGACCAAATTCAGCCTTGGTGGATCAGATGGAGTATTACATTCCTCCGGACGAGGCTGAGGCCGATTTTCTGAAAATCGAAGGCCCGGAAGAGCTCAAGGTTTGCGACCCAGCCTGCGGCTCCGGCCATATGCTGACCTATGCTTTCGATCTGCTCTACGCCATTTATGAAGAAGAAGGCTGCGAGCCGTCCGAAATCCCGGAAAAGATCCTGACACACAACCTTTATGGTATTGAGCTGGATGAACGCGCCGGTGAGCTGGCCGCCTTCGCTCTGACCATGAAAGCCCGAGCGCGTCAGCGGCGTTTTTTCAACAAAGGCATCAAGCCCAACATCTGCGTGTTGGAAAAAGTTAGCTTCACTCCAGATGAACTGGAAGAGTACATGAGCGCCGTGGGCCGCGACCTGTTCACCCAAGGCTTACGTGAAACCTTGCAACAGTTCGAGGAAGCTGACAGCTTCGGCTCCCTGATCTTGCCCAAGCTTACCAACGTGACTGACGTGCTGGCCGAGCTGGAGACAAAGAACCTGGGTAGCAACCTGTTCCTGGCCGACACGCACAGCAAAGTACTGAAAGTACTGCGTATGGCCGAAGCCTTGAGCCCGCGCTACGCCGTGGTCGTCGCCAATCCGCCCTATATGGGCGGTAAGGGTATGAATGGACGGCTTGGCGCCTGGGCCAAGGAGAACTACCCAAAGAGCAAGTCCGACCTGTTTGCCATGTTCACAGAACGTAATCTGGATATGGCGGTAACTGGCGGCGCTGTCGCCATGATCACGATGCAGAGCTGGATGTTTCTGTCTTCCTTCGAGGCTTTGCGCGGTCGCATTCTCGATCAGCACACTATTTTGTCGATGGCCCATCTAGGAGCGCGAGCCTTTGACAGCATCGGTGGCGAAGTGGTCTCAACGACTGCTTTCGTGCTAGAGAACACCCATAAGCCGCACTATCGAGGCGCGTTTCTCCGGTTGGTCGATGGCAATTCGGAAGCTGAGAAGATGGCCATGATGGCCAAGGCCGTTGAGCGGAGCCGGTAAGCATGACCTGTAATTTCCGCTCCGACGATTTCGCCACCGTCACCGACCTGACCATAAAGTTCTTGTCGGGCACTAACACTACTGTGGGCGAAATAAACGCGGACAGAGGAGGCAGGCTGTGATCGGGATATTCAAGGAACAAGCCCGCTTGCTGCTGACTTACCAGCCTGATCGATTCAACGATACCCACTGGCTGGATGAAAAGCTCAGACATGATGGCAGCGTCACGCTGCGCAGAACGTTCACCTTCACAAACGCCGGTCTGGCCTCGATAGGCAAGCCGCTCCAGATTGACGACGACAGTGAACGCGTATTCGTACTGGGCGTATCCGAGGGTGACTATTACAAAGTTAACAAAGATGTTCTGGGGCTGAAGTACGATTTGCGGCTCGACCGGGCAATGAAGCTAGAGCCGCGAACTTTTGTTGCCAACCGGGATATTTCGATTTTCCGCAAAATTGATGAGTTGATCGATGAGCCCATCATAGTAGGTGGCGCTGACGAAAGCGCGATTCCGCTGGCTGATTTTGATCAGCTTATGAAGACATTTCCGACAAGCACTGAGCTGACCCACTACGCCCGATCACGTATTGCCCGGGTGCTGAAGGATTATTTCGGAACCCTTTCGGATGCAGAGCGGCACCTCAACAAATACTTGGAGAAAAAGTCCAGGCTTGTCACCTCATCTCGGGGAGGTCTTCTAGAGACCTTCGAGCTGCAAAAGTTCGAATACATCCACGCCGAGCTGAAAGAGATGCTGCGGGAAGCTGAGGAATACCAGGAAAAGGACTGGCAGAGGAAAATCCTGGACCTGTTGCTTTTCATCTTCCCCAAGTACATCGCTGTTCTAGAAAACGTCCAGATCAAGGATTTTTACTCGAAGCCGGGCCGGGCAACCAACCGCTACATAGACCTGATGCTGGTTGATGCCAATGGAAGCGTCGATATTATCGAGGTCAAGAAGCCTTTTTCAAATGCATTGCTATCTCGCCACAAGTACCGGGACAACCATACACCGAGAACCGAACTGGCCGGAGCCGTCATGCAGGCCGAAAAGTACCTGTTCCACCTCAGCAAGTGGGGTTGTACCGGTGAGCAGGAAATATACAAAAAGCACAAGAGCGAGCTCCCGGTCGATATTCAAATGAAGATCACAAATCCCAAGGCCCTCATCCTGCTGGGGCGTGACAAAGACTTCACTGATGAGCAGCGTTTTGACTTCGAAATCATCCGCCGCAAATACGCCAACATGGTCGACATCATGACCTACGATGATCTGCTGCGCAGAGTGGAAAATATCATTGCCATGATGAAGCAGCGAGTATCCGGAGGGAGTTCACAATGAGCGAGAAAAAAGAACCGCTTAATATCCTCAAGGTTCGAGATGAGCATGGGCCACTTCAGTTTGCGTCGGACGGCGACAATTTTAGGCTACAGGCGGGAACACATGCTTCCTGGTTGAAGTCTGAAGAGTTCGATCAGAAAGATCTGCGAAACCGCATCGAGCCTTGGCTGACCTCACTGGTCCAGTCGGAGCACCTCTCGCTGTTGATTGGTTCCGGAATAACCCATGCCGTGCACCGTATTGCTACGGGCTCTGGTGCACATGGAATGGATCGATCTGGATATGACTTTGGTGATCTAGGCGAGAAAATTTTTGCAGCGGCAGACAAAGAAGCGCCCAAGGTGGGGCGAGCGGAAGCCAATATCGAGGATGATCTGCGTGTTGCGAACGAACTACTGCGTGGCATGGAAATCGTCGAATCGGACAAGAGCGGAGCGTTGAAAGAGCGTATCGAAAAAACCCTTGAGGATTTTTCAGCCTCGATACTGAAAAACGAAACGTCAATTGCTTCGTCGGAAGAAGCAAGGCGCGAGCAGGCTTTCAATACGCTGGTCACCTTTCTGATGAGCTTTGCAAGCCGCACCGGGGTTCGTGATCGCCTGAACATTTTTACCACCAACTACGACCGGCTGATAGAAGCCGGAGCAGAGCTGGCTGGATTGCACCTGCTGGACCGTTTTCTGGGCAACCTCATGCCGATCTTCCGCTCTTCGCGTCTGGATCTGGACATGCACTACAACCCACCCGGTATTCGCGGTGAGCCACGCTATCTGGAAGGCGTAGCGCGCTATACCAAGTTGCATGGCTCGGTGGACTGGTTGCAGACCGGCAAAGACATTCGCCGTTTCGGTTTGCCTTTCGGCGCCGGCAGCGTCGAACCCTATTTACAAGCCCCTGGTCTTGGTGACGCCACTGCCCAGAAATTAATGATCTATCCAAACGCAGCCAAGGATAGAGAAACCGCAGATTACCCCTACGTGGAGCTGTTTCGCGATCTCGCAGCAGCCGTATGCCGTCCTAACAGTACACTGGTGACCTACGGTTACAGTTTTGGCGATGAGCATATCAATCGCGTAATCCGAGATATGCTCACCATCCCCTCAACCCATCTGGTCGTTATCTCTTACGACGACCCGCTCGGTCGCATCATGCAGACCTACAAGGAGATAGGCAGGCCATCACAAATTAGTTTGCTGATCGGTCCGGCACTGGCCGACCTGAGCACACTGACTGAAAACTACTTGCCCAAGGCCGCCATCGACAAGACGACTTTCCGTATGAGCGAGTTGCTTAAGCAACGATGGGGAACGGAACGGCCAGGTGATCAAAACCCGTCAGGAAAGGATCAGCCTACTGAAAGGGGGGACTCGCTATGAGCCTGTCTCCACTGGCTTACGCTGACTCTCTGCGCATCGGAACCATTGATTTTGTCTCGCCCGATGAAATTAAAGTCCTGCTGGAAATAGATGCTCCCGATGGTGTTGCCCTCAACACGGGCACACCGCGTCCATTTCCTCGCATTAACGGCTATGTGCTGATCCCCAGTGACGAAGGCCACATGGTCGCCCAAGTGGAGTGGATCACTATCGAGCGCTCGCAGTATCCCAAACGCCGAGGCATGCAGGACTTTGGCCTAGTGGACCTGCCTTATCCTCTGCGCAAGATGAGCCTGAATCCATTGGGCTGTCTGTATTACGATGGCAGCGAAGCGAGCGGCCAAGAGAAATATCGTTTCCGACGCGGTGTCGAGAGCTATCCCACCGTGGGTGATTCGGTCGTGCTCCCCACACAAAATCAACTACGCGCCATCGTCGAGTCAGGCGATAACCGCCACGTAATAATCGGCACCAGCCCGCTGGCCGCGAACGCTGAAGTCGCGGTTGACCCGGACCGGTTGTTCGGTCGCCATTTGGCTGTCCTCGGGAACACTGGTAGCGGAAAATCCTGCTCGGTTGCCGGCTTGATCCGTTGGTCTTTGGAAGCCGCAGAAAGGAAACGGGGCGAGAAGCCAAACGCCCGCTTCATCGTACTCGATCCGAATGGAGAGTACGCTAATGCGTTTGAAGGACTGGGTGATGTGCGCGTATGTGCCGTCGAGCCCAGTGAAGGCATCGAACAACTGCAAGTGCCGCTATGGTTCTGGAATAGCGAAGAGTGGAGTGCATTTACTCAGGCGAGTGAACGTGCACAACGGCCGCTGCTACGCAGAGCTCTTCGGGAAATGCGCAGTAGTTCCGAAGCCGCCGAAGATACTGTGTTCCTTCTACGCCGAAAACTCAGTTCCATCCTTATCACTTTGAAGTCGCAAGTCCGTAACGGTGAAACGTATGAGGGCTGGAAGTTCGGACCCAAGCTTCCGATATTTATTGAGGATCTTGAAGCATTTTCACGTGAGTTCATTGATCAAAGGGAGAGCTTGGAATTTCTTGCTTCTAAGGTGCAATCCCTACTGGATCGCCCACGACAAACGTTCCGTAAACAGAACGGCCAAACTGGATACAACGATTTTCCAGCGACAGCGGTAGAAGAAGTTATC
Source organism: Halomonas zincidurans B6 (assembly GCF_000731955.1). Classification (NCBI taxonomy): domain Bacteria; kingdom Pseudomonadati; phylum Pseudomonadota; class Gammaproteobacteria; order Oceanospirillales; family Halomonadaceae; genus Modicisalibacter; species Modicisalibacter zincidurans. The sequence continues at coordinate 3,247,322 of NZ_JNCK01000001.1, read as the reverse complement.
GCTCATTTTCAAAGATTCCTCACTACCTTAGGTGGAGCAGTTTATCAGGAAGGTCCTAATGAGGACTCACCTATAGAATTTGACGGCGCTCAGTTCGCCGATCACTTAGAGGCACTGGCAGGCCAAGAAACTAATGCGCAGTTTTTCGATTTTCTGATTATGCGTATTCGGACCATGTTATCGGATGCAAGGGTCAAACGAATCGTTACGGGTACTGAAGAGGCATCCTTGGCCGAATGGCTTGAGAGCCATATTGGAGATAACCAAGCATCTAATGGTTCCATCACCGTAATTGACCTCTCACTGGTGCCGGCAGAGGTAGTGCATATCATCACTGCAGTCATCGCCCGCATGACACTGGAGGCGCAGCAACGTTACCGCAACCTGAACCGAGGCGAAATCTTACCTACGGTAATGGTAATGGAGGAAGCACATACCTTCATTAAGCGCTATAACGACGGCGCTGAAAATCAGAATTCGGCAACTATTTGCTGCCAGATATTTGAGAAGATAGCCCGCGAGGGCCGCAAGTTCGGGTTGGGCTTAGTGCTGTCCTCGCAACGTCCTAGTGAGCTTTCTCCCACAGTACTTTCTCAGTGCAATAGTTTCCTGATGCATCGCATCAGTAACGACCGCGACCAGGAGTTGGTCCACAAGCTTGTGCCCGATAATTTGCGAGGCCTGTTGCGGGACTTGCCCTCGCTCCCCTCCCGACACGCCATTTTGCTCGGCTGGGCATCGGAGCTGCCGGTACTGGTGCAGATGAACCAACTTCCTGAGCATCATCGACCAAAATCGGATGATCCTGATTTTTGGGCCGTATGGTCAGGTCAGGATAGTGACGGCGAGACAGTCGAGCGCGAGGTAGATTGGAAGGCGATTGCGGATGATTGGCAGCAGGTCAATATATCAGCTGAGGAGCTAGATTCGGAGAAAGGCGATGAGTAACAGACAGGCAAGCGATACCAGTCAACCTATTGACAACTATTTCTTCCAGGCCTCTGCCGCGGATTTTAAGAAGATCCCTGGCAACCCAATCTCTTACTGGGTAAGCCAGCGGGCTGTAAAACTTTTTTCAAGTGGTGGGTATTTGGGTGATATCTCCTCCCCAAGACAAGGGCTTGCAACGAGTGATGATCAACGATTTCTTCGGCTGTGGCATGAAGTGGCGATTAACGATTGCGCATTAAAAACTTCTGAAGATAATGAAGACGACCGTTCACTCAAGAAGTGGATCCCTTTTGTTAAAGGTGGTGCCGTAAGACGATGGTATGGAAATAACGAATTTATTATTAATTGGGAAAACGATGGTTCAGAAGTGAAAGAGTATGCGGAATCTCTGTATGGCTCTGTCACTCGAACGATAAAAAACATAAAGTTTTACTTCAAGGAAATGGTTGCATGGTCACTTATATCTGGCGGCATGCCATCATTTCGTTGGCAGGATCCGGGGCAAATATTTGGCCATAAAGGGCCTGGATTGTTTTCTACATCTGATTTTGATCTGCGTAATGCTATTGGTTTTTTGAATAGCAAAGTTACTAGTTATCTTCTTTCGTTTACTAGCCAGAGTTTGAGTTACGAAGTCGGAGCAATCCAGAAGCTACCCGTCTTAGAGGTATTTCCAAAAACCAACTCAATAACGCTTATCGATATCGCAGCCAGAGATTGGGATTCCTATGAAGGTTCGTGGGATTTTTCTAATCTACCCCTACTGAATGCTGATTTCTGGCAGCCTAGTTTAGAAAGGACCTACCAAAAGCTCCGCTCTCACTGGCGCAAAAGAACACAGGAAATGCAACGCTTGGAGGAAGAGAATAACCGAATCTTCATCGATGCCTACGGTCTGCAGAATGAGCTGACACCAGATGTACCGCTGGAGGAGGTCACTCTGACCTGCAACCCCCACTACCGCTACGGCAACAGTAAAAGTGAGGAAGAGCTGGAGGCGCTGCTGCTGGGCGACACTATGCGCGAGATGGTCTCCTACGCCGTGGGCTGCATATTTGGCCGGTACGCGCTGGACAAACCGGGCCTGATTCTCGCCAATCAGGGTGAGACCGTAGATGATTACTTGAAGCAGATCCCAGAGCCGAGCTTCCAGGCAGATGAGGATAACGTCATCCCCATGCTCGACGGTGACTGGTTCACCGACGATATAACCGAGCGCTTCCGTGAATTCCTGCGCATCGCCTTTGGCGAAGAACACTATGACGAAAACCTCCGCTTTGTCGAGCAGGCACTAGGCAAGGATATCCGCAAATACTTCCTGAAAGACTTCTACAACGACCACGTGCGCCGTTACAAGAAACGGCCCATCTACTGGTTGTTCTCCTCACCCAAAGGTTCCTTCAATGCGCTGATTTATGTGCACCGCTACCAGCCCCACACAGTAGGCACGGTGCTGGAGTATCTGCGCGATTTCAAAGACGAGAAGCTGAAAGCCCGAAAAAGCCATCTGGAAGCCGTCAGTATCAGTGCTGGGGCTTCCCAGGGTGAGAAGACCAAGGCCCTGAAAGAGATCGAGAAGATCAACAAAATCCTCGCCGAGCTGGATGACTACGAGCGGGATGTACTTTATCCCCTGGCTACCGAGCAGGTGGAAATTGATCTCGATGACGGGGTGAAGACCAATTATCCGAAATTTGGCGAAGCTTTAAAGAAGATTACCGGCCTCTCTGGCTAGGAGCACAGGCATGCATATCAACAAACTAACCTTGCAGCGCTTTCGTGGCGCTCAAGATCTACCGCTGGATCTGGATGACAAGCTTAATGTGTTTGTCGGCATGAATGGCACGGGTAAATCCAGCATTCTGGATGCCTCGGCCATCATGCTGTCCTGGCTGGCGAATCGGATTAAGCATGCGGGTGCGTCTGGGCGTCCGATTGCCGAATCCGATATCAGGAATGGTGAATCCTCCGCCAATCTGGCCATTCAGCTATGTGATGAGGGTACTTCCTTCGGCTGGAACCTGGCGAAGGTGCGTAAGGGGTACAGCAAAAAGGACCTGGCCTCTGTTCTGATTTCTGCATCCGAAACGGCCAAGGGTATTCAGGCCGGCATCACCGAGCACAACGGGAAGGTAAACATCCCCTTGTTTGCTTACTACCCGGTGAATCGCGCTGTGTTGGATATTCCACTGCGTATCCGAGAAAAGCATCAGTTCGGGCTTCTTTCTGCTTACGAGGAGTCGCTAACCAGTGGCGCCAACTTCCGTACTTTCTTTGAATGGTTCCGGGAGCGTGAAGACCTTGAGAACGAGAACCGTAAATACATAGATGATCTGATCAAGCCGGACGATTTCGAGTTCCCGGATTCGCAGCTAACGGCGGTGCGGCGGGCCCTTGAGATTTTCATGCCGGACTTCCAAAACCTGACCGTAAGGCGCCAACCGCTGCGGATGGAGGTAACGAAGAAAGGCCAGCGACTCACAGTAAACCAGCTTTCCGATGGCGAAAAATGCTTGATGGCTATGGTTGGCGACCTTGCCAGGCGCATGGCCATAGCCAACCCGGAGCGAGAAGATCCGCTGCTGGGAGATGGCATTGTGATGATCGATGAAATTGATCTGCACCTGCATCCGAAATGGCAGCGCTTGGTGGTGCCCAGTTTGAGGGCGGTTTTCCCGAACTGTCAGTTTTTTATCTCCACTCATTCACCGCATGTAATTACCCATGTGAAACCGGAGAATCTGTTCCTTATGAACATGACAGATGCCGGGGAATTGGAGATTGTTCGCCCGAATGAGTCCTACGGGAAGACGGTGGACAGGGTACTTGAAGATCTGATGGGCCTTGAGACCACACGCCCTGACCAAGTGGAAGATGCTCTTCGAGCTATTTACGGGCAAATCAATGATGGCGAGCTTGATACTGCCAGAGAAGGCATTGCTGAATTGGAACGAGACATTGGCGAAGATCCGGAACTGGTTAAAGCCAAGGTGCTGATCAAACGCAAGGAGCTGATTGGCCGATGAAGTATGTGGAGAAGCGCCACGAACCTGAAGCTTATACGCAATGGAGGGCTCTAACCAATGAAGACTGGCAGCCCACCTATGACGACCTTAGCGGTGACACAAAAGCTTCGGTTAAGGGAGCGTTGATGCAGGAGCAGGGCTACATCTGCTGCTATTGTGAACGCCGGTTAACCGAGGGTGATTCCCACATAGAGCACTTCCGGCCCCAGAGTGACCCGGCAGTGGATCCGTTGGATTACGGCAATCTTTTGTGTTCTTGCCAAAAGCAGATCAGAAAAGGGGAGCCCCGCCACTGCGGTAACCTCAAAGGCGACTGGTTTGATCCTGAGCTGTTGATATCTCCGCTGGATGCGAGTTGTGAGCACCGGTTTGGTTTTGAAGGTGATGGTTGGATTAAACCTGCTGACAGTAACGACCGGGCGGCCCGTGAAACCATTACCAGGCTGGGTCTGAACCTGCCCAAGCTGAGTGAGTTGAGGGCTGGCGCAATTGAGCCTTTCCTTGATGATAGTTTGACTCATGACGAGCTGAGCAGGTTCGTGTCGGGCTATTTAACCATGGGAGCAGACGGCCGTTTCAGTGAGTTCTGGACCACTATCAAATATTTGTTTGGAGACTACGCAGCCGCATGAGTAACCGAATTTCCCAGGCGTTAAAAAAATTATTCGAGCGGCACCGGGTCGTGTTCTGGTATGACAGCAAGCAGGAGCTGCGCGGTGACTTCGAGGCGGTTTCCATTCCGGACGTGGAGAAACTGGAGCTCGCCAACAACGAGTACGGCCTGAAATATCGCATCCTTCGGGAGTCACCGGAACAGAGATTCTTGTTGTACAAGGAGGGGCCGCAACCGGAGGATCTGGATAACTGGTTGCTGGACGTACAGCTGACCCACGGCGAGTTCCGGACCGACCAGGTGGCCATCTGGCTGTCCGAGTTGGAGTTGGGCCTGGAGTTCGCCGAGATAGCTCAGGCCCATACGGAGTTCTTTCAGGCGATCAAGCGCAAGGAGGCACTGAAGAAGTTGCTGAAGCCGGACGATACCGCCGGCCAGCTGCGCCTGAAGATGCTGGCCGTGTGTGCCGGCAGTGAGCCTCGTATGGACTCGGTGGTGGAAACCCTGCTGCAGCAACTGGCGGAAGAGCGTGATGATGGCATTCGGCTGATTGAGCGCTGTGGTCTGGACAGCTTCCTTTGGGAACAACTGACCCGTTTCTACGGCTACGAGGCCAGTGAACCCAGCCTGCGCGACTTTGTGATCGAGCTGTTCAAATCCTGCTACGCCATGGGTACCGATGGCGAGGTCAAACTGACCGGCGATGCCCTGGTGTTCCTCAAGCGCTGGAAAGACAGCCGGCAGTTCGAGCAGGGGTTTGAAACCCTGTCTGCCGAGTGTGCCGGGGTGCTGGGCATTGAGCAGGATCTCGGTAAACGGGACTTCCGGGACCTGGTTGAGCTGGACTACTTCCGGCTAATCGATCAGAAGATTATCAGTGACCTGGTGCGGGCGGTGGTTGGCCGCACGGTCACTAGTGGCGATGTGGCACTGTGGGTGCGGCAGCGGCGCCAGGGCCATTGGTACGGGGAGTTCCGCCATCTGTATGAAGCCATTGAGTTTGCGGCGCGCTTTGTCCAGATGCTGGGTGAGGCTCGTCTCACCATGGACAGCCTCTCAGAGGGCGTCCAGCGATACAGCCGCTCCTGGTACCAGCTGGATCAGCTCTACCGCAAGTTTACCTACCATGTGCGCATGTCCGGCCAGGCCTCGTTGATGGGCGAACTCAGTGAGCAGGTGGAGAATCTGTATTCCAACAACTATCTGCTCAAGCTGGGCGATGGTTTTCAGGTTCACGTGGACGCAGTGACGCGCTGGGAGGCCTATCCGGTCATTCAGCAAAAGGCCTTTTTCGAGTACTGGGTTCGCCCGTACCTGCGCAAGGACAAGCGGATCTGCGTGATCATTTCCGACGCCATGCGCTACGAGATTGGTGATGAGCTGCTGGGCCTTATCCGGCAGGAAGATCGCTACAGCGCGGAGCTTGAACCGGCACTCTCGACCCTTCCCAGCTATACGCAGCTCGGTATGGCGGCACTGCTGCCCAACAAGTCCTTGGCGATTGCCGACAACGATACCGGTACGGTACTGGTGGATGGCCAAAGCTCACAGGGTACGGTCAACCGTACCAAAATCCTGCAGGCCGCCTTGGATGGTCGGGGCCAGGCCGTCAAGGCGGAGGATTTTATGCAGCTCAACCGGGAAGACAGCCGTGAGCTGCTCAAGGGTAATGATGTGCTGTACATCTACCACAACCGCATCGATCACACCGGCGACAAGATGCATTCAGAGGGGCAGGCCTTTGAAGCCGCAGAACAAACCCTGGATGACCTGATTCGACTGATCAAGAAGCTCACGGCGGCCAACGCCAATAACCTGCTGATCACCGCTGACCATGGCTTTATTTACCAGAACCGTGAGCTGGATGAGAGTGATTTCCTGGGCGATGCCGTTTCTGGCGATGATATTCGCTACCGGGACCGTCGGTTCGTGCTGGGTAAGGGGCTGTCCGCCTCTCCGGCCTTCCATCACTTCTCGTCCGAGCAGCTTGGGCTGGATGGCGATATGGAAGTGCAGATTCCCAAGTCCATCAACCGGCTGCGCCTTAAAGGCTCTGGCAGCCGCTTTGTGCATGGCGGCGCATCCCTTCAGGAAGTTGTGATTCCGGTCCTGAAGGTTAACAAGAAGCGCCAGAGCGATGTCAGCGCCGTTGAGGTGGACATCCTGCGTGGGGCCAGCTCGGTGATCACTTCCGGCCAACTGGCCGTCACCTTGTATCAGTCCGGGCCGGTTACCGAGAAGGTACAGCCTCGCCACCTGCGGGCCGGGATTTATACCCAGTCAGGGGAGTTGATTTCGGACAGTCACGAACTGTCGTTTGACCTGACCTCGGAGAACCCCCGCGAGCGGGAGCTTCAGGTGCGCTTTGTGCTCAGCCGCAAGGCGGACGAGGCCAACGGCCAGGAGGTCTTCCTAAAGCTGGAAGAGCAGCACGCCGGCACCTCCCACTACAAGGAATACAAGTCGCTCCGATATTTGATGCGGCGCTCCTTTACCAGCGATTTTGATTTCTGAGGGTTATAGCCAATGAGCACGCTTGACCAAAAGATCAACGAGCACTTCCAAGGGTTGGTGGTGCGCAAAGACCTGGTGAAAACGGTCAAGGGCAACGCCATCGTCCCCTCATATGTGCTGGAGTATCTGCTCGGCCAGTACTGCGCCACTAACGACGAGGCCACGATTCAGACCGGTATCGAGACGGTCAAGGAGATTCTGGCCAAGCACTATGTCCACCGCAACGAGGCCGGGCTGGTGCGCTCGAATATCAAGGAAAAGGGGCGCTACAAGGTCATCGATAAGATCAGCGTGGCCCTGAATGAGAAGACGGATGCCTACGAGGCGCAGTTTTCCAACCTGGGAATCAAGAAGGTATTGGTGGATTCTGGGACCGTGAAGGCCCACCCCAAACTGCTGGTAAGCGGCGTCTGGTGCATTGCGGACATCGAATACGTATTTTCTGAAGACCAGAACGTCAGCCCCTGGATTCTGTCCACCCTCAAGCCGATTCAGCTATCCCACTTCGACTACGACGCCTACGTTGCCGCGCGGCAGCAGTTCAGCACCGATGAGTGGATTGACCTGCTGATACAGAGCATCGGCTTTAACCCGGAGATGTTCGGACGGCGCAGCAAGCTAACCCAGCTGGTCCGCTTGATTCCGTTTTGCGAGCGGAACTACAACCTTATTGAACTTGGCCCCAAGGGGACGGGTAAATCCCACGTTTACTCCGAATTCTCGCCCCATGGGATCCTGGTATCGGGTGGTGAAGTCACCGTACCCAAGTTGTTTGTGAATAACTCCAGCGGCAAGATCGGCCTGGTGGGCTACTGGGATTGCGTGGCCTTCGACGAGTTCGCCGGCAAGCAGAAGCGAGTAGACAAGGCACTCGTCGACATCATGAAGAACTACATGGCCAACAAGTCCTTCTCCCGGGGCGTGGAAACCTTGGGCGCCGAGGCGTCCATGGTGTTCGTGGGGAACACCCGGCATACCGTTCCTTACATGCTGAAGCATTCGGACCTGTTCGATGAGTTGCCGGACAAGTTCTACGATTCTGCCTTTCTGGACCGTATCCACTTCTACATCCCCGGGTGGGAGGTCGACATCATCCGGGGCGAGATGTTCTCCGACGGCTATGGCTTCGTGGTGGACTACCTTGCAGAAATCCTGCGCTCGATGCGGAACTACGATTATTCCGATCAATACCGGGAGCACTTTACCCTTTCTTCGGATATCTCGACCCGAGACCGGGACGGTATCAATAAGACCTTTTCCGGCTTGATGAAGATCCTGTTCCCCCAGGGCGGAGCAACCAGGGATGAGGTTGAAGAAGTGCTGCGTTTTGCCATCGAGGGGCGCAAGCGGGTCAAGGACCAGTTACAGCGGATTGATACTACTTACGGCGAAGTCCGATTTTCCTATCAGGACCAGGAAGGCCAGGAAATACTGGTCACGACACTTGAGGAAGAAGAGTACCCCGGTTACTACCATCAGACAGTGTCTACCCCTGATGACGGGGGATTAGAGCCTGAGCCAGCAGCAGAGGTTAATGGTGGCGAGCCCAGAGAGCCTCGCGCCCCTGAGCCTGTGCTGGAGGAAAAACACCTGACTTTCCAGGAGAACCAAAAGGGTATCTCATTCGACGGCTTGTTTGGCGCATACCTGAAAGGAGCCAGCAAGATCACCGTCACAGACCCCTACATCCGGCTTTTCTACCAGATCCGCAATTTCATGGAGTTTCTCGAGGCCATCGTGAAGAACAAGGCCGAGGAAGATGAAGTGGCGGTTCACCTCGTCACCGTCCGGGACGAGTTCAAGGGTGATCTGCAAGACGAGAGTTTCGAAAAGATCCAAGAATCCGCTTGCACCGTGGGCATCGACTTCACCTGGGAGTTTGACGAAAGCGGCACCATTCACGCACGTCATATCGTTACGGACCACGGCTGGAAGATATCGCTGGATCGGGGGTTGGACATCTTCCAGCACTACGAGATGAATGAGGCCTTTGCGTTTGCCAATAGGTTGCAGCAGTTTCGGTCCAGCAAGGCCTTTGAGGTGACGTTTATTAAAACCGGAGAATCTGACAATGGCTATTGAAAAGAGCAAGCAAAATCAAAAGCCGTTACGACCACGATTAGCAGAAAACGCACGAACAAGAAGGGCGTTCAAATGAAAATATCACAGGTTAAAATTGCAAACTTTCGAGGCTATAAAGACGAAACAATCATTGATTTGGATGAACTTACAGTATTTGTTGGAAAAAACGATGTTGGCAAATCAACTGTTCTTGAGGCGCTTGACGTATTCTTCAATGAAAGCAAGGGAGTAATAAAACTGGATAAGGAGGACATTAACAAACAAGGGCTTGCTGAGGAGAATAGTGCTATCTGCATTGCTGTTGTTTTTGAGGACTTGCCGACCAGTTTGGTGATTGACAGTACAAATGCAACAACGCTTCAAGATGAGTATTTACTGAATAGGCAAGGAAAACTGGAGATCGTCAAAACTTACCCGAGTGCAGGGAAGGAAAAGGTATCTGTAAAGGCTCATCATCCCTTAAATCCCGCTTGTGCTGATTTGCTACTTAAAAGGCAGAAGGATTTGCAAGCGATCATTAAGAAAGACTCAATCCTCTGTGATGATCAAAAGAAAAATTCCGTCATGCGTAAAGCCATTTGGCAACATTTTTCTGAAGATCTTCAGCTTCAGGATATTGAAATCGATGTAACTAAAGAAGATGCAAAGAACATTTGGGATCAGCTCAAAAACTACATGCCACTATATTCCCTATTTCAGTCCGACCGAAAAAATAGTGATGGCGACAGTGAAATTCAAGACCCCATGAAACTCGCTGTTCAAGAAATCTTGAAGGACACATCCATTCAATCTTCGCTCAATAAAGTTGCAATTGAAGTTGATTTTAAGCTTAAAGAGGTCGCTGATCGAACGCTGGAAAAGCTAAAAGAGATGAACCCGGAAATTGCTAACAGCTTGAATCCGGTCATCCCTTCTGCGGAGACTCTGAAATGGGCTGATGTTTTTAAAAATGTCTCTATTTCGGGCGATGAAGATATTCCAATAAATAAGCGTGGAAGCGGCGTGAAACGGCTTGTTTTGTTGAACTTTTTCAGAGCTGAAGCCGAGAGAAGAAAAAAAGAGAAAAATGTTCCTGACATCATTTACGCAATTGAGGAGCCGGAAACATCACAGCACCCTGATCACCAGAAAAAACTCATTGATGCTTTTATTGAGCTATCTAAGATCCAACACACCCAGATAATTTTAACGACTCATAGTCCTTCGATTGTAAAAATGTTGGATTTTGAACATTTGAAGTTAATAAAAGGGGAGCAGAGCAAAGAAGTGGTCACTGTCGAAAGACATAATCTGCCATACCCATCACTCAACGAAGTAAACTTCCTTGCCTTCAATGAAGCAGACGACGGCTATCACAATGAGTTGTATGGATATATTGAGAGCGAAGGATGGTTGTCTGAATATAAAAATGGAAAGTCTAATCGCGCCTACAAGAAAGATTGGAAAGGAAATGTTTCAGAGATTCAGATAATCCTGAGTGAGTATATCCGACACCAGATTCATCACCCTGAAAATACTCGGAACCAGAGATTTACAGCCGAAGAGTTGCGGCAATCCATAAGTGAAATGCGAACCTTTATCGTTGGGAAGCAAAATGCTTAGCCTTTTTCTTCCATGCAATTTTGTGTTTTCCGTGGCTAGAAAAGGAGGCTAAATGAAAATCCTCCACACATCCGACTGGCATATCGGCCGAACTCTTTACGGCAGAAAACGTTACGAGGAGTTCGATTCCTTTCTGACCTGGCTGGCGGAGACGATTCAGCAGAATGAAATCGATGCTCTGCTGGTGGCCGGTGATGTCTTTGACACCAGCGCTCCGAGCAATCGTGCCCAGGAGCTCTATTATCGGTTCCTGTGCCGGGTGGCTGCCTCTTCCTGCCGGCATGTTGTCGTTATCGCGGGCAACCACGATTCGCCTTCCTTCCTCAATGCCCCCAGGGAGCTGCTCAAAGCGCTGAATGTCCACGTGGTCGGCAGTAGCTCTGAGTCCCTGGAAGACGAAGTGCTGGTGCTCCGCAGTGAGCTGAACGCTCCGGAGCTGATTGTTTGCGCCGTGCCCTACCTCCGGGACAGGGATATCCGGGTGGCGGAGGCGGGTGAGAGTGTCGAGGACAAGGAGGGGAAACTACTTGCGGGGATCCGGTCTCATTACGCCGAAGTCGCCGCCTTCGCTGAGCAGAAACGTGAGGAACTCGGAGTGGATATTCCCATTGTGGCCATGGGGCACCTGTTTACTGCCGGCGGACAAACCGTCGATGGTGATGGTGTACGCGAACTCTACGTTGGCTCCCTGGCTCATGTGACGGCCGGGATTTTTCCAGCGAGCTTTGACTATCTGGCGCTTGGACACCTCCACGTCCCTCAGAAGGTGAATGGCCTAGAGACCATCAGGTACAGTGGCTCCCCTCTGCCCATGGGGTTCGGGGAGGCAAAACAGCAAAAGAGCGTTTGCCTGGTTGTTTTTAATCATGAAGAGGGCCAGGGCAAGCCGCCATCCGTGCAACTGATCGACGTGCCAGTGTTTCAAAAGCTGGAGCGCGTTAAGGGAGACTGGGAGAGCATCTCAAGCCGTATGATCGAGCTGTCGGCAACAGACTTTCAAGGCTGGGTCGAAGTCATCTACGAAGGTGAGGAGGTCATTGGCGACCTGCGCGAACGTCTGGAGACCGCCGTCTCTGGCACTGGAGTGGAGATCCTCCGGATCAAAAACAACCGCATCATCGACCACGTGCTGGGACAAATCCATGAAGAGGAGACACTCGACGACCTGGATGTGAGCGACGTGTTCGAGCGCTGCCTAGCCGTTCATGAAGTGCCTGAAGACCAGCGGCCCGAACTGCTACGGGCCTACCAGGAAACTGTTTCGTCTCTCTATGAAGACGACGTGAAAGCGGAATAGAGGGGCTGTCGATGAGAATACTGCAGGTACGCTTCAAAAACCTGAACTCCCTGGTAGGCGAGTGGGAAATCGACCTGATGCACCCAGCCTTCGCGTCTGACGGCATCTTCGCCATTACCGGCCCGACCGGCGCGGGTAAGACTACGATCCTCGATGCTATCTGTCTTGCCCTCTATGGGCGGACGCCTCGCCTGAACAAGGTTACCAAGAGCGGAAACGAAATCATGTCCCGGCAGACCGGCGAATGTTTTGCCGAGGTGACCTTCGAAACCCAGAGTGGGCGTTACCGCTGTCATTGGAGCCAACATCGGGCACGCAAGAAGCCGGATGGCGAGCTCCAGGCTCCGAAACATGAAATTGCCAATGCTGATTCCGGCGAGATCTTCGAATCCAAGATGAGAGGTGTAGCCGACCAGATCGAGTCGGCTACCGGTATGGACTTTGATCGTTTTACCCGTTCCATGTTGCTTGCCCAGGGCGGCTTCGCCGCGTTCCTTCAGGCGGCACCGGATGATCGGGCTCCGATCCTGGAGCAGATCACGGGCACAGAGATCTACAGCCAGATATCCGTTCGCGTCCATGAGCGACAGCGAGAAGAGCGAGAAAAGCTGAGCCTACTGCAGGCTGAAACAGCAGGCATCGCGATTCTCGAGCCGGAGCAGGAACAAGAGATTGCGCAGACACTCGAGACAAGGCAGAAGGAGGAGACAGACCTCGCCGCCAAGTCCGCCGAGGCCGGAAAGGCCATTGCCTGGCTCTCCATCATCGATGGATTAAAGAAGGAAATCGTCAATCTTGCCGATGAGGAGAGCAAGCTGCATGTTGATATTAGGGCGTTCAAGCCCGATCGTGAAAGGCTCAACCGGGCTTTGAGTGCCTCCTCGCTTGATGGCGTATATGCAACGCTTATGGTCACCCGCAAACAGCAGGCAGATGACAGAGAGGCATTGAAAACTGAGGAAGAGGCGCTCCCTGGATTGGAATCCTCCGCCAAGGAGCAAGCCGAGACGATGAGCGCGGCTGAGCAACAAACCGCTCGGGCCAAAGAAGAGCTGAAAGCGGCCGCACCGATATTGCAAAAGGTTCGCTCCCTCGATCAGAAGCTTGCCGATCAGGAAAAGGCAGTTACGGCGGGTGATGAGGCCTGCAAGAAGGATTCGGCAAAGATTGACGCAGATACACAAACCCGGCTCAAGGAACAGGAGAAGCGTATTAAGGCCCAACAGGCATTGGAGCTTGTTGAAGGGTATCTCAAGGAGCATGCCCGGGATGAATGGCTGATCGGCGGCCTGGCTGGTGTTGAAGAGCAGTTGAGAGGCCTGCTCTTTAGGCAAAGCGAAGCCCTTCAAAAAGAGAGCGATCAAGAAACGGCCGAGAACGCTTTGAAACAGGCGACAACGTCACTCGACGACTGTCAGAAGCAATCCGGCATTCGGAAGCAGGAGCTGGAGGACGCATCAAAGCAGCTTCAGCAAGGCAAAGATGTTTTGAGCCAGCTACTGGGGGGCCGCTTGCTGCGCGAATATCGCACGGAGAAGGAAACTCTGCTGCGTGAAATGGCCTTCCTGACGAAAATAGCGGAGCTTGAAGATCACCGGGCGAAACTGGAAGACGGCAAGCCCTGCCCACTTTGTGGGGCCACCGAGCATCCCTTCGCAGAAGGGAATGTGCCTGCCTCTGATGAAACCGAACAGAAGATTGAAGCGCTGACCAAACTGATCAACAAAGCCGAGGATCAGGAAGCCGCCATCAAGAAGCTCGAAGTAGCTGAAAGCTTGGCCCGTAAAAACCTGACGGAGGCTGAAAAGCTGGAGTCAGCGGCGGCTAATGACAAAAAGGCCGCCGAAAGAACACTTGCCGAGGTAAAGGGCAGCTTGGAAAAGCTCCGTGCAGACTTTGCCGAACGCAGGCACGCCGTTTCCTCCAGGCTCCTGCCGCTTGGTATTGAGAACATCCCTGAAACGGACATTTCATCGCTGCTCGAGACCCTCAAAGCACGGCTGAAGGAATGGCAGGCCCAAGTCAAGAAGAAGGCAGACATCGAGAAACAGGTTGCCGACCTCGACAGTGAGATCAAGAGACTGGATGCGGTTATCGAAACCCAAAGCACTTCCCTTGCCGAAAAACGGGAGCGCCTGGAAACACTGAAAACGGAATTTGCCGCAGGAAATGATGAGCGCAAAGCACTTTACGACGACAGGAATCCCGACGAAGAAGAGCGCGGTTTGAATAAGGCGGTATTTGACACCGAAGTTGCCGAGAGGCAGGCCAGAGATCAGCATAATCAACTACAGCAAAGGTGGCATACCGCAAAGGCCCATGTCGAATCCCTGAGAAAGCGGATCGACCAGCGAGAGCCGGAACTGGGAAGGATGGAAACTGATTTCTCCGAAGCACTTACGCCAGTTGGTTTTTCAGATGAAGAACAGTTTCTGGGAGCCAGATTGACCTCTGAGCGGAGAGGTGAGCTGGCGGTTAAGGCCAATGAACTGGATGAGCGTCAAACAGATCTGAAAGCCAGGCAAAAGGATCGGGAGACGCGCTTGGCCACAGAGATGGCCCGAAAAGTGACCGACAAATCTCTGGAAGAGCTCGAACCCCAATTCAAGGAGTACGAGGAGTCTCTGAGGGAATTGCGGGACATCATTGCCGGTCTCAAGCACAAGCTGAGCGAAAATACGGCCGCCAAAGAGAGGATAAAAGAGAAACAAGCGGCTATTGAGGCCCAGGGCAAAGAGTGTCGCAGGTGGGAAAACCTGCACGAATTGATCGGATCCGCAGACGGTAAAAAATATAGAAACTTTGCCCAGGGGTTGACCTTCGAAATGATGATTGGCCACGCCAACAGACAACTGCAAAAAATGACCGACCGCTACTTGCTGGTCCGTCATGATGCTCAGCCCCTGGAGCTCAACGTGGTTGACAACTACCAGGCTGGGGAGATTCGGCCCACGAAGAATCTTTCCGGTGGTGAAAGCTTTATCGTCAGTCTCTCCCTGGCTCTGGGTCTGTCCCATATGGCCAGCAAGAATGTCCGTGTGGACTCGCTGTTCCTGGATGAAGGCTTTGGCACGCTGGACGATGAAGCCCTTGATACTGCCTTGGAAACTCTCTCGGGTCTGCAGCAGGACGGCAAGCTGATCGGCGTTATTTCACACGTGCCTGCCTTGAAGGAGCGTATCAGCACGCAGATCCAGGTTACACCTCAAACTGGCGGGAGAAGCCAGATATCGGGGCCGGGATGCGGCGGGCTGAGCGCTACAGAGCGGGCCGTAGAGGCAGGTTAACTTGAAAATGAATCGACAGGCGATGCTTTCACCACGAGAACATCATTTCTACGTAGCGATTGCCAAGTTCCTTTTCCACCATCCGGAGCATGGCATTGTGTCAGTGCGGGACCCGATCAAGATCAAGGACGCGAATCGGTACGGGCTCAGCCCCCTCATACTCTATGGCATTACTGTTAGCGGGTTGCCCATTCGCTGGATGACGTTCACTCCAGTCGATCAACCCAGAGCTTTCCAGGATGTTCTCCTGGATGCATGGCGTAACGCGGAAGGCTTGCGTGGTTGCCCCGACACCCTTCGGGTCAACCGCCACATCGCGACGGCCAGCCCTAGGCTGGTAGAGGACATGGCAAAAATCGGAGTCCAGGTTGAGGTCGCCGACGCCAAGGAGAAATCCCTCCCAGCGTCTCTGCGTTCAGCCCAGGACTCCAGCCGGTGGCCGCTGAGGAAGCACAACGGAAAAGACCGGTCTCCTGCCGGATCCATCCAGGCCCTTTGCCGGTACGCTCAGGATGAGCACGACTTTCGTGTCAGGGGTGGTCACAGAGGTGTGAATAACCGTGAGGTTGAAGACAGAATCCAGCAGTGGCTGGCGTTACCGGTGCAAGTGCCGGTGCCTACAGCGACCGGTGGGCTCGACTGGAAACCCGGTCCATGGCTGTCATCCTGGGAGACCTCGCTACCGCCCTGTAAGCCCCGATATTTGGCTCTGGATAGGTTTGATGGCAGTACCTGGCTGCTGACAGGTGAGAAGGCACCGGAGGATATCGTCGAGGATGATGATTTCTGGGATGACAGTGACTATGACAACGCGGCCGAGATTGCCAAGAACCTCGTGGCGTGCTGGCCCAATCCACCTGCAGAGATTGCCAGGCGGGCCGGGATCACCCTGCGGGAACTTCAATGGTTCACCTCGGGAAAGGTGTCCCTTGACCGGCATGCGCGTTTTGACCTGGAAGCATTGCTCGGCATCGAGTACGACGAACGAATGGGCAGATATGTAGAGGCTGGGCCTTATGTCCTGATAGCCCACAAACCACTGGCCCTTAAGGAAGTCTATGAAGGCATATCCGGCGGCGGAGATGCACGCCCCTGTGAGATAGTCCCACGCCAAGGTGCCGCAGACCCCAGCTGGCGATACGTGTTGATCAACACCTATGGAGAGCCCCCAAGCCTCGTGATGGCGCCCCGTGGAGCCAAAATCACGGAGCGCCTTCCGGAGCTGCTTATGAATTATGACGGCGTTAGGGCTGTCGCTCCGAAGTTCTACCAGGATGTCGTTTCTACCTGTGCCCGAGCCTGCCGAGAACCTGCCGCTAACATTCGCGAGATGAAAAACTTTGTGAAACGCTATAAAGAGCACTGGGTAGATTGCTCCTGGCAGCCGGAATGAACCTGTCCGGTTGAGTCAAAGCGCGAAGACTGCGGATAATGGAAACGGCAGCGAACAACAGTTTGCCCAATATTTATTCGTGGCTACGGTTCGGTCGGGAAGCGCTTTTTGGAAACTTTCGCTCCACAAACGCTTCCAGTCGCTCGGCGTTGCGGTAGGCGATAACGCAGATAAAAAGCACAACCGCGACAAAGCTCAGGAATGCAATCAGTGTGGCAGATAGGTTCAGCATATTCAGGTCTCCAATAGTTGATTGCCCTTTTAGGGCACTTTGTTGGTTTCAAGCCGCAGCAGCGGCCTGTCTTTGTTCCTGAATCCGTGAAGCCGGCGTCGGCACTTTCCCTATCACCGCCAGCGAGCATTTTTTGACCTCCGATCCCGTCTCAATCGCCGAACGCATGTCTGCGATGGCCAACCATTGCCGCGTCGGCCGGCGACGATGATCCGTTTTGTCATGCATTTCTACCCGCCGGGCATGGCGATGCTGGCTGCTGGTGACCATCAGCCCTCTTCCAAGTGACATTCCCCGACAGGCGATCAGCAGGGCGATCCTCGCGGGTAACGCAGCCGGCTCCGCAGGGTGTTCAACACCGTCATGCGGCCAATGTCCTGCCCGAAATCGAGGATGATCTGACGGGCCTTGTGGACTACCACGGCGGCACGATGGACCAGTTCCTGCAATACGGTGCGTATCCGGCGCCGCTTGGCGGGATGGCGCACCGGGCTCAGCTCGCCAGTCATGCCCAGTTGCCCCATCAGACGCAGGATGTTATAGGCCAGCTGGGCGAGATGCAGGATCAGGTCGTTGGTGGCGAACTTGCCCGAGGGCAGACGCTCCAGGTCGAGATCGGTCTTGATCTCGCTGTGAAACTGCTCATGGGTGGCATGCGCCTGATAGCGCTGGATCACCGCCTCCGGCGCCTCGTCCAGGCTGGTCCACCAGCCTTCCAGCTCATAGTCCGGTTCGAGCAGCAGCTGGCCATCGCGATCGGCGGTGCGCTCCACCAGGCGCATCACACGCCTGACCTCGACCTCGGTCTGGCCATCGCGGATCGAGACGGTCTGTGTCCACAACGCCTGGCGCTTGCCGGGGCGCAGCTCTTCTTGCCAGCAGTCTTCGGCGACGGCGCACCAGGTGGCGAGATCGGCCTTGGCCGAGTCCCGCGGGTTCCATTTGACGAGGTAGTCGAGCCGCCGGCCCTCGTCGGCAAAGGCCTGCCGCTGCCGTTCGAGAAGGGCCAGATGCGCCTGGCTGTCGAAGCCGCTGTCCTCGCGGACCAGGATCGGTTGCTCGGTCAGGCCCTGGGCGCGTGGCAGCACCCGCTCCAGGAAGGCGTTGCTCTCCTTCATGGTGTGCTGTTTGCCGGGACGCAGCTCCAGGCCCAGGCACCAGCCTTCATTGCCCAGATAGGCGGCGATCGGCGTGTAGCCATCGACCTTCTGGTAGGTCCGCGAGACGCCCTCCTTGTGCGAGTTGCTGTTGTCCATGACGAAGGTGTCGATGTCCAGACAGACATGCGTCTTCTCGGCGGTGATCGGTGCTTCCACCAGCGACAGCAAGGTGGTGGACCAAGTCGCGGTACGTGCCTGCAGATCATTGGCGGCGAGCTTCTCCAGCCGTTGGCGCAGCGTGGCGGAGCTCGGCACCTTCTGCAGGGCCAGCAGGTGCTGGAACGGTTTGTCGCGGCGGAAATTCTCGATGGCGTCATAGTCGCTCATGCCCAGACACAGCAGGCCCAGATAGCTCTTGACCACGTCGCTGGTGCGCATGCCCAGCGTGGTGGGGAAGCGACCGTCGATGCTGTCGACGCCGGCGATCTCAAGGCACTGCCCGATGATGGATAGCCCGGCGTGGCTGGTGAGGGTACGGCGACTGGCGCGAAACGTGACGTTGGGCATGGCACTGTCTGGGTGAATGACGATATTCGCTATATTGCCATGCAGGTCAGTAGGTTAGAAGCGCTGCAGGGGGGGTCAGTCTCACGGATTCAGGTTTGTTCTTTGGCGACAGACGCAATCAAGTGCCGGGAGCAGCTCAGTATCTCCTGGATTTCGCTGTAGCTGTGGCCGCTCTTGAGAAGGCTGGCGATGTGTTGCCTGCGCTTCAGGTCTGGCTGCCGCCCCTGGTACTTACCCTCCGTTTTTGCTTTATGGATGCCCTGGAACTGCCGGCGCCGGCGGTCTTCGTAATCTTTGCGGGCCACGGCAGCCAGCATGTCGAGCATCATGGCGTTGACCGCTCGTAGAATGGAGTCGGTGAAACCGGTGTCGTCCTTCTTTGTTCGAGCTCGACCCAGCAATGGGGAGCGGTGGTCATTCGGCTCAGTCGGTCCTCCGCGTATCCGATCCGGCATTGATGGAAGATGCCTCGCTCGCTCAGGGCATTGCTGATCACAAAGGTCATGTAGACACTATCGACTCTCAGGTCCTCCAGCGGCAGCAGTGCCAACTCAAGTTCATCGTGCCAGTCACTCATGGTCGGGCTCCCTGAACATCAGCTGTTGGCCCTGTTCATACAACACCGGATAGGGGAGCGGCTCGCCGTCCTGGATCACGGTGTTCGGTGGAAAGTACATCACTATCCAGGGAGGCATGCCGGCGCTGACAGCGCCATAGAATTCATCTACTGGAAAGGTGAGTTCATGGCCGGACTGCCGAAATACCAGTCGGGAGTATTTCTCGGGGTGGTTGGCAGCGATGTTGTAACTGGCAGCTTCACCGCCGATGACATAGCTTGGTGTCTTCCAGTGATTCGGCTGTTGGATGTTGTAGGCGATGATGCAGTTGCTATCGAAACAGCCATATCGCTCGGCTGTTACCGACCACAGCATGAGCGGGTGCCCGTAAGATGATGGAGTGGCGCATCTAATGAGGTGGCCAGACTGGCCAGGTTGAGGGCGCTTACCAACAAACTCTTTCGGTACGAGCGCGTCCCGCCTGGTGAGTCTCGAAGGTCCTGATCGTAGACGCCCCCGGCACGGGCCAGGTTCAGTGCGCGGGACGATTCGTCGTCATAGTGTCGAGGCGTAGCAGCGCAACCCGCGAGCGCGGCTGTAGTTACAGCAAAACAAATGGTCTTCAACTTGGTCATTTTGAACTCCTGCGTTTTCTAAAATACTTGCACGAAGTTTCAAATACGCAAGAGGAAAATCAAAAAATATTTAATAAAATCAATGGTTTGTACTTTCAGTACAAACTTCGATGTATCAGCAGTGGTGCATCGGGAGTGCCGATCTTGCTAGACTTGCCAGCAGGTTTTTTCGGTTGAGACAAGGTGTTGGTAAATCGGAAAAGGATCAGAAATTCCCAGTTTCCCACTTATCCCAGTTTATAATCGTGGGTAGTAACCGATTGGGCCAATCAGAGATAAAGTTTCTATCCATGGGTAGTAAAATGGGTAGTGCTGGGCGAATATCGATGCAAAAATAATGTAAACATCTGTTTTTAAAGGATTTTAATTTATTATTCTTTGAGCAGATCCAGAACATCGAGTGATGGCAAGGCTCAGTGGAGACAGGCTCGGTAGTTTCGCATAGACTAAGTTTATTGAACCAGGCCATGGGAAGGCAGCCTTATGGAAACCGTCAACATCCACGAAGCCAAGACGCGACTTTCCCAGCTCCTGGCCAAAGCAGCGCAGGGGGAAGGATTCGTCATTGCCAGAGCTGGCAAGCCGATCGCCAAGGTAACAGCCATCAACAGTCCGGATGCCGACCAGCAGAAACGGCTTGGCTTCATGAAAGACCAATTCAAGGTCCCGGAAGATTTCGACCGCATGGGTCAAAACGAGATAGCCGACCTGTTCGAGGGCTGAAATGAATCTGATCCTGGACACACATATCCTACTTTGGGCAGCCGCAGAGCCAGACCGCCTCTCGAGTGAAGCGATCAGGCTCATTAACGATGAGGATAACGAACTATATTTCAGCGCGGCCAGTCTCTGGGAGATCGTTATCAAGACCGGTCTGCAGCGCCCGGACTTTCAGGTGAACCCTCACCTGCTGCGTCGCGGCCTGATCGAGAACGGTTATCGGGAACTACCGATTACCTATCAACACACCCTGGCTGTCAGCCACTTACCAGACATTCATAAAGATCCCTTCGATCGCATTCTGGTCGCTCAGGCCGAGTCCGAAGGCTTTCTTCTGCTGACGGCGGATGAGCTGATCGCTCGCTATCCTGGCCCGATTCGTCGGGTTTGAACTCGGCGGAGTCGAAAACGCGATCTTGTACCGGAACGACAGGCTGTACTCGGCCTGGGAGCAGGACGACGCTCCAGCGTGCCAGCTTCGGTATTCTCATAGACCTCGTGCGCCGCACCTGGCAGCTTGCGCAGGCCCGCCCGATTCTTTTCCATGCCCTTCAGCACCGCACCCAACTGATCATCCAGCACCTTGTCCAGCTGCCGAGCGCTGCCAGTGTTAATGGCCAAGCTCATTTCCAGTTCCTTATCGAACGGTTGCTGGTGACAACAAAACGCCGCCTGCGGTCTTGCGATCTTTTTGACGTAAGCGAGTATCCTGATAACAACCGCCGACACGACAGGAACCCCCATGACGACCGCCAGCACCATCACGCCAAGCCAACAGCAGCAACTCATCGAGACCGTCCGCCACGCCGCCAGGGCGGAGATCCTGCCGCGCTTTCGCAACCTCTCCGAGGACGCGATCCGCTCGAAGAGCGCGCCGGACGACCTGGTGACCGACGCCGACCAGGGCGCGGAGCGGATGATCAGCCAGGCCATTGCCGAGCTGCTGCCGACGGCGACGATCATCGGCGAGGAGGCCGTCGCGGCGGGTGACGCACAGCTTGCGGACATCGCCGGGGCCGAGCTGGCGCTGATCGTCGATCCGGTCGACGGCACCTGGAACTTCGCCCGCGGGCTCAATCAGTTCGGGGTGATTCTGGCGGCGACGAGCTTCGGCGAGACGATCTTCGGGCTGCTCTACGATCCGCTGGCCGACGACTGGGTCGTCGCCCGCCGCGGCGAGGGCGCGTTCTTCGGCCGACCCGACGGCACCCAGCGTCGCCTGAGCGTTTCCGACACCACCGACATCGCCGAGATGGTCGGCGCTACCTCGATCAGGCTGTTCCCCAAACCCCAGCAGTATCAGCTCGCCGCCACCTTTCCCGATGTGCAGCGGATGATGGCGTTCGGCTGCGCCTGCCACGAATACCGCACCATGGCCTTCGGCCATGTCGACTTCATGCTCGCCGGCAAGCTGATGCCGTGGGATCACGCCGCGGGCCTGATGATCCACGCCGAAGCCGGCGGCTATTCGGCGCTGCTCGACGGCACACCCTATCGGCCGACGATTCACCAGGGCACGGTGCTGGCGGCCAGCTCGCGCGAGCTTTGGGAAGCGCTGCGCGAGAAGTTCACGTTTCTGGTCTGAAAAGTGCCTGCACTCGCCCAGACGGCGTTAAAAATTGGCTCACTGAACTTCAGTTCAGAACGTCCGAAGGACGGCCCGAAGGGCGAGCGGAGCGAGTCACGTGCTCATTTACACCTCGTAAACTCCGCTATTTCGCCAATTTTTGCCTTGCCTGGCCTTCGCTCGTCGACTTTTCAAGCAGAGCATAGTGACCTGGCCACCATTGACGCTCCATGACGACGAAAACCGGCGCCTTCTCGGCGCCGGTTTTCTTTTCAATAGCCAGTCGGGACAAACCGGTCAGACAGACCGAATCAGGGAATGATCCGCTCGGCACGCAGGCGGGCGAACAGATCGACAAACGCCGCCCGCGTCTCGCGCAAATGGTCGAAGCCGAAGTCGCGGCACTTGGTGGTGTCGTTGACACACTCCTGATCGCGACCCAGATCGGCATCGGTGTGCCACCAGGACGCCAGATTGGCGACATCCGGTTCGATCAAATCGTGCTTCGCGGCGATCTCGCGCCAGGTGGCTTCGGCTCCCGCCATCTGCTCGTCGAGCGGCTGGGGCGTCTCGGGGCAATCCGACACCTCCAGATCAAAGTACTCGCCGATCTCGCGCCACATCCGGCGCCAGCGGAAGACGTCGCCATTGACGGCATTGAAGGCCTGATTGGCCACGCCCGGCGCGGTCGCCGCCCACTCCATCTGCCGCGCCAGCACCAGCGCATCGGTCATGTCGGTGAGCGCATTCCACTGGGTCCGCGAGCCGGGGAACACGAACGGCTTGCCGGTTTCCTTGCAGATCGAGGCGTAGACGGCGATCGTCGTGCCCATGTTCATGGCGTTGCCGCGTGCATAGCCAATCACCGTATGCGGGCGGTGCACGTTCCAGTTGAAGCCGTGACGCTCGGCGGCTTCGAACAGCACGTCTTCCAGCGCATAGTAGAAGTTGTCACCCGGCACGCGCGGCTCGGATTCGCGGAACGGGGTTTCGATACGCCCGCTGCCGTAGGCTTCGAACGAACCCAGATACTGCTTGGTGCCGGTCACCAGCGAGGCGTGATCGAGCTTGTCGCTGTCGAGTCCGGCGAACAGGTTGCGCATCATCTGGCTGTTGGCCTCGACGTTGGCCTTCTCGTTGTCGCGACGAATCCAGGTGCAGTAGAAGACGTGGGTGATCGGCAGGCCGGCCAACGCCTGCTCGGTGGCGGCTTCGTCCAGCAGATCGGCGGCGACGGGAATCACCCCGCTCTGCTCGCTGGCGCGACGCGACAGGCCGTAGACGGTCCAGCCGCTGGCCACCAGATACGCCGCCAGATTGCCGCCGGTGATCCCGGTGGCGCCGACCACGAGCGCGGTACCTTTACGCATGATCCATACCCTCCTTCGAAACGGATAGAGACTCGGCGGACATGCCGAATCGATGAGGGGAGTCTGGTAGCGTCCCATCGTTGCTACAATCGAAAGTATGGAAAATATTTATTGCGCAAGGTGCAACTCGATGGATCTCAATGCATTACGCACATTCGAGCGCGTCGCCGCGACCGGCAGCTTCACCGCCACCGCACGCCACTTCCACCGCGCGGTGTCGTCGGTATCGCGCCAGATCAGCGCGTTGGAAGAGGCGCTGGGCCAGCCGCTGCTGTATCGCCACACTCGGGCCGTCACCCTGACCGAGGCGGGCTGGCGCTACTATCAGGAAGTTCGCGAGATACTCGAGCGACTCGATCTGGCCACCGAAGCGCTGACCGCCCCCGAAGCCGAGCCCGGTGGCGTACTGCGGGTCAACGCCCCGGTCGCCTTCGGCCAGCGCCAGATCGTGCCGGTTCTGCACCGCTTCCAGCGTCGCTACCCGGCCATCAAGGCCGAGCTGATGCTCACCGACCAGATCACCGACCCGGTGCGCGAGGGCATCGATGTCACCTTTCGGGTCGGCACGCTGTCCGACTCCACGCTGGTGGCGCGCCGCCTGGCGGCCATGAACTATGTGGTCGCCGCCGCGCCGAGCTATTTGCAACGTTGCGGCACACCGGCGACCCCGGAAGCGTTGAGCCGTCACGAATGCCTGCTCTATCAAGGCGAAATGGGGCGTCAGCGTTGGTACTTTCAGCAGTCCGGACAGCCGTCGGCGACTCCCTTCGAGGTCGACGGAAACCTGTATAGCAACGACGCCGACAGCCTGGTGCGCGCCGCGCTGCTGGGCCAGGGGCTGGTGTTGTTTCCGACCTGGCTGATCGGCGATGCGCTCTCGCGGGGGGAACTGGTGCCGCTGCTTGAAGCGTGGCGCGGCGAGGTCATGCCCGGCCGCCGCGACATTCACGTGCTGTACGCGCAGCGCCGTCTGCACACCCGCAAGGTGCGCGCCTTCCTCGATCACCTATTCGAAACGATCGGCCCCACCCCGCATTGGGATCGCTGGCGATGACATCGCCATTTTGAGCACTTTATTTCTCACTAATGGCGAGAAAAGCATTTTATGAGCAAAAAATAGCTCATCCACAGTCGGGCATGTTAAATTTGAGCAATAATTTACCCAGCACACTCGATATGTCACTGACGATACAGTTGTTCCATCATGGCCAATGGCACGATGCCGCAGAACTTCAGATCGACGATCCGAAGGCGGGTCGACGCGGCACGATTGCGCTGGGCTACTCGACCGATTACGCCATCGACTGGATGGGCCGGGACGACGAGCACGCCTGCAGTCTGAATCTGCCGGTCGAACTGATGCTGCTGTATCGCCGGAAGAACTGGTTCGCCATGCTCGACGACATCATGCCGTCGGGGGCCAGCCGTCGTTACTGGGTCAATCGACTGGGGCTTCAGTCACTTCCCCCGCATGAGCAGGATCACGCCTTGCTGGCCCAAGGCACGATAGCGCCCGTTGGCAACCTGCGCATCAAGCAGGCACTGCCCCAACTGCCGGCGGGTAGCCAGCTGAAACATCATCGATTCACGCTGGACGATGTCGTGGAACGCCATACCGACTTTCTGGAATACGCCCAGCAGGTGGGCGCCGCCGGCGGTGGTGCGACCGGCGCTGGCGGTGAAGCACCCAAACTACTGCTGCGTCGCAGCCCGCTGGATGAGATCTGGATCGATACCTGGCAGGACGATCCCCGCAATACCGATGCGCATTACCTGGTGAAATTCCCCCGTGGGCAACGCTCGGACATGGATTGCAACATTCTACGCGCGGAGTACCACTACTATCACGAGCTGCAGGCGCTGGGCGTCGATACCATCGATATCCGCGGTATGGAACTCATCGAAGGGGGACGCTACCCCAGCCTCTGGCTGCCTCGATTCGATGTGGATTTCATCGAAGGAGAACGCACACTCTTCGGTCTGGAGTCGCTTTATTCGCTGCTGGAGAAGCCTCCGGGCACTTTCCTCAATCATTTCGAAGCGATCGACACGCTGGTTGCCAAGTGTCAGCAGCAATATCGCGTCAGAGAAATGGGCGAACCCTTCGACGTTTCCCGTTTCGTCGTGGAGTGGGTCAAGCGGGATCTTCTCAACGTCGCTTTCGGCAACTCGGACAATCATGGCCGCAATACCGCGATGATCAAGCGGCCCGATGGCCTGGGGCTGGCGCCGGTCTATGATTTCGCGCCCATGAAGGCGGACCCCGAAGGCATCATACGCACCACACAATGGGGCGCGCCGTACGAAGAAGGCGGCCGTTTCGACTGGCAAGGGATCGCTCAACGGCTCGATCCGCTGGTTCCCGCCGACGACCTGCTCGCCGAGCTTCGCCAGCTGGGAAGACGATTGAAAGGCCTGAAGGCTCGCCTGCGGCAGCGAGGCGTTCCGAATTCGATTCTCGATCTGCCCGCGCTAGGGTTCGATTATCTCGACGGAAAACTCGATGCCTGGGGGCTGACATGAGCCGTCTTTCTCCCCAGGAACGCGAAGCGCTGCTGTTCGATCTGCTCGACCAGCTGTTCGAGGAAAAAATCACCACGGGAGCACTGCTGAAACGACTGCGCCGGGAGGTTCTGGAGATGAACCAGACCCGCTATGCCGCACTGGCGTCGGTGAGCCGCCGGACGCTCTCGGCCATCGAGAACGACAGCGGGACCCAATCACTGGGTTCTCTCAATCGCGCCTTTCGCCCTTTCGGGCTCAGCGTGGGGTTGCTCCCGCGTGATCGGTCGACCCGCCAGCGTCTGTTGACGCGATCCTCCTCGTGATCACCTTCATAGCAAAACCTAATTAGCGATTGAGTCGTGCGCGATATAGATTGGCCGCATGACGACACGCAACGATACCGACGACACGCTGGCCCTGGAATCGCAGCTCTGCTTCGCGCTCTATTCGACTCAGTTGGCGATGAACAAGCTCTACCGCGGTCTGCTGCGCGAGCTCGATCTGACCTATCCCCAGTACCTGACCATGCTGGTGCTGTGGCAGCGGGACCGGCAGACGGTATCGGAGATCGGCGAGCAACTCTATCTGGATTCGGCCACGCTGACGCCGCTGCTGAAACGGCTGGAAGCGGCGGCGCTCATCACCCGGCAGCGCTCGCGCCAGGATGAACGCCAGGTCGAGATCGCCTTGACCGAGAAGGGCCGTTCGCTGCGCGAGCAGGCCAAGGCGATCCCCCATGCCGCCGGCTGTGCGGGCCAGTGCACACCCGAGGAAGCCGCCGAGCTGCGCGACGCGTTGCATGGGCTGCGTCAGCGACTCGACACTCAGTGAAGCGTTCGCACGATTGGCGAAGAACATTTTTACCCAAATAGATCGCGCACGATTCAATAGACCGCGATTATCAACCCGAAAGGAGTTTCACCATGTCACTCGATAAAGTCCTCTACCGTGCCGAAGCGACTGTCACTGGCGGCCGCGACGGCCGGGCCACCGCCGCCGACGGTGCCATCGATCTCAAACTGTCGACGCCCAAGGAGCTGGGGGGCGCCGGCGATGACGGCACCAACCCGGAGCAGCTGTTCGCGGCCGGCTACTCCGCCTGCTTCATCGGCGCACTGAAACTGGTCGCCTCGAAAGAGAAGGCCAAGCTGCCCGACGATACCCGGATCCAGGGTGAAGTCGGCATCGGCCCCAAGGGCGAGGGTTTCGGCATCGAAGCGACGCTGACGGTGAAGCTCCCGGGCATGGATCGGGAACAAGCCGAAGCGCTGGTCGAGAAGGCCCATCAGGTCTGCCCGTACTCCAACGCCACTCGCGGCAACATCGATGTGACCCTGAACGTCGAAGTGTAGGCATCGCCTAGCTTTGGCTGAAAACTGACGGCCCGAGGCATCGAGAGATGGCTCGAGCCGTTACATCTTTGGTCGCAACACGGGTCGAAATAAGACTTCTACCGGATATTATCGATTAAATTTCAAAAAGTTATCGTGACATGCAAAAACGCGATGCGGGCATAGCGATAACGCAATAGCCTCGCTCCGCCGACGCTGTCTACCGTGTCGACTCCAATAACCCAGGGATTCGATCATGGTCGCGTTTCTCATAGCCATGGCGGTGACGGCGTTCGCCGGCACGCTGGTCATCAAGAAATACCAGCCGCAGACCGTACTGCCGCTCGACAAGGAGATGGCGAGCCGTCTGCGCCGCGCCAAGCTGATCGAAGGCCGGCAGCCCAACCTGCGCGTCTCCGCCGAGATCGCTACCGCAACAGCGACCAAGGCTCAGTACATCCACACACGCGGGCAGGATGACGCCTTTTACGCCAAGCTGGTGACCGACTACCTGGCCAAGTTCGGCTCCGCTGGCCGCCAGGAGATTGACACCCTGCTGTGGGACAAGCTCAGCGATGCTCTGGATGAGCCAAAAAAGAAGGCCAAGGTGAGAAACATCCTGACCAAGCTGCGACGCGCTGGCCAGATCTGCATGCCGGCAGCCGCGGTACGCCGGAATGGCGGCTGGCAGAGGCTGATGCAGAAAGGTCTGCAGAAAGAAACGGCGGCTCTGCAGAAAGAGACTGAACGAAATTCTATTTAAGTTGTTGATTTTAAAATTAAAGCATCGTGAGCCCTTTCTGCAGGCTCCGGTGCCGGTGCAGAAAGGAAGGCTCTGATTGGCTAACAATGATGCATTCTCGCATCAGGTTGGCTCGAAACCTCCTTAGACCAGATGGCGTGATTTTTATCAGTATCGATGATTGTGAGTCGTCGAGCTTGCGGCATATTTGCGATGAGGTGTTTGGTGAAAACAATTTAGTAGCAAACATTGTTTGGCAGCATAGCGTGCAACCAAAAGGATATACGCAACTGTTCTCAGTCCACCACAATCATATTTTATGTTATAGCAGGTCAGATGAGTATGTTGTGCAACCTTTAGAGCGCACCGAAAAAGATAATAAGAATTACTCCAACCCTGATGACGATCCAAGGGGCCCATGGCGCGCCGGGGATGTAAGGAATGCCCTTTATCGACCAAACTTAATTTTCCCTATTGTCACTCCATCAGAAAAGACTATAGATCCGCCAGAAAATGGCTGGCGGTGGAAAAAAGCAACAATCAAGAAAAAGATTCAAGATGGTGAGATCGTTTTCTCAACTGATGAGTCGCGGATAATTAGAAAGATTTACTTGGAAGATCAATCTGGCCGAGCACCAGAGACAATTTGGTTTAGCGAAGATGTTGGGAATACCCGCTCTGCGGCAAGTGAGCTAAAAGGGTTGTTCAATGGAGTCGCTCCCTTTGACACAGCAAAGCCACTGAAGCTAATAGACAGAATGTTTCAGGTTGCAGGCCTGCAACCTGACGACTTATGTCTCGATTTTTTCGCTGGCTCTTGCTCAACAGCGCACGCTCGTCTAGCTTCAATGAGCCCTGGTCCATTTATCATGATTCAAATGCCTGAGCCCATTGATAATACAAAGCCACATGGAAAAGCTGCTCAAAATCTAGGAATGGCTACGATAGCAGACATTGGTAAAGAGCGTATCCGCCGTGCTGGAAATGAAATCCAGAATGAAACTGGTCTGCATGGAAGTCCCCTTGATGTCGGCTTTCGTGTATTAAAAGTCGACAGCTCTAATCTTGAAGATGTCTATTACAGACCTGACGTGCTCTCTCAAGACCTGTTGTCTGAAAATGTTGATAATATCCGCGAGGGCCGGAGTTCAGAAGACCTGCTCTTCCAGATCTTGCTGGACTGGGGGGTAGACTTGTCGCTTCCCATCTCCCGCCAGGACATTGACGGAAAAACTGTCTTCTTCGTCGACGGGGCCGAGAAGCATATGGCGCTGGCCGCCTGCTTCGATCTGGATATCGACGAGGCATTCGTCAAGCAGCTCGCCGAGTACGAGCCGCTGCGCGTGGTGTTCCGCGATGCCGGCTTTACCAGCGACAGCGTCAAGATCAACGTCGAGCAGATCTTCGCCCAGAAGTCGCCCAATACTGAGGTGAAGGTGCTATGACCCAGGATAAGCATCCACAAGGTGGCCGGTTGATTCGCAACAGCACAGCGGAGTTCCTCATCTTCACCGGGCAGAGTGGGGAGCAAAGCATAGAGGCCCGCTACGAGAATGGCACTATCTGGCTCTCGCAGAAACTCATCGCCGAGCTTTTCGGGGTCACCAAGCCGACGATCAATGAGCACCTCAAGAATATTTATCGTGAGGAGGAGCTCACCCAGGAGGCAACCGTTAGGAAATTCCGAACGGTTCAGCAGGAAGGGCCGCGTGAGGTCACTCGCACGCTGGAGCACTACAATCTGGATGCCATTATTTCGGTCGGTTACCGGGTCAACTCGATCCGCGCCACACAGTTCCGGCAGTGGGCAACCCAGGTGCTCAAGCAGTTTGCTGTCAGGGGCTATGTCATTGACAAGCAGCGGATGGAAAACGGCAGCTTCCTGGGGGAAGACTACTTCGAGCATCTGCTGGCCGAGATTCGAGAGATTCGGCTCAGTGAACGGCGCTTTTATCAGAAGATCACCGATATCTACACCACCAGTGTGGATTACAACCCCGCAGCGCCTACGACCAAGGCCTTTTTTGCCAAGGTTCAGAACAAGCTCCATTTTGCCATCCACGGCCATACCGCTGCCGAGCTAATCCAGGCCAGGGCAGATAGCGACAAGCCGCACATGGGCCTTACCTCATGGGGTAACGCGCCGGCTGGCAAGGTGGTCAAGACGGATGTGGCGATTGCCAAGAACTACCTGACGCAGCAGGAGTTGGAGTCGCTGGGGCGAATCGTCAATGCCTACCTGGATCTTGCCGAGGAGCGCGCTCGCCGCAACATCCCCATGACGATGGAGGATTGGGCGAAGCGTTTGGATATGTTCCTGGAATTCGATGATCGTGAGGTGTTGCAGGATAGCGGGAAGGTAACCGCCAAGCTCGCCAAGGCGTTTGCGGAAAGCGAATTCGAAAAGTTTCGCATCTTGCAGGATCGTCTATTCGAGAGCGATTTTGACCGCATTCTCAAGGATGGTGATACGGAGCAAGGCGGGGAGGGTGAAACGTCATGAAGCTCAAGTTCAAGACTCAGCAATACCAGACAAGGGCCGTCGAGGCGCTGGCGGATTGCTTTACTGGCCAGCCCTTCAGCAGCGGTATCCGCTACCGTATCGACCCTGGCGAAACCATCCCTCTGGCGCAGCCGCTGCAGCGTGATATGTACGCCTCGCCAGATCCCGACGATGCCGGCTTCAAGAACGCCGCGCTGGAGCTGACGGAGCTTGAGCTGCTGAACAACATCCGGACCGTGCAGCGCCGCCAGAACCTGCCGCTCTCCGACGGCCTGAAGAAGGACGACAAGACCGGCTGCCCCTACAACCTGGACGTGGAGATGGAGACCGGCACCGGCAAGACCTACGTCTACCTGAAGAGCATGTTCGAGCTGAAGCAGCGCTACGGGTGGAGCAAGTTCATCGTGGTGGTGCCGAGCATCGCCATACGAGAAGGGGTCTACAAGTCGCTACAGATCACCGCCGACCATTTCCTGGAGAGCTACGGAGAGAAGGCGCGCTTCTTCATCTACAACTCGAAGCAGCTGCACAACCTGGAGAGCTTCTCCTCGGATGCCGGCATCAGCGTGATGGTCATCAACGTGCAGGCCTTCAACTCCCGTGGCGCCGATAACCGCCGCATCTACGACGAGCTGGACGACTTCCAGTCGCGGCGCCCCATCGACGTGATCAAAGCCAACCGGCCGATCCTGTTCCTGGATGAGCCGCAGAAGATGGAAGGGGGCAAGACGCTCGGCTCACTGAGCGAGTTCAGCCCCCTGTTCATCGTGCGCTACTCGGCCACCCATAAAACGACCTACAACAAGATCCACCGCCTGGACGCCCTGGACGCCTACAACCAGAAGCTGGTGAAGAAGATCTCGGTGCATGGCGTCACCACCAAGGGCCTCACTGGCACCGATGCCTACCTCTATCTGGAGAACATCGAGACGGCCAAGAACAAGCCCCCTGTCGCATGGGTCGAGTACGAGGAAAAGTCGGCCAGCGGCGTGAAGCGCAAACGCCGCAAGCTGGGCAAGGGCGACAACTTACATGAGCTATCGGGTGGGCTGGATCAGTACAAGGGGTTCGTCGTCTCGGATATTGACGCTCGCGTAGACCAGCTCAGCTTCACCAACGGCGTCGAGCTCACCGCCGGAGAGGTGACCGTCGACGTCACCGAGAAGGCGCTGCGCCAGATCCAGATCCGCGAGGCGGTCAAGGCGCACTTCAAGAAGGAGCAACGGCTGTTCTCCCAAGGCGTCAAGGTGCTCACGCTGTTCTTCATCGATGAGGTGGCCAAGTATCGCCAGTACGATGAGGGCGGTGAAGTGCTGGGTGAGTACGCCCGGATCTTCGAGGAGGAGTACAACCGCCAGCTCAATCAGGTGCTGACTCTGGAGGATAGCGCGTACAATCGCTACCTGAAGGGCATCAGCGCATCAAGCACCCACAACGGCTACTTCTCCATCGACAAGAAGTCCAAGCGCCTCGTCGACCCCAGAACCAAGGCGCGTTCCACCGAGACGGACGATGTCGATGCCTACGACCTGATCCTGAAGGACAAGGAGCGCCTGCTCTCCTTCGAGGAGCCTACGCGCTTCATCTTCTCCCACTCCGCACTGCGGGAGGGCTGGGACAATCCCAACGTGTTCGTCATCTGCACGCTGAAGCACAGCGATAACTCCATCTCCCGGCGTCAGGAGGTCGGACGCGGCTTGCGTCTGGCGGTCAACCAACTGGGGGACCGCATGGACGACCCCATGACGGCGCACGACATCAATGAGCTGACGGTGGTCGCCAGCGAGAGCTACAAGGACTTCGTCAGCGCCTTGCAGCGCGACATCAGCAACGAGCTCTCTGAACGCCCACGGGTCGCCGATGAGGCCTACTTTACCGGCAAGCTGCTCGTGTCGAATGACGGCGAGATCGAGGTCACGCCGGCCATGGCCAAGGAGATCTATCGTTACTTACTCAAGCACGACTATACGGATAGCGCAGACCACATCACCGAGGCCTACCACCAGGCTAAGGAGAACGCCACCTTGGCCGAGCTGCCGGAGCCGCTGCAGCCTCATGCAAAGCAGATCTTCCAGCTGATCGACAGCGTCTTCAGCAACGCCCAGTTGCCGCACATCGAGGATGGCCGCAAGGCAAAGTTGAACCCGCTCAATGACAACTTCCACAAGAAAGAATTTCAGCAGCTCTGGGAGCGCATCAACCGCAAGGCGGCCTACTCCGTCAGCTTCGACTCTGACGAGCTGATTGAGAAGTGCGTGGGCTATCTGGACCTGAAGCTCAAAGTAAAACGTCTGGAGTATCATGTAGAGCGCGGCAGCCAGAAGGCGGAAGCCAGCTACCAGGACCTGACCAGCGGGCAGGCCTTCACCGTCAACGAGAGCGAGCGTGTCAAGTATAACGGAACGCTGCATTCGGCAGTCCAGTACGACCTGATCGGCCGCTTGGCCGAGGCCACGCAGCTGACGCGGCGCACCGTGGCGACGATTCTCTCCAAGGTTCAGCCGAAGACCTTCAAGCAGTACCAGATGAACCCCGAGGACTTCATGGCCCAGGCCGCCAGGCTGATCAACGAGCAGAAGGCCAGCATGGTGGTCGAGCACATCAGCTATGACCCGCTCAACGAGCAGCACAGTCGGGAAATCTTCACTCTCGAGAAGTCGGAGAACCAGCTGGATCGAGCCTACAAGGCCAACCGCCACGTCTTCGACTACGTGGTGACCGATTCCAGGATCGAGCGGGACTTCGTCGAAGAGCTCGACACTGGCAAGGAGGTGGTGGTCTACGCCAAGCTGCCGAAAAGCTTCTTCATCCCGACGCCAGTGGGCAACTACAACCCTGACTGGGCCATCGCCTTCAGCGAAAATGACGTCAAGCATGTCTACTTCGTGGCCGAGACCAAGGGCAGCATGTCATCGCTGGAGCTGCGTGAAATCGAGCAGGCCAAGATCAGATGTGCCACTGAGTTCTTCGAAACAATCGCGACAGCTAAGGTGCAATATGATGTTGTGGATTCTTTCGGCAAGCTGCTGGATCTAGTCCGTTAGATAGAGAGATAGCACCCTCTGATACCCTTATAAACCGACCAGGGGGCGAAAGGAGACACTCATGCCTCGTTACTCCGAGGGAGCGCCGGCAAGCCGTGGTAGCCAAGCTGCTGCCTCCCCGCAACCTCTCCCCGCAGGTGATCGCGGAGCAGGAAGGGAGCTCGCTGGGCACCGTCTACACGTGGCGCAAGCAAGCCCGTGCCGAAGGGCGCTGCCTGCCAGATGCTCTGGGCAAGGGCGCCGATGACGAAGCGGCATCGCTCATATGAAAGCTCTCTATTGCAAGGATGGCCGGCGGTGCCTGCATCCGTGCAGGACGCGTGACTCTCGTGGCCGCGCGTCCGGTATTGTCGGCGGTTCATTGAAACAGGGTGATTCCTGCAGAATTACGACTTAAGCATAAGAGCGTTCAGCGCTCGGCAGTCAGCCGCCAGGCCAACGACTCGCCGGCGCGAAACGGCACCAGGCGTTCGCCGCCGCAGCTAATCGATTCGGTCACCGTCTGCGCCTGACGGGTCAACTCGACGTGGCCCTGGTTGAGTGCCAGGCCATAGAAGCGCGGACCGTTCTCGGAACAGAACGCCTCGAAGTAGTCGAGCGCGCCCTCCTCCTCGAATACCGTGGCATAGACCTCGAGCGCGGTCGGCGCGTTGAACACCCCGGCGCAGCCGCAGGCGGTCTCCTTGGTGTGGGCCAGATGCGGCGCCGAGTCGGTGCCCAGGAAGAAGCGTGGATGACCGCTGGCGATCGCCGCGCGCAGTGCCTGCTGATGGCTGCCGCGCTTGAGGATCGGCAGGCAGTACAGGTGCGGGCGAATGCCGCCGACCAGCATGTCGTTGCGATTGTGGGCCAGGTGCTGCGGGGTGATCGTCGCCGCCAGGCAGTCGTCGCCCGCCTGCACGTACTGCGCGGCGTCGCCGGTGGTGATGTGCTCGAAGACGATCTTGAGCTCGGGGAAGGCGCGCCGCAGCGGCGCCATCACCGTGTCGATGAAGACCTTCTCGCGATCGAAGATGTCCACCTCGGCGCGGGTCACCTCGCCGTGGATCAGCAGCGGCATGCCGATGCGCTGCATGACCTCGCACAGCGGATAGATCGCCGTGACGTCGCGAATGCCGTGGGCGGAGTTGGTGGTGGCGTTGGCCGGGTAGAGCTTGGCGGCGGTGAACACGCCCTCGCGATAGCCGCGCTCGAGCTCGTCGGCGGTGACGCTCTCGCTCAGGTAGCAGGTCATCAGCGGCGTGAAGTCATGCCCGGCGGGCAGCGCGTCGAGGATGCGCCGGCGGTAGGCCGCGGCGGCGGCCACCGTGGTCACCGGCGGCGCCAGGTTGGGCATCACGATCGCCCGGCCGTATACGGCGCTGGTATAGGGCAGCACCGCCGCCATCAGCTCGCCGTCGCGCAGGTGAAGGTGCCAGTCGTCGGGGCGGCGGATGCGCAGCGTGGTGGGGACGGTCATGGCGGACTCCTGTAGATCGATTAGGCCGGGGGCGAACGGCGCAGCAATAATACCAGCGCCACGCCGGAAAGCAGCGCCACGAAGCCGGCGAATCCCACCCCGGTCGGCGCCAGGCCGATCGAACGCGAGACCAGGCCGATGCCCACCACCGGGATCGACAGCGCCACGTAGGCGATCACGAAGAAGGTCGAGGTCACCGAACCGCGCTGGTCGGCCGGGCTCGCCGCGGCGATGGCGCCCAGCCCGGCGCGAAAGCCGATGCCTTGGCCGAACCCGGCGATCAACGCCCCACCGAGAAACAGCCCCATTGTCGCCAGGGCGATGCCGAGGCCGACCAGCGCTGCCCCGACGATGACCACCGCGCAGCCCAGCGGCAAGCGCCAGGCCGCCGGCAGCCGGCCCTGCATCAGTTGGCCCAGCGTCGAGGCGAAGAACACCGACCCGGCGACCAGCCCGATCAGCGCCAGGTTGGACTGACCCAGCACCTGTTGCATGAAGGCCGGCGCGGTGGCGGTGAAAAAGCCCAGCACCGCGAAGCCGGCGAACCCGGCGATCGCCGCCGGCAGGAACACCCCGCGCACCGTATCCGGCACGCGCAGACGCTGCATGCGCAACCGCGGCCGCGCCGGGCGCGTCACCGTTTCCGGGGCGTAGGCGACGGCGACCACCGCCAACGCCAGCAGGCCCAGATGCACGGCGTAGGCCAAGTGCAACGGCCACTCCACGTACTCGCCGAGCAGCCCCGCGATCACCGGGCCCAGGCCCAGCCCGCCCATGTTGACGGCGGTGGCGGCGAAGGTCGCCGAACGCCGCCAGGCCGGCGGCGCCAGCTCGATCACCGCCACCGTCGCCGTGCCGGTGAAGATCCCCGCGGAGATCCCCGAGACGACCCGCGCCACCAGCAACGGCGCCAAGCCATCGCTGGCCAGGAACAACGCATCGCTCAGTGCCGCGGCAACCAGCCCGGCGAACAGCAGCGGGCGCCGGCCGAGCTGGTCGGACCAGCGCCCGGTCACGATCAGCGCACCCATCACCCCCACCGCGTAGGCGGCGAAGATTACCGTGATGATCAGCTGCGAGAAGCCGTACTGCGCCTGATAGAGCGGGTACAGCGGCGTGGGCAGCGTGGTTCCCAGCATGATCACCAGAAAGGCGAAAGCGGCGCCCAGAAAGGCCCGCGCCGGCGAACGCCCGGCAGGGGAAGAAGCGGTGGCGAAAGCCATGAGCGTCCTTAAGGTTGCGAATCGGTCGGGTTAGTGTAGAGCCAGCGCGACAATATGCGATAATTTACGGCTCCTTTGAACCGGCTCAATCGGACCCGTTATGTCCCATGGCACGCTTTACATCGTCTCGGCGCCGTCGGGCGCCGGCAAGACCAGCCTGGTGCGCGCACTGATCGAACGCCTCGACGGCATCCAGGTCTCGGTGTCGCACACCACCCGGGCCATGCGCCCCGGCGAAGTCGACGGCGTCAACTACCACTTCGTGGACGTCGCGACCTTCGAGCGCATGGTCGAGCGCGGCGACTTCTTCGAACATGCACGGGTCTTCGACAACGACTACGGCACCTCGCGCCCGGCGGTCCAGGCGCGCCTCGCCGCCGGCGAGGACGTGATCCTCGAGATCGACTGGCAGGGCGCGCGTCAGGTCCGCGAGCAGATACCCGGAGCGGTCTCGCTGTTCATTCTGCCGCCCTCGCGGGAGGCGCTCCATCAGCGGCTGGCCTCGCGCGGTACCGACGGCCCCGAGGTGATCGCCCGGCGCATGCGCGACGCGGTCAGCGAGATGTCGCACTTCGACGAATACCAGCACGTGATCATCAACGACGACTTCGACGACGCGCTGGCCCAGCTGGGCGGCCTGGTACTCGCCGAGCGCTCGCGGCTCGCACGGGTGCGCGAACGCCACGGCGCCCTGCTACAAGCGCTCTTGTCACGCATCGAGGGGGTCGAGTAGACTGATCTGTCCTACCGCGCGACGCGATCGCGCCCCCGAATCATGCTTTATCGGCCAAGTCAGGAATACCGTCCATGGCGCGAGTTACCGTAGAAGATTGTCTCGACCACGTCGAAAACCGTTTCAAGCTGGTGATGATCTCCACCCAGCGCGCCCGTCAGCTGGCTCGCGGCACCCGCGATGCCCGCCTGCCGTGGGAAAACGACAAGCCCACCGTGATGGCGCTGCGCGAGATCGCCGCCGGTCAGATCGACGAGAACGTGCTCAACGAGCCGGTGGAAGCCCCCATACGCCCCTCGCGCCCCGAGCCCAGCTACGACCCGGAGTCCTGAGGCCCGCCGTCGCCTTGGCGGCGTCATGCGGCTTGCCGCAACGCGCCAGGCACCGGGTTTTAACGTCAGGGGCTTCAACGTCAGGGCTTAACCCAATAGGCGCGCTGTATGTTTACCATCGATGACTTGGCCGACCGCCTCGGCGGATATCTCCCGCAGGACGAGATCCAGCAGGTCAAGCGCGCCTTCTACTACGCCGAACAGGCCCACGACGGCCAGCGCCGCCGCTCCGGCGAGCCCTACGTCACCCACCCGCTCGCCGTCTCCAATATCCTCGCCAACATGCACATGGACCATCAGAGCCTAATGGCCGCCATGCTGCACGACGTGATCGAGGACACCGGCGTCACCAAGGAAGCGCTGGCCCAACAGTTCGGCGAACCGGTCGCCGAGCTGGTCGACGGCGTCTCGAAGCTGACCCAGATCACCTTCGAGGACAAGGCAGTCGCCCAGGCCGAGAACTTCCAGAAGATGGTCCTGGCGATGTCCCAGGATATTCGAGTGATCATCGTCAAGCTCGCCGATCGACTGCACAACATGCGCACGCTGGGCGCGCTGCGTCCCGACAAGAAGCGTCGCATCGCCCGCGAGACGCTCGAGATCTACGCCCGCATTGCCGGGCGGCTGGGCATCAACACCATCCGCATCGAGCTCGAGGATCTGTCGTTCCAGGCGATCTATCCGATGCGCGCCGAGCGCATCAAGCGCGCCGTGTCGATGGCCCGCGGCAACCGCCGGACGATGATCCGCCAGGTTCAGACCAGCCTGCAGAACTGCCTCGACGACGACGCGCTGCCGGGCACGGTGATCGGTCGCCAGAAGCACCTGCTGTCGATCTATCGCAAGATGCGCGACCAGCGCAAGCCGTTCGCCGAGATCATGGACGTGTTCGGCTTTCGCATCATCACCGACGACGTCGACACCTGCTATCGCATCCTCGGCGCGGTGCACAACCTCTACAAGCCGGTTCCGGGGCGCTTCAAGGATTACATCGCGATTCCCAAGGCCAACGGCTACCAGAGTCTGCACACCACGCTGTTCGGCGCCAACGGCATGCCCATCGAGGTGCAGATCCGCACTCGCGAGATGGAGGCGATGGCCAACAACGGCATCGCCGCGCACTGGCTGTACAAGGCCGGCCAGACCGATCGGCCGATCGCCGCCGGCAGCCACGCCCGGGCCCGCGAGTGGGTGCGCGGGCTGCTCGAGATGCAGCGCCATGCCGGCAACTCGCTGGAGTTCATCGAACACGTCAAGAACGACCTGTTTCCCGACGATATCTACGTGTTCACGCCCAAGGGCGATATCATGGAGCTGCCGCAGGGCGCCACCGCGGTCGATTTCGCCTACACCGTGCACACCGACATCGGCAACAGCTGCATCGCCTGCCGCATCGACCGCCACCTGGCGCCGCTGTCGAGCCGCCTGGAAAGCGGCCAGACACTGGAGATCATCACCGCCCCCGGGGCGCGCCCCAACCTCGCCTGGCTGTCGTTCGTGATCACCGCCAAGGCGCGCTCGGCGATCCGTCACGCGCTCAAGCACCAGCAGCGTAACGAATCGATCCATCTCGGCCGGCGGCTGCTCAACAAGGCATTGGCCGACTTCGACACCAGCCTCGAGGAGCTACCCGAGGCACGGCTGTCGGCGCTGCTCAAGGCGCTCGAGCTCAAGGCGCCCGACGACCTGCTGGAATCGATCGGCATGGGCACGCGCATGGCCTATGTCATCGCCCGCCAGCTGGCCGAGCAGCCGGTCGCCGAGGCCGATAACGTAGGCCTCGGCGGCCAGGGCAACCAGACCGGCCCGATGGTCATCAGCGGCACCGAGGGCATGGTGCTGAGTTTCGCACGCTGCTGTCACCCGCTGCCCGGCGATGCGATCATCGGCCACCTGTCGGTGGGCAAGGGCATCGTCGTCCACCGCAATGTATGCCGCAACGTGCGCGAACTGCGCAGCGATCCCGACAAGCTGTACGCGCTGGAGTGGGCGGACGAGGTCAGCGGCGATTTCCCGGTGGCGCTGCGCATCGCCATGGAGACGCGCCGCGGGCTGGTCGCCGAACTGGCCGGACTGGTCACCGATGCCGACGCCAATATCGAGCGAGTGGGCATCGAGGAGCGCGACGCGCGGCTATCGATCATCAACCTCACGCTCTCGGTGCGCGACCGGGTGCATCTGGCACGCATCATCAAGCGGATCCGCAACCTGCCGCACGTCAGTCGCATCAACCGCATCCCCAACTGAAGCATCTCGCCCGCCCCGCCGCCCGACGGCGGCGGGGCGGGCGTTGCGTTTTTGCTGTGTTCTCGCAAGCGTTGCCTGGCCCCGGCCAGGCACAACGATAACTGAAGGAGTCTCGCCATGAGCAACAAGGCCGTCATCCAGACCGACAAGGCGCCCGCCGCCATCGGCCCCTATTCGCAGGCCATCAAGGCCGGCAACACCATCTATCTGTCGGGGCAGATCCCGCTCGATCCGCAGCGCATGGAACTTGTCGACGGCGATATTCAGGCCCAGGCCCGCCAGGTGTTCAAGAATCTTGCCGCGGTCTGCGAGGAGGCCGCCGGCTCGCTGCAGGACATCGTCAAGCTCAACCTCTATCTGGTCGATCTGGACGACTTCGCCAAGGTCAACACGGTCATGGAGGAATTCTTCGAGTCGCCCTACCCGGCGCGCGCGGCGGTCGGCGTCACGGCGCTGCCCAAGGGCAGCCAGGTCGAGGCCGAGGCAATCATGGTGATCGGCGACTAGCCTCGTCGCCGACAGGGCGCTGCGCCGCTCAGGCCTTCTCGGGGCGGGTCGCGGCGCCGGTGGCCAGCAGTTCGGCGTAGCCTTCGCGGAAGGTCGGGTAACGAAAGCGGTAGCCGGTCTCGCACAGCCGGGTGTTGTTGCAGCGCTTGCTCGAGCGGCGCTTGAGCGGCGACTGCATGGTTGCGCTCGACTCGACCCTGAGCCGCTGCGCCAGCCAGGCGGTGACCTCGTGCAATGGCACCGGCTCGCAGTCGCTGGCCAGGTAGAGCGTGTCGATCTCGCGCTCGGCCAGCGTCATTTCGATCAGGTGGGCAAGCACTCCGGCGCAATCGTCGCGATGGATGCGGTTGGTATACATCGGCGGAATCGCCGCGCCCATGCGGCCCTCGCGCACCTGCTGGATCAGCCGGTCGCGGCCGGGCCCGTAGATGCCCGAGAAGCGCACCACGGTGCCCGGCAGCGAGTGCGCCTGCAGCGCCTGCTCGGCGGCCAGCATCAGTTGCCCGGAAAAGCCGTGCGGCTCGGTCGGGGAGTGCTCGTCGACCTGTTCGCCGTCCTGCTGGGCATAGACCCCGGTCGAGGACACGAAAAACACCCGCTTGGGTGCCGCCTCGCGCCGGCCGAACTCGTCGAGCACCGCCTTGAGGCCATCGAGGTAAGCGGCCCGATAGGCCGTTTCATCGAAATGGTCGGCGCTGGCCACATAAACGATAATGTCGGCCTCGGGCAGCTGCGCAAGCGCCGCCGAATCGTTGAGATCGAGCGCCAATGGCTCGATCGGCGTATCGTCGAGGGATTGCGGATGGCGACGCACGCCGATCACGCGATGACCGGCTTCCGCCAGCTGCAGGCCCAGCGTCGTTCCGATGTCGCCGCAGCCCAGAATAAGACTCGTATTCTTCACCTTTACCTGGCTCCTTGGTAAAACGAAGTCATTCATCGATGCAATAGGATAGCCCTCTCGGCCCCACTCATGACTCTAACAGAACTTCGCTACATCGTAACCTTGGCGCAGGAGCGCCACTTCGGGCGTGCCGCCGAGCGCTGCTTCGTCTCGCAGCCCACGCTGTCGGTGGCCGTGAAGAAACTCGAAGAGGAGCTGGGGGTGGCGTTGTTCGAGCGCTCCAAGTCCACCGTCCAGGTCACGCCGCTGGGCGAGAAGGTGATAAGCCAGGCCCAGCGCGTGCTCGAGCAGGCCAGCGTGATCCGCGAGCTGGCCAACGAAGGCAAGGATCAGCTGGCCAGCCCGTTGCGCATCGGTGCGATCTACACCATCGGCCCCTACTTATTCCCCTACCTGATCCCCGAGCTGTCACGCAGCGCGCCGCAGATGCCGCTGTA
Organism: Halomonas zincidurans B6; assembly: GCF_000731955.1. Taxonomy (NCBI): domain Bacteria; kingdom Pseudomonadati; phylum Pseudomonadota; class Gammaproteobacteria; order Oceanospirillales; family Halomonadaceae; genus Modicisalibacter; species Modicisalibacter zincidurans. Next base: position 3,205,842 of record NZ_JNCK01000001.1, on the reverse strand, counting down.
CATCGAGGAGAGCTTCACCGCCGAGCTGCGCCGCAAGCTCAGAAGCGGCGAGCTCGACGCGATCATCGTCGCGCTGCCGTTCACCGAGGCCGACGTGGTCACGCGAGCGCTCTATGAGGAGCCCTTCGAAGTGCTGATGCCCAGCGATCATCCCTGGACGCGCAAGGCGACCATCGACAAGGAGAACCTGCTCGACGAGCGCCTGCTGCTGCTCGGCGAGGGCCATTGCTTCCGCGATCAAATCCTCGAGGCCTGCCCGGCGATCGGCACCCACCTCAACAGCCCGAGCAACACCTTGACCGCCGAAGGCGGCTCGCTGGAGACGATCCGCCACATGGTCGCCTCCAAGCTCGGCGTCACCGTGCTGCCGCGCTCGGCGATCGGCACCAATCATTACGAGTCCGGATTGCTCGAGAGCCGGCCCTTCACACCCACCGCGCCCAGCCGTACCGTGGCGATCGCCTGGCGGGCCAGCTTCCCGCGGCCCAAGGCGATCGATGCGCTGATCGCGGCGATCGACGCCTGCCAGCAGCGTCATGTCGACCCTGTGCCGGCATGAGCGAGCTCGACCAACCGGTCAACGCGCTCGACGGGGTCGGCGAGGCGCTCTCCGCCAAGTTGGCGCGGCTGCGCATCGATACGCTCGGCGACCTGTTGTTCCATCTGCCGCTGCGCTATCAGGATCGCACGCGGATCACCCCGATCGGCACCCTGCGCGCCGGCATGGAGGGCGTGGTCGAGGGCGAGGTGGCCGCCGCCGACGTGGTCAAGGGCCGCCGACGCAGCCTGCTGGTGCGGCTCAAGGATGGCTCGGGGATCATCAGCCTGCGGTTTTTCCACTTCTCGCCGGCCCAGCAGCAGCAGTTCGCCCCCGGAGCGCACGTGCGCTGCTTCGGCGAGGCGCGCGCCGGCGCCACCGGGCTCGAGATCTATCATCCCGAGTATCGCCTGCTGAAATCCGGCGAGACCCCGGTCGAGGACCATCTGACGCCGATCTACCCGACCACCGTGGGGCTGACCCAGCCGCGCCTGCGCGGACTGATCGGCCAGGCCCTGAAAATCCTTGCCGGCGCGCCGCAGGCGCTGCCCGACGGCATTCCCGAACCGCTGCGCGAACGCTTCCGGCTACCCGAGCTGCACGCCTGCCTGCGTTACCCCGATCTCGAGCGGCTCGCCGCCGGCACCCACCCCACCCAGCGCCGGCTGGCCCTGGAAGAGCTGCTCGCCCACCAGCTCAGCCTGCGTCAGGTGCGCCTGCGCATCCAGGCCGACGGCGCGCCGCCGCTGCCCAGCGGCCGCGGCCTGCAGACGCGCTTCGTCGCCCAGCTGCCGTTCTCGCTGACCGGCGCCCAGCGGAGGGTGCTCGACGAGATCGCCCGCGACCTGGAAACCGCCCAGCCGATGCTGCGCCTGGTGCAGGGCGACGTCGGCTCGGGCAAGACGGTGGTCGCCGCGCTGGCCGCGCTGGCCGCCATCGCCGGCGGTTGCCAGGCGGCGGTCATGGCGCCCACCGAGATCCTCGCCGAGCAGCATTTTCGCAATTTCCGCGACTGGTTCACGCCGCTGGGCATCGACGTCGCCTGGCTGGCCGGCAAGCTCAAGGGCAAGGCGCGCCTCGACACCAAGGCGGCGATCGCCGACGGCCGGGCGCAGGTAGTGGTGGGCACTCATGCGCTGTTCCAGGAGGACGTGCACTTCCAGCGCCTGGGCCTGGCGATCGTCGACGAGCAGCATCGCTTCGGCGTCCACCAGCGCCTGGCGCTGCGCCAGAAGGGCGAAGCCGGCGGGCTGACCCCGCATCAGCTGATCATGACCGCCACGCCGATCCCGCGCACCCTGGCGATGAGCGCCTACGCCGATCTCGACCTGTCGGTGATCGACGAGCTGCCGCCGGGGCGCACCCCGGTGCAGACCGTGGCGGTGCCCGACGAACGCCGCCCCGAGGTGGTCGAGCGCATTCGCCGGGCCTGCGACGCCGGTCGCCAGGCCTACTGGGTCTGCACGCTGATCGAGGAGTCAGAGGCATTGCAGTGCCAGGCTGCCGAAGCGACCCGCGACGCGCTGACCGAGGCGCTGCCGGCACTCGCCGTCGGCCTGGTCCACGGGCGCATGAAGGCCGCCGAGAAGGCCGCGGTGATGGACGCCTTCAAGCGCGGCGAGCTCGACCTGCTGGTCGCCACCACGGTGATCGAGGTCGGCGTCGACGTGCCCAACGCCAGCCTGATGATCATCGAGAATCCCGAACGCCTGGGGTTGTCGCAGCTTCATCAGTTACGCGGGCGGGTGGGGCGCGGCGATACCGAGAGTTTCTGCGTGCTGCTCTACCGGCCGCCGCTGTCGGCGCACTCCCGCGAGCGGCTGGGGGTGATGCGCGAGACCACCGACGGCTTTCGCATCGCCGAGAAGGATCTCGAGCTGCGCGGCCCCGGCGAAGTGCTGGGCACCCGCCAGACCGGCCTGGCGCAGATGAAGATCGCCGATCTGGAGCGCGACCGCGATCTGCTCGAGCGCGTCAGCCCGCTGGCCCGGGCGCTGCTCGAGGAAGCGCCGGATGCCAGCGCGCCGCTGATCCGCCGCTGGCTGGGCGAGGAAGCGGGCCGCTACGGCCAGGTGTGAGACGCGCCCTTACTACGTCTCGCTCAGCCCTCCTGGGCCGCCAGCCGCGCCGCCGCATCGCGCAGCGCCACCAGTTGACGGCTGATCAATGACAGCTGAGTCTGCAGCAAGCGGCGCTCCTCGCTGCTTTCCTCCATCGCCTGGGCCTGCAGCGCCAGGCCGCGCGCTTCGGCATCATCCAGCGCCGGCATCGTGCCGCGTTCGCGCAGCCGCCCGGCGATCGCCTCGAGATCGTCGCCGATCGCCTCGGCGGCCTGGCGCAGCGTGGCGTCGTCGGCCAGCGCGCGGGTCTCGCCGCGATGCGCGCCGAGCGCCGAAAGATAGCTGAGCAGGGTGTGCGAATGGCCAAGGAAGCGAAAGCCGACCTCGGCGTCCTTGCGGAAATGCCCGGGCTCCAGGCGCACGTTGGCGAGCAGTGTGGACAGCGCGGCGTCGGCGTTGTGGGCGTTGCGCCGCGCCAGCCGGTAGTCGAGATCGTCCTGCTTGCCGCCGATGTACTGGCTGACGATCTCGCGCAGGTAGCGCACGCTGGCGATGAGCGTCTCGGCACCCTGGCGATGCAGCCGCCGGCCCTGCCAGTCGGGCAGGATCAGCATCACCGCCAGGCCGGCGATCAGTGCCCCGACCAGGGTATCGAACAGCCGTGGCCAGATCAGCCCGAAGCCGTCGCCCACCTGATTGAAGCTGCACAGCACCAGCAGCGTGATGGCGGCGGTGGCGACGATGTAGTGCCGCGTCCGGCTGGCGAAGAACACCACCCCGGCGAGTACCGCGATCGACAACTGGATCAGTTGGCCGGGAAACAGCGAGATCAGCGCCCAGCCGGCGACCAGCCCGACCACCGTGCCGACGATGCGCTGCCACAAGAAACGCCGCGTAGCGCCAAAATTGGGCCGGCACACGAACAGGCTGGTGAGCAGGATCCAGTAGCCCTGGGCGGGATGCACCAGGTGCAGCACGCCGTAACCGACCATCAGCGTCACCGACAACCGCAGGGCATGACGGAAGATCGGCGAGGCCGGGGTAAGGTGCGACAGGAGGCGGTCGCGCACGTCGCGCAGCCCGCGCGGCGAGCGGTCGTACAGGCTGCTGTCTGGATGCTCGTCGCGGGCGTCGGGGTTCTGCGCCCCGCTCAGCTGGTGCTCGAGGGTGGCCAGGTTGTCGGCCAGCGCGTCCAGCGAGTGCAGCAGTCCGCGCCATTCGGGGCGCCGCTGGGCATGCAGGTAGTCGAGCGAGGCGCTCAGATCGCGCAGCGCCTGTTCGCTCTGACCATGCTCGAACGGCCGGCGCATCAGCAGCGCCCGGGCCAGCGAGCGGCAGCCCCGGCCCTGCTGGTCGAGCAGCCGCTGGCAGCGAAACAGCACATCGTGATGAAAGAACGCCTCGGCCAGCTCACCGTAGGGGTAGTGCGAGGAGCTGGCGCGCTCGTGGATGTCCTGGGCGATGAAGTACAGCCGCAGGTAGCGATTGAGCTTGTGCGCGCTGCGCTGGCCCTCGAGGCGCCGGAAGATCATCTCCTTGGCCTGGTTCAGGGCATTGACCACCCGGCCGTTCTGCTCGGCCAGCGCCAGCCGGCGGGCCTCGATGTCGAGTCCGCGCAGCGGTTCGAACAACAGCGCCTTGAGGCGCAGGTACTCGCCCAGCTCGCGAAACACCAGCGCCATGCTCAGCTTGAGCGGCTGGCGCGAGAACAGCGCGCACCAGACCACCGAGATCACGCCGTACCAGGCCGCACCGATCACCAGCAGCAACGGCTCGCGCCACAGCTCGCCGAGCGCCACGCTGTCATGACGCTCAAGATCGATCATGGTATAGATCGCCAGGATCAGCGTGGCGTAGGCAATGGTGGCGTAGCGCTGGCCCACCGCACCGAGCATGGTCATGGCGAACGTCGACAGCGCCAGGCCCACGGCGAACGCCCAGGGGTAGCCGAACAGCATTTCCACCGACAGCGCGGCGATGCTGAAGCAGGCGAGAGTCGCGCCCAGCGCCTTGAGTCGGCCCTGCCAGCTGTCGTCGGTCTCGGCCAGCGCACTGGCGATGATGCCCAGAAACAGCGGGATCAGCTTGGCCATGTCGCCGAGCTGCCAGCAGACCAGCAGCGCCCCGACCAGCGCAATGAACACCCGCAGGCTGTAGGCGAAGGTATCCAGGGTCCACAGGCGTCTGAGCGGCTGATCGAGCAGGCGGGGCAACATAAGCGGAAATCGTGTCCTGTTGCGGGAAGGGCTGGCTTCTCCAAACTACGACTTTAGTTTAACGTCAATCACCGTTCGAGTCGTGCGGATAATCGCTCGCTCAGCGCAGCTGGCCGAGCAGCTTCTGCAGACGTTGCAGATCGCGGGAGTCGCCGACCAGCCGGACCCGGCCGTCGATCATGCCGTCGAGAAAGGCCCGCTGGGTGGGTTTCTTGAGAATGGCCAGGGCGCTGTCGGCGTCGCGAAAGCGCAGTTCCAGATCGAGATCCACCGGCAGCCCGGGTGCGCTGTCGATAGCTTCGGCGGTCATTCGATAGTGCCGGGCGATGCGCAGGTCCTCGGTGGCGATGCCCCAGTCGAGGCGGCCGTTGTCGCGCAGCAGCTCGCCAAAGCGCCCCTGACGGCGACGCGCGCGCTTGAGCATCCAGCCGAGTAGCCACAGCAGCATTCGCAGCTTCATGAAGCATCCAGAATTGACGATGAGCGCAGAGCGCGTGCCGGCTGCCGGGCAGCCGGCCTGGCGGAGAAACCCGGGTCAGCGGGTTCTCCGCAACACGCCGTCTACTTGGAGACGGCGTCCTTGAGGGCCTTGCCGGCCTTGAAGGCGACGGTCTTGCTGGCCGGGATGGTCAGCGACTCGCCGGTCTGCGGGTTCTTGCCGGTACGGGCCGCCCGCTCGCGCACGGTGAAGGAGCCGAAGCCGATCAATGACACGTCCTGGCCCTTGGCCACGGTACCGGTGATCTCGTCGAGGATGACGTTGAGTACCTGACTGGCCTTGTCCTTGGAAAGATCGGCACGCTCGGCGATCGCCGCCGCGAGTTCTGGCTTGCGCATAAAGCCCTCCTGATTTGGCTGATAAGACAGCGGTCGCTACCGCCGCTTGTTGTTTTTCATGTCGTGGGTGTGTGCGATGTAACCGCGGCCGGCAGGCCGGCGGGCGATATGACGCCACTAGATTAGCAATGCCGGTGCGGCCCGCGCCAGTTCGACTTTCCGCCGCACGCAGGCGCCTGTCAACGCAAAGCCCATTAAACGCTCGTTTTCGTCCTCGGCAAGCGCGGTCAAATCGCTGCCTTGGCCCTCGATCCGCCAGCGCGCGGGGGCTGTGCGCGGGGGCAGCGCGACCACCGGGCAGCACGGCGTCTTGACGATCACCGGCCATGGCCCGTAGCGCACCGCGCTCGGGGTGCCGGCCAGCGTCGCCGCCAGCGCCTTGACGCTGGCCTGCAGCGGCTGCACGTACATCGCATTGATCCCGTCGACGCAGGCCACGTCGCCCAGCGCGTAGATCCCCGGCGCCGAGGTGCGCAGCTGACGGTCGGTATGGATGCCCGCCGCGCTGGTCTCGAGTCCGGCCGCGTGCGCCAGCTCGCGGCGCGGCGCCAGGCCGGTGGCGACCAGCACCAGATCGGCGTCCAGACCGTGGCCGTCGTCCAGCGCCAGGCGCAGGTCGCTGCCGTCGTGGGCGAGCGCGGTCACGCTGCGCCCCAGGTGCAGATCGATGCCGGCAGCGGCCAGCTCCCCGGCCAGCGCCCGGCCCAGCGGCTCGGGCAGCAGGCGCGCCAGCGGTGCGCTTTCCGGGGCCACCAGCGCCACGCCGTGTCCGCCGGCGGCCAGATCGTTGGCGTACTCGCAACCCACCAGGCCCGCGCCGACGATGGCGACCCGTGCCGGCCGCTCGAGTGCGGTGAGCGCGGCATGAAAGGCGCGATAGTCGTCGAGGTCGTTGATCGTGAACACCCGCCGGTGCCTGAGCGCCGCATCGATCGCGAAGGGTGGCTGCGGCGCGGCGCCGGTGGCGATCACCAGCTCACTGTAGGCCAGCCGTTCGGCCCCGATGTGCAGCTCGCGCGCGGCCGGATCGAGCGCCTCGACCCGGGTATAGGTGCGTACCACCAGCTGCAGTTCGTCGGCCACGGCCAGCGCCGAGCGCGTGGCCAGCGCACCCGGTGCCAGGCGCTTGGCGAAGCCGGTGGAGAGCAGCGGCTTGGCATACTCGTCGCCGCCGTCGGCGGTGATCAGGGTGATCGGCCGGCCGGGCTGGCGGGCACGTAGCTGGCGAGCCAGGCCCAGTCCGGCCATGCCGCTGCCGAGGATGGTCAGGGGTGCATTCATGCGCAGTCCGACAGGCTCCTAGGCCGTGGAGTGGGCCGCCCATGGTACACTAGCGCGCCCAATCTGACCCGGCCCGAGACCACAGGAGAGCACCGTGCACGAGGCCCAGCCCCGCCATGCCGCACCGCCACGCTGGCCCCGTTGGCGCCCCGCGGCGGCCTGGCGCATGGCGATGAGCCCGGCCTGGTGGCAGTGGCTGGCGAGCCGCGACTCGCTGACGAGGCGGCTGGTCGCGGCCGGCGGCGGCGACTTCCGGGTACGTCTGTTGACGCAGCGCATCGCGCGCGCCCGCGCCGACGAAGCGCGGGCGCTGGGCATCGCGCCCGGCCAGCGGGTCTGGTGTCGCGAGGTGGCGCTGTGTGTCGGCGGCCGGCCCTGGGTCGTCGCCCGCTCGGTGGCGCGACTCGCCAGCCTGCGCGGCCAACGCCTCAATCAGCTCGGCGAGCGCTCGCTGGGCAGTTGGCTGTTTCGCCAGCCGGGGCTGGTCCGCGGTCCGATCGAGATCATCCGCCAGCCGCCCGCCCTGCACGGCGAAGCGGGACTCTGCGAGACGTGCTGGTCGCGCCGCTCGTTGCTGCGTCACGGGCGTTTCGCGGTGCTGGTGCAGGAATTCTTCCTGGTACGCATGGCGGATGAACTGGGGCTGGCCAAACGCTAGACTAGCGGGGATCGTCTCCGGAGGCACTCATGCAGCAACCCAGCTCGCCCCCCACCGGCCTTGCGCGCTTCAGCCCGGCGCGCCTGCCCGCTTTCCTGCAGCTGACCCGCCTCGACCGGCCGATCGGCACCTGGCTGTTGATGTGGCCGACGCTGTGGGCGCTGTGGATCGCCGCCGAGGGCCTGCCCGAGCGCGCCACGCTGCTGATCTTCATCGCCGGGGTGTACGTGATGCGCGCCGCGGGCTGCGTGATCAACGACTACGCCGATCGCCATTTCGACGGCCACGTCAAGCGCACCCGGGACCGGCCGCTGGCCACCGGGCGAATCGGCGAGGGCGAGGCCAAGGTGCTGTTCGGCGTGCTGGTGGCGCTTGCCTTCGTGCTGGTCTACCTGACCAATCCGTTCACCATCATGCTGTCGCTGGGCGGCGTGGCGCTGGCGTTCATCTACCCGTTCATGAAGCGCTACACCCACTGGCCGCAGCTATTCCTCGGCGCGGCCTTCTCGTGGGCGATCCCCATGGCCTTCGGCGCGGTACTCGGCGAGTTGCCGGCCGACGCCTGGCTGCTGTTCTTCGCCAACGTGGCGTGGACGGTGGCCTACGACACCCAGTACGCGATGGTCGACCGCGACGACGATCTCAGGATCGGCATCAAGTCCACCGCGGTGCTGTTCGGCCACTACGACCGGCTGATGATCGGCCTGTTGCAACTCGCCACGCTGACGCTGCTGGCGGTGGTCGGCACCCGCCAGGCGCTGGGCGGGTTCTTCTGGGCCGGCCTCGCGGCCATGGCGCTGATCTTCGTCTACCAGCACTGGCTGATTCGCGAGCGCTCGCGGGAGCGCTGCTTCCGGGCGTTTCTCAACAACCACTGGGCGGGACTGGTGCTGTGGGCCGGCCTGGCGTTGACGCTGTGGCCGAGCGCCGGGTGACTTCCCGCCACGCCAGGATTGCAGCGGCGCGGCGCTTGTCACAAGCTTGTCATGTCGAGACGGTGTAATCGTCATCGACCTGTCATTGGTGGAGGCCCGGCAACATGACATCCAAGACCGTACTGATCGTCGATGACGAGTCCGCGATCCGCGAGATGATTGCCGTGGCGCTGGAGATGGCCGATTATCGCGTGCTCGAGGCCGACAACGCGCAGAGCGCCCACGCCCTGATCGTCGACGATCAGCCCGATCTGCTGCTGCTCGACTGGATGATGCCCGGCACCAGCGGCATCGAGCTGGCGCGGCGGCTCAAGCGCGAGGAAACCACCGCCGAGCTGCCGATCATCCTGCTCACCGCCAAGAGCGAGGAGGACAACAAGATCCTCGGCCTCGAGGCCGGCGCCGACGACTACATCACCAAGCCGTTCTCGCCGCGCGAGCTGGTCGCCCGGCTCAAGGCGGTGCTGCGCCGGACCACGCCGCGCGGTATCGAGGACGCGGTCGAGGTCGAGGGACTCACGCTCGACCCGGCCAGCCATCGGGTCTCCGCGCATGGCCAGTCGCTGGAGATCGGCCCCACCGAGTACCGCCTGCTGCAGTTCTTCATGACCCACCAGGAGCGCGCCTATACCCGCGGCCAACTGCTCGACCAGGTGTGGGGCGGCAACGTCTACGTCGAGGAGCGCACCGTCGACGTGCATATCCGCCGCCTGCGCAAGGCGCTCGGCGAGCCCCATCAGCACCTGATCCAGACCGTGCGCGGGACCGGCTATCGCTTCTCGGCCAGACTCTGAGGGACCGCGATGTACTACTGGACCAACGAACTCTGGCGGCTGGGCTATCTGGTCGGCGGGCTGGGGCTGTTGGGCTGGGTGCTCGGCGAGCCGGGCTGGGGGCTGGCGGTCGGGCTGGGGCTGTTCTTGTTCATTCACCTGCGCCATCTGCGCGAGCTGTACGTCTGGTTGACCTATCATCCCGGGCGCGAGCCGCCGGTGGGCAGCGGCGTGTGGGGCGATCTGTTCGATCGGCTGTACAAGTACCAGAAGAGCCAGCGGCTGACCCAGCAGCGCCTGCGCGACGTGATCCGCCGCGTCCAGGAATCCTCCGAGGCGATGCGCGACAGCGTGGTGATGCTCGACAGCCGTGGCGACCTGGAGTGGTGGAACAGCGCCGCCGAGCGCATGCTCGGCCTGCAGACCCGCCACGATCGCGGCCAGCACATCACCAACCTGCTGCGTTCGCCGCGTTTCGTCGACTATTTCAATGCTCGCGACTACCGCGAGCCGCTGACACTGCCCTCGCCGCTGCGCGACGACCTGATCCTGCAGTTTCAGATCACTCTCTACGGCGACGACGAACGGCTGGTGATGGCTCGCGACATCACCCGCCTGCACCGCCTCGAGCAGATGCGCCGCGACTTCGTCGCCAACGTTTCCCACGAGCTGCGCACGCCGCTGACCGTGCTTTCCGGCTACCTGGAAACCTACGCCGCCCTGACCGAGGACATGCCGGAGGAGCAGTTGCCGCCGCGCTGGCAACGCGGCCTGACCCAGATGCAGGAGCAGACCACGCGCATGCAGAATCTGGTCAACGACCTGCTGCTATTGTCGCGGCTGGAAACCGATCATCGCCTGGAACAGGAAAGCCGCGTCGACGTCGCCGCGCTGCTCGAGCAGGTCGCCGCCGATACCCGCGCGCTGAGCGAAGCAGGGCATGTCGTGCGCATCGAGACCGACACGCACCGGGGACTCGCCGGCATCGAGCAGGAACTGCACAGCGCGCTGTCCAACCTGGCCTTCAACGCGGTGCGCTACACGCCGCCGGAATCGACCATCACGCTGCGCTGGCGGCCCTGGCGGGACGGCGCCGCCCTGGAGGTCGAGGACAACGGCGAAGGCATCGACCCGGTGCATATCCCGCGACTGACCGAGCGCTTCTACCGCGTCGATCAGGGCCGCAGCAAGGCCACCGGCGGCACCGGGCTGGGGCTGGCGATCGTCAAGCACGTGCTGCTGCGCCACGACGCGCAGCTGGAGATCGTCTCGCAGCCCGGCAAAGGCGCGCTGTTTCGCTGCGTGTTTCCCGCCGCGCGGCTATACCTGCCGGAAGCCGGCGAAACGCCGAACGCCATGCGCAGCACGTCCGATTAGGTGTGATCCCAAGACCACTGGCTGCATGGGCATCGATTGATGAGCACCGATTGAGAGCGACTTGGGCGTTTCGGCAACATGCCTTATTCTCTTAGGCATATTGCCAGAGCCTGGAAGTTGAATATGCAAGCACTCGATAGCGACGTTGAAAACGAAGTCACCCTGCTCATGGGTGGGCGTCGTGGCGTGCAGGCCGATGAACTGATCCGCCAAGGAGTGCCACTGGTGGCCCTCGACCGGCTAGCCAAGCATGGGGTAGACGTCGTGGGTCTGGGCATTATAAAGCCGCGCACGCTGAGCCATCGCCGCTCCCGGGGCGAGACGCTCTCCCCGGCGGAAGGCGATCGCCTGTATCGCGCCGGCAGGATCATTCTGCTCGCCGAGGAGGTCTTTGGCAGTCAGGAGAAAGCCTCCCGATGGTTGCAGAAGCCCAGAAAAGCGCTGGGTGGCATCAGCGCCCTGGAGGCCATCGCGACAACGCCAGGCTACATTGCCGCCGGGCAGCTCCTGGAGCAGCTACGCCATGGGTTCGCCGCGTGACGAGGCAAACCCTGTGGCGCATCTCGAATTTCAAGGATCTTTCCGGCATTGGTGGGACCCAGGTAGCGGGGCGCTGGCACCATAAGGGGCGCCCGGTCGTGTACCTTGCCGATTGTCCGGCCACCGCTCTCCTGGAGGTGCTCGTGCATTTCGAGCTGAGCCTGGATGAGCTGCCGGAGGCGTTCACGCTGCTGCGTGTCGATCTGCCCCAAATCGCCAGTGTGCGAGATGCCCGCGGCAGCCTGCCGGCACAATGGAGCGACGAGCCGGCTACCACCCGAGGCATCGGCGATGCCTGGCTGAAGGAAGCGAAGACCCTGCTGCTGCAAGTGCCAACCGTGATCGTCCCCCACAACTGCAACTACCTTTTCAACCCGCTCCATCCCGACGCGGCCAAGGTCACGTTGACCCACTTCGAGTTCCCCCCCGATCCGCGATTGTTCCCGGCCGAGGGTTGAGGATGACTGAAGCCGGTCTGCCGGAAGGCGACGAGACGCTGCCATGCCTTACAGGCAGGCAAGCAAAATTCTTCGCTCAGTAGTTGCCTATGCACTGTATTTCTTGAAGTTTTCCGCCTGCTCGAACACGTCTCGATAGACTTCGGCGTGGGTTACCGGGGGATAGCCGTTTCTGGACAACAGCATGATCAGCTCGACGCGGAGCGAAGCCCTGATGTCCTGCCGGTTGTTCCAGTCCGGGTACTTCGTCTTGTCATCGACGACCGCCTTGACCTCGGCCGCCAGGGTGAGCAGCCGCTGTTCTTCATAGGGGAACTGGTACTTCACCGCGACGGCCTTGAGGATGTCGTAGAACGCCTTCTCCTCGACGGTAATCCCCAGTGCTTCGAACGAGCCCATCTCCTGCTTCAGTTGCTCCATCAGTTCCAGGAAACTATCGACCGCCTCCTGATGGACCTCGCTGGTAAAGGCGTCATCTTCCTTGCGCTCGTTGTAGAGTTCCACCAGTGAGCGAAACTTCTTCGAGAACTCGATCGCCTTGTGCTGGTTGGTCTTCTTGAACTCGTTGAGCGCTTTTGCCAGCAGCTGCTTCAGTAGCTCAATCTTGGTATTGGGCAGCTTGATCTTGTCCAGGCGGGCCAAGTAATCCTCGTCGAAGAGATCGATCTTCTCGGCGCTCTCCTCGCCCAGCGCAAAAACCGCTTCGACGCCGTCAGCGCGCAGCGCTTCACTGATCATCTCCCGCACCCGGGCATTCATCTGCGCGGTATCCGGCGCGTCGCCCTTGGTCAGCTTGAAGACGATCGAACGCACCGCGAGATGGAAATGCACCCGATCGCGCTCAACCTGACTCAGCTTCTCGCTGCCACAACAGACGTCATAAGCCGTCTTGAGCCGTTTGACCAACGTCATGAAGCGCTTTTCGCGCTTGCCCACACTCAGCACGAATTCGGCAGCACGGTTGAGGCAATCGAGCTGGACCAACGGCTCGCCCTGGAAATAGCCGCTGTCGTCGAAGCCATGCATCAATGTCGCCAGCAGATCCAGATCGTTCTTCACCGCGATCAGCGAGGTCTGGATATCTTCGAAGCTGGTTTCATCGGCCTTCGAGAACTGCGCCAGCGCCTGATTCATCTGACGCTTGATGCCGATGTAATCGACTACCAGGCCCTTGTCCTTGCCCGCGTAGTTGCGATTGACCCGCGAGATGGTCTGGATCAGGTTGTGGCGCTGCACGGGTTTGTCGATATACAGCGTGTCGAGGCTCGGCACATCGAAGCCGGTCAGCCACATATCGACCACGATGGCGATCTTGAAGTTGGACTTCTCGTTCTTGAACTGTAGATCCAGCGTCTTGCGGTACTCCTTGCTGCCGAGCAGATCGTAGAGCGCTTTCGCGTCGTTCTTGCCCCGCGTCATGACCAGGTTGACCCGCGCCATGGGCTTGAGCTTCTCACGCTCGATTGCGGTGGGTTCGTTGCCCGCTTCGAAGTCTCTGACCTCGAACCACCCAGGCCGCAATGCCTGAATCTCCTGGTAAAGCTGCCAGGCGATTTCGCGGCTACTGGAGACGAACATCGCCTTGCCGCGCACGGTCGAGCCTTCTTCCAGGCGACGCTCGTAGTGGGCCACGAAATCCTCGGCCAGCACCCGGATACGATCCGAATCGCCCAGAATCGAGTTCATCGAGGCCATCGCCTTCTTGCTCTCCTCGATCTGATGCTCGTTGCTGCCGGCCTTGGCGCACTCGTCGTAATAGCTTTCGATTTTGCGCAGCCGGGCATCGTCCAGCGTCACCTTGGCGGCGCGACCTTCATAGACGATGCGCACGGTGATCTCGTCGTTGACCGACTCGCTCATGGTGTAGCTGTCGACCACCGCGCCGAACACGTCCAGCGTGGCGTCGATCGGCGTGCCGCTGAAACCGACGTAGGTGGCGTTGGGCAGCGAGCGGTGCAGATAGAAGGCGAAGCCGTAGGCCTTGCGCACCCCCTGTTCGGTGATCTGCACCTTTTGATCCAGATTGATCTGGCTGCGGTGCGCTTCATCCGAGATGCAGATCACGTTGCTGCGCTCGGTCAGAAGCTTCGTGTCTTCGGTGAACTTGTGGATCGTGGTCAGGAACACGCCACCGCTGCGGCGTCCGGCCAGCTGCTCGCGTAGATGCTCACGGCTCTGGACCTCGACGATAGTGTCATCACCGATATAGCCCCGCACGTTGGTGAACTGCCGCGACAGCTGGTCATCGAGGTCCGCGCGATCGGTGATCAGCACGAGGGTCGGGCTTGCAAACGCCAGGCTCTTCATCAAGCGCCGGGCCAGAAACTGCATGGTGTAACTCTTGCCACAACCGGTCGCGCCGAAATAGGTGCCGCCCTTGCCATCGCCCGCGGGCCGCTGTGCGGCCATGATGCTGTGATAGAGCTTGTTGACCGCATAGAACTGCGGATAGCGGCAGACGATCTTCTCGTCCTGATGGGACTTGTCGGGAAAGAAGATGAAATCGCGCAGTACCAGCCGCAGCCGATCCCGGTCGAAAAGCCCCCGCAGCATGGTGTGCAGCGAATCGATACCCTCCTTGTCGACGGAATCGAAGCCGCTCACCTTGCGCCAGCTATAGAAGGACTCGTAGGGCGCAAAGAGGCTGCCCATTCGCGAATTCACGCCGTCGCTGATCACGCACAGCGCGTTGAAGACGAAAAGCTGGGGAATATCGCGCCGGTAGCGAACGGTCAGCTGTTTGTAGGCTTCAAAAATGGAGGTCTGATGCTCGCCGATGGCGCTCTTGAACTCGAACACCACCAGCGGCAGGCCATTGATATAGAGAATTGCATCGGGAATGCGGACGTTCTCCTTGCCCTCGATCTTCAACTGGCTGACCAGCGCATAGCGGTTGGTGTCCGCCGTATACGCCTCCGGCGGCTCGGCCACCTGCGCCAGTGGCTCGGCATGGGGCCGGGCGCCGAGCCGTTCGAGCCCCGCGTCGTCGAACAGCTGAACGTGCAGATCCTGTCGGGCGGGATCTTCACGCTTGAGCACAAAGCCATCCGCCAGCCAGCCGCAGAAGGTCTTGTTGCTCTCGTAAAGATCGCCCGGCGAAAGCCCCTTGAGGCGCGCGATGACCGATTCGATTTCGCCCGGGGTAATGCCGGCATCACCGTAGCGCATTTGCAGGAAGTCGCGCAGATCGGCCTCGATCAGCACGGCGTCCGGTGCGCGCTCGATGCTCGCGCCCAGCCGGTGGGGATAGCCCTGCTCGCCGAGCAGGGCGATGATGGCCGCTTCCAGTTTCGCTTCGGTGAACTTCATGCACTCACGCCGTCTGTTATTGGATCAACATAGAATTATCGGCTTATCTATTCGGGCCTTGAGCCGCAGCGCTCAGCGCACGCGGGTGGTCTGGTTCATGCGGTTTCCGCCTCCAGCGCGGCGTCAACCGCCGCTTCGGCGTCCGGCAACTGGAGTTCGCCGGAGAGCAGCTTGGGGAGCAGGGTGTCGCGGAGTTTTTTTAAAGTGTAATTATCGCAAAAATTGGATTGGCGCTTTGTAAACATCGGGGCCAGCAATTTATTAAAGCAAAGCAACACACTATACCCAGGAATTACAATTTTAACTTCTGTAACGACCGACGGCTTTATTGCAGGGTACGCCCCGCCATCAGCTAGGCGCGCAAATTCTTCTATAACCTCGTCCCTAGTTATCGCCAGATATACAAACTCAACCAATTCTTTTGATTTTGGTGTCAATACTGCAAATCCAGTGCTACCCGTTAGCTGACCATGAGCTTCTCCGATAAGTGCATAGGAACGATTGCCGGGGCGAACAGTGCCAACAATAGTATCTCCCGGAGACAGTACTCGACGAGCACGCGAGGGTGCCTCATCAAAACCAAAACAAGCTGTTTCTTCAATAACACCGTTTTTAGTATTTGCTAAATCGACGTATTCAACAGAGGGCGGGCTGTTTTTAGCCGTCCATGACTTAGCATTTATCTCGCTAATATCGCTTATACAGCCACTACTCCATCCCGCCGGCACCCATCCCAACGCCTCATCTTCCTCGAACCGATCGGGAAATAGCCGGCGCGTCTCGGCCGGCAGGCGCTCAGGAGCCGCCTCATTGTCAGCGGCCCACATTGCCTGCCGCTTGGCAGCGCGCTCCGCCAGCGGCTCGGGAATCGGGTTACCCGCTTCCAGCGCGTTGTCGATCACCGGGTCGAAGTCGACGAACCAGCTTTTGAACAGCGCCTGGGCCATCTGTTCGAGGGTCTGGTTGATTTGTGTGTTGAGAGTGATTTTTTTGTCTAGAGCAGATAAGCTCTCAGCTATTTTTCTTTGACCTGAGGAATCTGCAGGCACTTTAATCCAAGTTTTATGCAGATGGTTTCTATTAACCCCAGGAACTGCAGCTTTGTCGCTATACTGCAAGAAATTCAGTGTTTTTAAAAAATAATAAACAAACTCAGGATGATTGCCTTTGAAATCTTTTACATAGAGCGTTGTGTTTAATGGCCAGAAATCGCTTTCAGAATAAAAAACTTTACCGATGGTTCCATATCGACCTGTTACAACTCCGGGCCCTTTCACCTTTGCTTTAGAGTGAAAGCCGCTCGACCCAGATGAAGAGATAATTTCAACATCTCCCTCTGCACGATCTTTGTTAGGAAGATCGTAGCCCCTCTTCAATTCTATAAACTCGCCTAATTGGGTTTCTAGCCATTTAAATTCCATAACCCAACCCCGCCAGATTCTGCTTGATCTGCTTCTCCAATTTCGCCGACTCGGCAAACTGCTCGCCGAGCCGGGTCGTCAGTTCGGCCATCCTGGTCTCGAAGGGAATGCCGTCGTCCTCGACTTCGGCGGCGCCGACGTAGCGCCCGGGGGTGAGCACGAAATCGTGACCCTTGATCTCGTCGAAGCTCGCGCTCTTGCAGAAACCGGCGATGTCTTCATAGACGCCGGCCTCCGGCTGGCCGCGCCAGGCGTGGAAGGTGCGGGCGATGGTGGCGATGTCGTCGTCGCTCAGGTCCTTCTGCTTGCGGCTGATCATGCTGCCCAGCTGGCGGGCGTCGATGAACAGCGTTTCATCCTCGCGGTCGCGGTAGCCTTTCGCCGCGTTGGCCTGCTTGCTGTTGGTGAGGAACCACAGGCAGACCGGAATCTGGGTGGTGAAGAACAGCTGCCCCGGCAGCGCGATCATGCACTCGACCAGGTCATCCTCGATCAGTTGCTGGCGAATCTTGCCCTCGCCGCTGGTGCTCGAACTCATCGAGCCGTTGGCCATCACGAAACCGGCCGCGCCCTGGTGGCTCAGCTTGGAGAGCATGTGCAAGATCCAGGCGTAGTTGGCGTTGCCGGTGGGCGGCACGTCGAAGTCGGCCCAGCGCGGGTCGTCGGTCAACTCGGCCGGGGCGCGCCATTGGCTCTGGTTGAAGGGCGGGTTGGCGAGGATGAAATCGGCCTTGAGATCGGGGTGCTGGTCGCGAAAGAAGCTGTCCGCCGCCGCTTCGCCCAGGTTGCCGGCGATGCCGCGAATCGCGAGGTTCATCTTGGCCAGCTTGCGGGTGGTGTTGGCGTACTCCTGCCCGTAGATCGAGACGGCGAGGCGGCTACCCTTGTGCGCCTCGATGAACTTGAGCGACTGCACGAACATTCCGCCCGACCCGCAGCAGGGGTCGTAGATCTTGCCCTGATAGGGTTCGAGCATCTCCACCAGCAGCGTCACCACGCTCTTGGGGGTATAGAATTCGCCGCCGCGCTGGCCCTCGTTGGCGGCAAACTTGCCGAGAAAATACTCGTAGACCCGTCCGACGATATCCTCTTCGCTCTGGTGCTGCGCCTTGGCGATGGTCTCGATATTGTCGATGGTGTCGATCAGCGAGGCGAGCTTGCTGGCGCTCAGATCGAGCCGCGAAAAGTAGTTGTCGGGCAAGGCGCCGGCAAGCGTCGCGTTGTTCTTCTCCACCGTGCGCATGGCGGTGTCGATCGTAAGCGCCAGGTTGTCCTGCTTGGCGTTTTTCTGGATGTATTCCCAGCGCGCCTCTTCCGGCAGATAGAAGACGTTGTCCTGAGCGTAGAAGTCGACCATGTCGACGTAGTCCGCGCCGTAGTGGTCGATCACGCGCTGCTTTTGCTGCTCGAACTTGTCGCTGATGAACTTCAGAAAGATCAGGCTCAGCACCACGTGCTTGTACTCGGCCGATTCCACACTGCCGCGCAGCTTGTTGGCGCTGTCCCACAGGGTTTCTTCAAAGCCCTTGGCGGGCTTGTTGCTTGCTTGCGCTTTGGCCATGACGGTGACTGCTCTCTGTGAAAATCCGGCCGGCGCGGTGCCCGGCCGCGGTAAGAAAAAATGCCTGGAGTATAGCGGAAATGCTCGAGGCTCCGGGAGCCCGTCGAAACGCCAGAAAGCCTTCAGGCAGGCATAGGCAAGGCGCACACGCTATGGATCGCGCATGGACGTGCATCCAAGCGCGTTGATGACCGCCCCGAGCATGGCCGAGCCGAGTTCGAAAGTAAGCTAGTGACTCACGTACGCACCGGCAGCTGGCGATAGTGCTGCTGCCACATCAACACCGCCCCGGCCACCGCGCCGGGCAGCAGTATCAGATTGATCAGCGGCAGCCAGGTCGCCGCCAGCACCCAGCCACCGAAGGTCAGCGTCGGCCACCAGCGCGCGCGCAGCCGGCGGCGCATGTCGGCGAAGGCCACGCGATTGTTGTCCATGGGGTAATCGAGGTAGGTGATCGCCATCATCCACGCCGAAAACGCCGCCCACAGGAACGGCATCGCCAGGTTGAGTCCGGGCACGAAGCCGATCAGGAACAGCAGCGCCATGCGCGGCAGGATGTAACCCAGCTTGATGAGTTCGCGGCCCAGCGCGTCGAGCCCGCCGCGCATCAGGCTGCGCTCGTCGACGGGCGGTTGGCCAGTGAGCCGGATCTCGACCTTCTCGGCGAGAAAGCCGTAGAACGGCGCGGCGATCAGGCTGGAGACCAGCGTGAAGGTGAAGAACGCCACCACCACCAGGCTGACCACCAGCAGCGGCCAGATCAGCCACTCGAGCCAGCTGAGCCAGCCCGGCACCTTGAGCATCCAGTAATCGAGCCAGCCGCCGAAATTGTTCAGCAGATAGACGATGGTGCCGACGTAGAGCGCCAGGTTGGCGACGACCGGCAGAAACACGTAACGGCGCAGGCCCGGCGAGAGTACCAGCCGGGTGCCCTGCGCCAGGGCGCCAAAGGCGTTGAGCATGACAGCGATCCGTAGGCCGACGTACAAGTAGGCCGCCAGCGCGGCGGCGGACGAGGCCTAACCTTTACTGCCCAACCCCTGCTCGTCAAGCGCGCCGACGTCGCTATGGCGAATGTCCAGGCCCTTGACCAGGTAGATGACGTACTCGGCGAGATTGTCGGCGTGATCGCCGATGCGCTCCAGCGCGCGCAGGATCCACATCACGCTCAAGATCGAGGTGATCGAGCGCGGGTCCTCCATCATGAAGGTCACCAGCGAGCGCATCGCCGAGGTGTATTCGCTGTCCACCGCGTCGTCCTCGCGGACCACCTTGAGCGCCAGTTCGGTATCGAAACGGGCGAAGGCGGTCAGCGCGTCGCGGACCATGCCGCGCACGTGCTCGCTGATGTGGCGGACTTCGACGAAGCCGCGCGCCGAGCGCCCCGATTCGGCCAGTGCCAGCGCGTTGCGGGCGATCTTGTTGGCCTCGTCGCCGATCCGCTCGAGATCCGAGGTGGCGCGAATCACCGCCAGCACCAGGCGCAGGTCGGAGGCCGCCGGCTGGCGGCGCGCCAGCACCCGGGTGCACTCCTCGTCGATCCTGAGCTGCATGTCGTTGACCGCGGTGTCGTTGTCGCGGACCTGCTCGGCCAGCCGGCTGTCGCCCTCGAGCAGCGCCGAGATGGCGTCCTGGACCTGCTTCTCGACCAGCCCGCCCATCGCCATCAAATGGGTCTTGAGCGCCTCGAGCTCCTGGTTGAACTGGTTGGAAATGTGCTGACTGTGAGTATCGCTGGTGATATCCATGTTTCCTCCGGGGCCGCGAGGGTTTGTAAACGCTCAGTTCAGGCGGCCGGTGATGTAATTTTCGGTGCGCGTCAGGCGCGAATGAGTGGACAGCTGTGGATGTCAGACAACGCTAGCGAAGCTCCTCGCGATGCAGGCCACGGTGATGTGCCCGCAGATGTTGCCGCAGAAATATTGCAGTCAGGTTAAGCCCCGATCACCGTCGACACCAGTGGCAGCGCACTTGCCACGTCGCCGGGGCCGATGGGAGAGTGGTCGAGCGGGCCGCCCGCCGTTTAAGATGAGGCCGAGCAGGTGGATAACAACAAGCGCTGGATAGGAGCGAGCATGACCGACCTCGATGACGTACCGGCCCCGCAGGGCGATCTGACCCTGAAGGTCCTGGCGCGGCGCCAGGACACCAATTTCTACGGCGATATCAGCGGCGGCTGGTTGATCGATCAAATGGACCAGGCCGCCGAGCTGTGCGCCGGCCGCCTGGCCCATGGGCGCACCGCCACGGTGGCCGTCGAATCGATGGATTTTCTGTGCCCGGTGCGTATCGGCTCGGTGGTCAACATCTTCACCGCCGTGCGCGATATCGGTCACAGCTCGATCACCATCGATGCCGAGGTATGGATACGCTCGCCCCACGAACGCAACCCCGACGAGCTCTACAAGGTTACCGAGGCACGCTTCGTGATGGTCGCGCTGGACGACAACGGGCGCATCCGCGCGGTACCGACCGAGCCCTGACCCCGGCCGCCTAGCCGCGCACCAAGGCGCGGTTCTTGAGATAGGCGAACTCGCCGATATCGGTGTACGGCCGAATGCGCTGCTGGAAGGCGCGATACGACTCATAGATCTTGGCCGAGGCGGGATCGCTTGCCGCCTGCTTCTCGAGCACCTTCTGCGAGGCCCCGTACAGCGCCTTGAGCACGTCGTCGGGCAGCGAGCGCAGCTTGACGCCATGCTCGTCGACCAGCGTCTTGAGCGCCTCGGCGTTGCGCAATGTGAATTCATCGATCATCGCCAGATTGGCGCTGCGCGCCGCCTCGGCGACCACGATCTTGAGATCGTCGGGCAGCGCTTGCCAGGCCTCGAGATTGACGGTTCCCTCGAGTATCGCGCTGGGCTCGTTCCATGCCGAGGTGTAGTAGTAGTCAGCAACCTGATACAGACCGAAGGCCAGGTCGTTGTAGGGCCCTACCCAGTCGGCGGCGTCGAGCACGCCGGTCTGCATCGAGGTGAAGATCTCCGAACCGGGAATGGTCAGCGCCGTGGCGCCGATGCGGTTCATGACCTCGCCGGCAAGCCCGGGAAGGCGGATCTTGAGCCCCTGCATGTCCTCCAGCGAGTCGATCTCCTGCTTGAACCAGCCGGCCATCTGAGTGCCGGTGTTGCCCACCGCGAACGGCTTGAGATTGTACTCGGCGTAGAGGTCGTCCCACAGTTTCAAGCCGCCGCCCTGGTACAGCCAGGCGTTGGTTTCGGTGGTGTTCATGCCGAACGGCACGGCGGTGAAATATTGCGCCGCCGGAACCTTGCCGAGCCAATAGTAGGAGGCCGAGTGGCCCATTTGTGCGGTGCCCGACGACACCGCGTCGAACACTTCCAGGGCGGGAACCATCTCGCCGGCGCCATAGACATCGACCTGCATGCGTCCGCCGGACAGCTCGCCGATGCGCTTGGCGAAATCGTTGGCGCCGGTACCCAGCGCCGGAAAATTCTTGGGCCAGGAGGTGACCATCTTCCAGCGCACGGTGTCCTGCGCGCGAGCGGTGGAAACGAAGGGGGCGGCGACCGCGCCGGCGGCACCGGCGCCGAGCGCGGTAAGAAACTTGCGACGTTGCATCACGGGCGTGACTCCAGGTGATTGTTCTGTTTGGCCCCCGAGGGGCGCAAAGCTCCGTTTCGGAGTATGCGCGAAGGGCGTTTTCAGGGGCAAGCGAATAGGCGGCGTCTGGGCATGGCGTCAGAGCGGCGTCAACTTGGCGAAGCCCAGCACCAGCCACTTGTCGCCTTCGCCCTCGAAGCTGACGTGAACCCGGGCCCGCTCGCCCTGACCCTCGGCATTGAGGATCACGCCTTCGCCGAACAGCGGATGGCTGACCCGCTGGCCCAGCGACAGCGCGGGCAGGTCGTCGCCGGCCGAGACCGTGGTCTGCTGCGACAGGCCGCGCCCCGCGCGCGTCGCGGTGACCGGACGCGAGATCTGGCCGCGCAGGCGCACCTCCTCGAGCAGTTCCTCGGGCAGTTCGCGGATGAATCGCGACGGGCGCTGGAAGGTTTCCTTGCCATGCAGGCGACGCATCTCGGCGTGGGTCAGGTAGAGCTTGTGCATGGCGCGGGTCACGCCGACGTAGCACAACCGGCGCTCCTCCTCGAGGCGCCCCGGCTCTTCCAGCGACATCTTGTGCGGGAACAGCCCTTCCTCGACGCCGGCGACGAACACGATGGGGAACTCCAGACCCTTGGCCGAGTGCAGGGTCATCAACTGCACGCAGTCCTCGAACTCGTCGGCCTCGTGATCGCCGGCGTTGAGCGCCGCCTCGGCAAGAAACGGCGCAAGCGCCGCGCTGCCCTCGCCGACTTCCGCGAGGTTCATGGCGTCGCCCTGGGTGAAGGCCCGCGCGGCGTTGACCAGTTCCTCGAGGTTCTCGACCCGCATTTCTCCTTTGGACTGACTGCCCTTCTCGCCCTTATCGCTGCGGTGGTGCTCGATCAGCCCGGTGACCGCGTTGACGTGGGTGATGATCTCGTAAAGCGCCATTCCCGCGGTCTCGTTGTCGAGACGCTCGATCAGGTTGGCGAACGCCGTGAGCGCGTTGCCGGCGCGGCCCTTGCAGGTGCCGTCGCTGACGCTGTCATGCAGCGCCTGCCACAGCGAGACGCCGTGATCGCGGGCCCGCTCGCGCAGGATCTCCACGGTGCGGGTGCCGATGCCGCGCGCCGGCACGTTGATCACTCGCTCCAGCGAGGCGTCGTCCTCGCGGTTGATCAGCAGGCGCAGGTAGGCCAGTGCGTTCTTGATCTCCAGGCGCTCGTAGAAGCGCTGGCCGCCGTAGATGCGATACGGCATGCCCTGGCGGATCAGTGTCTCCTCGAGCACCCGCGACTGGGCATTGGAGCGATACAGGATCGCCACTTCGCGGCGATTGAAGCCCTCGTCGAGCTTGGCCTTGATGGTGTCGACGATGAAGCGCGCCTCGTCCAGGTCGTTGACGCCGGCATACACCGAGATCGGCTCGCCCTTGGCGCCGGCGGTCCACAGCTCCTTGCCCATGCGCCCGGCATTGTGGCTGATCAGCGCGTTGGCGGCATCGAGGATCGCGCTGGTCGAGCGGTAGTTCTGCTCGAGACGCACGGTACGGGTATTGGCGAACTCCTGCTCGAAGCGGCGGATGTTCTCGACCCGTGCCCCGCGCCAGCCGTAGATCGACTGATCGTCATCGCCGACCACGGTGAGCCCGGCGCTGTCGCCGGCCAGCAGCTTGAGCCAGGCGTACTGCAGGGTGTTGGTGTCCTGGAACTCGTCGACCAGCAGGTGGGCGAAGCGCTCGCGGTAGTGGGCCAGCAGCCGCGGATTGTCGCGCAACAGCTCGAGGCTTCTGAGCAGCAGTTCGCCGAAGTCGACCAGCCCGCCGCGCTCGCAGGTCAGCTGGTAGCGCTCGTAGAGTTCGACCATCTGGCCCAGGTAGACGTCGCCGTGGGTCTGCACCTGGTGCGCACGCAGGCCCTCCTCCTTGCAGCCCGAGATGAAATGCTGGACCTGACGCGGCGGATAGCGCTCGTCGTCGATGTCGTGGTCCTTGAGCAGCCGCTTGATCAGGCGCAGCTGGTCGTCGCTATCGATGATCTGGAAGTGCTGGGGCAGCCTCGCGTCCTGCCAGTGGGTGCGCAGCAGGCGATGGGCGATGGAGTGGAAGGTGCCGACCCAGATGTTGCGCAACGACAGGCCCAGCAGCGCCTCGAGGCGGGTGCGCATCTCGCGGGCCGCCTTGTTGGTGAAGGTCACGGCGAGAATCGCGTAGGGCGAGAGCTGCTCGACCTGCATCAGCCAGGCGATGCGGTGAACCAGCACCCGGGTCTTGCCCGAGCCGGCGCCGGCCAGCACCAGCATGTTGCCCATCGGTGCGCTGACGGCCTCGCGCTGGGCAGGGTTGAGAGCGTCGAGAAGCGGCGAAACGTCGCCCGGCGAAACGTCGTCCATGGGAATGTTCGGGGTGTCGAAATGGACGCCCAGCTTAGCATATCCGCCGCCTTCGGCGGGGAGCCGCAAGCCGCAAGCCGTAAGCCGCAAGCCGCAAGCCGCAAGCCGCAAGCCGCAAGCCGCAAGCCGCAAGCCGCAAGCCGTAAGCCGTAAGCCGTAAGCCGTAAGCCGTAAGCCGTAAGCCATGTAGCTTGTGCCAGGTTTTAACATATAGCTTATAGCTTATAGCTTATAGCTTACAGCTTATGATTCCTGTTCGGGAAAGCGCAGCGGATTGAGGCTGCGCTTGACCGCCTTGAGTTGCTCGGTGAGATGCGGCCCGCGGGTCTTGGCCACGCCCACCGCCAGCACGTCGATCAGCACCAGATGAGCGATGCGCGAGCTCATCGGCGTGTAGATCTCGGTGTCCTCGTGGACGTCGATATACAGCGGCAGGCCGACTTCCTCGGCCAGCGGCGTAGCGCTGGGACACAGGCCGATCACCGTGGCCCCGGTCTCGCGCGCCAGGCGCACGCTGTCGACCAGCGCCCGGGTGCGCCCGGTCTGCGAGATGGCCACCACCACGTCGCCCTCCTTGAGGGTCGCCGCCGACATGTTCTGCATGTGCGGGTCGGCATAGGCCGATGTCGAGATCTGCAGGCGGAAGAACTTGTGCTGGGCATCGAAGGCCACCGCCCCCGACGCCCCGAAGCCATAGAATTCCACCCGGTTGGCCATCGCCAGGGCGTTGACCGCGCGGCCCAGCGCCTCGTTGTCGAGGCGATCGCGTATCGACAGCAGCGTGCCCACGGTGGAATCGAAGATGCTGTGGGAAAACTCGGCGACGCTGTCGCTGTCGTTCATCGAGAACTGCGCGAACTGGCTGCCGGTGGCCAGCATCTGCGCCAGCTTGAGCTTGAAGTCCTGGAAGCCGTCGCAGCCCAGCGCGCGACAGAAACGCACCACCGTCGGCTCGCTGACCTTGGCTTCGGTAGCCAGATCGACGATGCGCATGTGGATCACTTCATCGGGATTGCGCAGCACGAAGCGCGCGACCTTCTGCTCGGAGCGCCGGAACAGCTCCATGCGACGTCTCATTTCATCGAACAGGGCACGGCTCACGGCGGGCTCCTCGGTGATGGCCTTGCGGCATGGAAAGTAGCGCCCTGACGAACGGAAGGCAGCCGCCGGGTCGCGATCGCGTCCGCTCAGGCTGACCGACCCTGCACCGGCAATCAAGCGTTAAAACGCGTTCTTGGACGCCAATGTCGCGGTTTTGTCAACTGGGGTATAGTAAAAAAGCTGTCACAGTGACACCGCAAGAAGAAAGGAGAGTCGATCATGCCTAACGCAACGCAACAGCTTGGCGCCGTGAAACGTGAACTCCTCGACATTTTCATGGACCTTGAAGTCGCCGATCATGAATCGCGCAAGCAGAACGCCACCGTCCGTTATCTCAGGGCCCGCCGCGGCATCGAGATGCATAACGAGATAAAGCGTCTCGAGCGCGATATCGCCGACTTCGACGATCTCATGCAGTAGTCCTGCCGTGCCGCGCTGACGCCACGCTCGGCATTGCCATTTCGGCCCGATCGGTCGGGGCCGAAATGGCGTGTCGGGGCTGGTCCGCCCTCCTACAAACTGCTGATAAAGACCACCACGACCCCGATGGGCGCAATAAAACGGGTGATCAAGGTCCACAACTTGCTTCCGGTCTCCCCGAGTCTCAGCTCTCGGCGCACCTTGTCGCCATCCAGGAACCAGCCGACGAATACCACCGCCAGCAGGCCGGTCAAGGGCAGCAGGTACTTGCTGGTCAGTGTGTCCAGGAAGTCGAAGATGCTCAGCCCCAGAATGCTGACCTCGGACCAGGCATTGAAGGAGAGCAGCGCCGCGATGCCCAGGGCCCAGGTCGCCGCTCCGGCCACCAGCGTCGCACCGACCCGGGACAGCGGCGTACGCTCCTCGACGGTCTCCACGACCGGTTCGAGCAGCGAGATCGCCGAGGTCAAGGCCGCGAAGGTGAGCAGCAGGAAGAACAGCAGCCCGATGATCACGCCACCGGTCATGTTGCCGAAGGCCAGGGGCAGGGTCACGAAGATCAAGCCCGGCCCCGAACTCGGATCGAGGCCGTTGGCGAACACGATGGGGAAGATCGCCAGGCCCGCGATCAGGGCGAACAGCGTATCGAGGATGATCACTGTACGGGCGGTGCCGAGCAGGTCGACGTCCGCTCCGAGATAGGAGCCGTAAGCCATCATGATGCCCATCCCCAGCGACAGGGTGAAGAACGCCTGCCCCATGGCGGCCAGCACCACGTCGCCGTCCAGTGCTCCCCAATCGGGGTTGAACATGAAGACGAGGGCTTCGCCGAAATAGCCCGAAAAGAGACCGTAGCCCACCAGCACTACCAATATGATGCCCAGAGCCGGCATCAGGGTGCGTACCGCCCCCTCCAGGCCCAAGGTCACGCCGCGAGCAACGATGCCGATGACCAGCACCATGAATACCGAATGCCATAGCAGCAGCGTTCCCGGACTGGCCAGCAGATCGTCGAACAGCGCGCCGATGCCATCGGCATCCTGGCCGCTGAAGGACCCGGTGACGGAGCCCAGCGTGTAGAAAAGCGACCAGCCACCGATCACGCTATAGAACGACAGAATGAGGAAGGCCCCCAGCACGCCGCTGATGCCCATCAGGACCCAAGCCTTGCTGCGCCCTTCCCGCTCGGCCAGATCCGCCATGGTATTGATGGGGTTCTTCTGGCCGCGGCGGCCCATCAACCATTCGGCGACCAGAATGGGCAAGCCCACCAAGGCGATACAGATCAGGTAGACGAGCACGAAGGCAGCGCCACCGCTCTCGCCCACCATATAGGGAAATTTCCAGATATTACCCAGGCCGACGGCGGAACCCGTGGCGGCCAGTATGAAAGTCAGCTTCGAGGACCACTGCGCGTGGGAGATTTTTGCCATTTTGTACCCTGATATCGCCTATCGTCGCCAATCCTTCATCGAGAGGCGACGCTTGTCTTGTTGTTGCCACGAATTGAAGCTGCGCGGCCATAAGTTCACGACAAAACTATCCGATGACGAGGCCGATGGCCAGTCCGATAGCCCACGCTTTTCCCTTGATGCCTTAGAAAAGCGACGTTTGATACTCCCCGGGAACCGGGAAGTGCCGGTAATGCCTGCCCGCTCGCGAGCCATGAATAAAAGTGCCTTGCCAACTGCGGCGCCTCGCGATTGTCCGGTGCATGCACAAAGAGAAAAGGGCTTTTCCCCTGTTTTATCCACAGGCTAAGGCGCTCGATCCAGGGCGCGAAATAACGCTGATTGATGGCCGTGTCAAGATGTCCGATAAAGCGGACGATCGGCCGATCTGGCGTGGAAAGCACATGTGGCGGGCGTCGCGGCTTTTCATCCCGGGCCTTGAACAGGCGTGAGTCGCTGCCGGAGGGTGTCGAGAACAGCGGCCTGACGTCGAGCATCACACGATCGACGCCGTGACTTATCAACAAGCGGTTGAGTTGCTGTTCGCCAGCCCCCTTGTGGAAAAATCCACTGGCCCTGACCTCGACGGCGCAGGGAATATTCCGTGGCCAGCGCTCGAGCAATGCGGCCAACCGGGGCAACTCGTCATGGCCGAAGTCACGCGGCAACTGAATCATCAACGGCCCGAGGCGGCCCTCTGTGCTCGCTGCCATTATCAGCCTTACTATACCCCACCCTGGGAGCCCGGTTAGAGTGCCGCGACCCTTGGCGTATAGCGTAACGCCCGGCTTGGCCTATAATCGCTGACGGCCGGCCGGGTAGCGGCCGCTTTCAGAGAACGGAACAAAGGTAATCTGCGTGCGCAATCTGGCTATCGACCGGCGATCGTCCGGCCTACCCCATAAATTCGGCTCACGCCTTGCTGGATTGTGTCTCTTGCTGCTGCTGGCCGCCTGCAGCAGTCGCCCCCCTTCGCCAGCCCCGCCGCCCTCGGCCGGAGGCGATCTCAACGGACGGATGCAGCCGATGTCGTGGCAGGCCCTGCCCGGCTGGCCGCAGGACAATGCCATCAGTGCCTGGAGCGCCTTTCGCGCCAGTTGCACCCGACTCGCCGACAAGCCCGCCTGGAGCGGCGTCTGCGCCGACGCCCGGCGCGTCGATCCGCTCGACAATCGTGCCATCATCCGTTTCTTCGAGCAGCGCTTCGCGCCTTATCTGATGATCAACGACGACGGCTCGACCACCGGCACGATCACCGGTTATTACGAGCCGCGCCTGCAGGGATCGCTTCAGCGTCATGGACGCTATCAGATACCGCTCTATCGCCTGCCGGCGGCTTGGGCGCAAACCCCCGGCAAGACTCGCCCACCGCGCGCCGAATTGCTGGCCTCGGGGGTCCTGCGTGGCCAGGAACTGGTCTGGGTCGATGATCCCGTGGAAGCCGCCTACCTGCAGATTCAGGGCTCGGGGCGTGTCGAGCTGGCCGAGGGCGGCATGATGCGGGTGGGCTTCGCGGGTACCAATAACCAGCCATTCCGCTCGTTCGCCCGGGCGCTGATCGATCGCGGGGAGATCACGCCCGGCGAGGCAACGCTCGCCGGCATACGCGACTGGGCGCGGCGTAACCCTCAGCAGGCCGAAAGCGCGCTCGACGTCAATCCCCGCATGGTGTTCTTCCAGTCGCGAGGCATCGATCCCCAGGCCACCAGCGAAGGCCCGGTCGGCGCGCTGGGGGTGCCGCTGACCTCGCAGCGCAGCCTCGCCGTCGACCCTTCGCGCATTCCGCTGGGGGCGCCGGTATTCCTGGCCACCACGCAGCCGCTCTCCGAGGAGCCGCTAAGGCGGCTGATGGTCGCTCAGGACACCGGTAGCGCCATCAAGGGCTCGGTACGGGCCGACTTCTTCTGGGGTTACGGCGACGAAGCCGGCGAAAATGCCGGTCGCATGAAACAGCCCGGAAAGATTTGGGTATTGATGCCCAGAACGCGTTAAACGCGCTCGTTATTCAAGGAAATCACAGTCAGACGCAACAACCGGGAGCCTGGCTCCCGGTTGTTGCCACCTGCCACTATCGTCAATGGCTCATCGTCAACGACTGCCGCCTGAGCGAGAATCGTCGCCGTTCACGCCGGATTGCCGAGGCTCGGTCGCCTCCGCTGCGGAGCCGGGGGTGGTGGCTTCTCTGAAGGCGCTGTTTCCGCCCGTTTCAGAAGCCCCACCCGATCCGGAGCGGCCCGATTCCGCGCTATTCTGGCTGCCTGCCTGCTCGGCCTTTTCATTCGCCTTGGCGCGGGCTTCCTCGGCATAGCGCTCACCCTCTTCGGTAGCCCGATCGACCGTCTTGTCGCGCATCGCTCCCAGGCGTTCATCCTCGGTGCGCGTCGAGGGCAGCAGGCTGCCGATGGCCGCACCGAGGGCGATGCCCAGCGCGCCGGCCATCACCGGATGCTCCTTGATGAAATGGGTCGTTTGCTGACCCACACTCTGCGCTCTGCTCGAGGCGCCGTGCATGGCATTTCGTGAACCGGCCCTGGCCCGCGAGGTGCGCTCGCGCATGCCATCCGACATTCCCCGAGCTCGGTCCTTGATGCTACCGGACATATGCTGTGCCTTATCGGACATATGCTGTGCCTTTTCCTTGGCCGCGGCCGTACGACCATGGCCTTGCGAATCATTACCGCTCGTGGTGGCTACCGGTTTCGATGGGTAATAACCTTCCACGCCACGAGTCCCGTTCCCGGAGTGGGGCCGGCCGTTCGCGCTGCGCTGCGACGACCATATCAGCCAACCCAGCCCCACACTGGTGACCATAAATGGGGCCGGGTTCTGCTTGATGGTCTCGCCCAGGTTGGCTGCAAACTCGTTGGCCCCTCCATGACGCACGTAATCGAACGTCCTGTTGATCAACTGCTGGGGAGAATATCTTTCCTCGAGTTCTTCCAGAGACTCATCCAACCGCTCACGGTGTTGTGCGATATCCGCTTCGATCTCTTCAGGGTTACGCTGATTGCGCCGTTCGCTCATTTCAGCTGCTCCTTAGCCTGGCTCTGGTGCCGTTTCGCCATCCCCTGGTCCTTCTGAAGACTGGCCATGGTCCTGTCGGGGGTCAGATTAGTGGCTTTCAGCTTCTTCTTGCCGCCCTGAAGCATGATGAACCCGACGATAACCACGATCGCACCGACGATCAGTGTGGAAAGCCACATGGCCTGCACCACGATGTTCAGGCCGAACACCGCCGAGGCGAGCAAGACGAGAAAGCCGCACAGCAGGACACCGCCCCCTGCCGCGACCGAACCGATGCCGGTCCCGAGTTGCGAGGTTTTCTGGCGTATCTCGGCTTTGGCAAGCTCGACTTCATTGCGGATAAGGGCGGTGACTTCCTGGGTCACGGTCGAAATAAGCGAACCTAACGAATTGCCTTCCCGCGTATTCCTGTTCTCCGTATCCATACCTCTAGCCTCCCTGGCTATCAATGAACCGTTCAAGCGTTCTAGCTCATGGGCCGCAAGGCCCGCTCATGAAAATCAGCAAAAATAATTACTTACAGATAGCCTCTTGCTACAGATAGCCTCTTGCTACAGATAGCCTCTTGCTACAGATAGCCTCTTGCTACAGACAGCCTCTTGCAGTTCATGCTCGTTGCGATAAAAGCGGTAATAAACGTGTGGTGTTAGTAAATTGGCGAGTTCGCCAGCAAACCTCAGTAAGCACTGGCATTCGGAGTGCCGCTGGTATTGCCGGGTTCCGCCATGCCCGATGAGGCCACTGGATTACCGGCTTGGGGAGCATGGTCCGTGGTACGCTGAGAACTGTTCAAAAAACGTGCCAAAAAGAATCCGACGGCAATCGCGCCGCCCAGAAAGATCGCCGGTTGGCGTTGGCTATAACGCTGGACCTGGTTGACGAGACTGCCTAAGTCTTGCTCCCTTAACCGCTGAGACAGGGCGTCCGTGCAGCGGGCAATATTATGAGCGTAAACGGAAAAATAGTGCTGGTCCTGTTCATCGAACTCTTTCGCCATCTTGCGGAATACCGTCGACATCCTTTCGGTATGGTCCGCGAACACCCACTTCTGCTCGTCGAACATGCCTTCGGCTTTCGTTCGCGCGGCGTTTCTGACCTTATCGGCGGTTTCGCGACCCTTTTCCTTGGCTTCATGCTGATGGGATGAGTCTCTGCCAAGATTTTCGCCGGTACTCGATTCACTGCCTCTAGTCGAAGAAGTAACGTCCGGTGAATCTTGAGTAACTCCCGGTGAACGAGTGTATTGGCTCTTATGCTCTTCTGGCTCTGTCATGTGGTATCTCCCTATTTAATCCAAGTTAAATTAACTTTAACTGTTGGATTCATGACCGCTTCCATACTCCTCAAAATAGTTTTCATTACCTATCTGTCAACAAGCCTCTTTATTACCAAGTGGCCGGACGGGCGCGGGAAGCCATCCATGAAGCAGCGGACGGCACGCCAGAATGAATCTCTGGACCAAACAGCAAGCAAGCGATCCCGGCAGGCTACAACCAGGGTTGCTGTGGGATGAGAATAAAGTGTCATCCTATATTACGATAAAACCACCTGAAATGATCATTATTTGACCAATCAGGTTGTTAAAGTATCGTAACTATTCAGCTCATGCCGCCTGATCCTGGTCATCCTGTCGCATGAAGGTGGGCACCTCGCCGGCAAACAGTTGCTCCAGCGCCGTATGCGCCGCCATGCCTTGCTTGACCGCGGTCGAGAGGAAGCGGCGCATCCGGCAGAAGATCTCGGCGCCCTCCCAGGCGCGAAAACAGCCCGAGATCTTCTGCTGCACCTTGGTCATTCGCAGGTCGCGCTCCCCCTGGTTGTTGGTGAAGGGGGCAGCGGGGCTCGGTTCATGGCCAACAGCAGGTCATGGAGCGACTTGGCCCAGTGCTGGTGGTCGTTTTCCCAGGCCGCCGTCAATTCCCGCAGGTGGTGGGCGTTGCACAGGGCGTGCCGGCAATCCGGGTAGCGGTAGTAGGGCTT
Source organism: Halomonas zincidurans B6 (assembly GCF_000731955.1). Classification (NCBI taxonomy): domain Bacteria; kingdom Pseudomonadati; phylum Pseudomonadota; class Gammaproteobacteria; order Oceanospirillales; family Halomonadaceae; genus Modicisalibacter; species Modicisalibacter zincidurans. Next base: position 3,173,962 of record NZ_JNCK01000001.1, on the reverse strand, counting down.
CCAGTGATCATGTACCAGCACGCCACGCACCAGGGGCAATACGCCGATGGCGTCCATCGCCTCCTGGCCGCGCTTGGGGTGCGGGGCCAACCAGGTCAGGCCGTCATTGGAGGCACTGTGCAGCCAGTAACGCTGGCCGCCGACCTGCATCCCGGTTTCATCGGCATGCACGGTGGGCGCTTGGCGTAGCGCCGGGACCGCCCACTCGGCGAACGTCTCGGCCCGCTGGTAGGCCTCCTGGTTGAAGGCGAACAGCGTGCCGGTGCTCAACGCCAGGCCACACTGCGAGGCCAGCAACTCCCGAATGCGCGCATAGGGCAGCAGCTGGTACTGCGAGAGATAGACCGCGTGTGCCTTGAGGCGCGGGCCATACTGGATGGGCCGCGTCACCCCTTCGGGAAACGGCGCCACATGGCGCTGCCCCTGGTCATCTTCCACTATCTCGGCCTGGTACTCGGTGACCACGGCCTGGATCACGATGTCCTGCACCTGGCGGGTCTCGACGCCAACGCTGCGATAGGTGCGCCCTGTGGGCAAACGCCGGCGATCGACGCGGAGCTTGACCACTGCATATTCCGGCGAACGTGACCGGTCATTCCGGTGATCGTGACCGGTTTGCACGCGGCCATCACGCTGGAGTCGGTTTTGTACTCTGAGCGGTCACGTTGGGTCAACCGATTCCGCTTTTTGTGCTTGGGCTTTTCTCAGTGATTCCCCTTTCAGATTGAGTCGATGAGCGCCGTGCAGGAGTCGGTCCAGGATAGCGTCGGCCAGTGTCGCGGAGCCGATGTAGTCATGCCAGTGTTCGGTGGGTAGCTGGCTGGCAATGAGTGTTGAGCCCCGGCCATGTCGGTCCTCGATCACCTCCATCAGGTCCTGCCGTTGCGGTGCCGTGACCTTCTGCATGCCCCAGTCATCCAGGATCAGCAGATCGGTCTTCATCAGCTGGTTCATCAGCCGGGCGTAGCTGCCATCGCCGTGAGCGATGCGCAGCTGTTCGAACAGGCGCGGGACCCGCAGGTAGCGTACCGAGAGGCCCTGCCGGCAAGCCTGATTACCCAGGGCACACGCCAGCCAGGTCTTGCCGGAACCGGTGGGGCCGGTGATGCACAGGTTCAGGGACTGTCGGGTCCAGTCACAGCTGGCCAGCCCTGCCATGCGGGAGCGCTCCAGCCCCCGTGGATGGCGGTAGTCGATGTCTTCGATGCAGGCCGGCATGCGCAGTCGGGCGGCCCTGAGCAGCCGCTCCAGTCGCCGGCTTTCGCGGTGCAGCACTTCGCGGTCCACCAACAGGGCCAGGCGTTCCTCGAACGCCAGGTCGTGGGTGTCGGGCTGTGCCCGCTGCTGTTCCAGGGCATCGCACATGCCGGTCAGCTTGAGTTGGCGCAGGGCCTCGAGGGTATTTTGAGTCAGCATCAGTTTCTCCGGGATCAGTGGTAGTAGCGGGGGCCGCGAACGTTGGTGTGGACGGGCAGGTCGGTCAGTTCCGGTTCCTCTTCAGTCAAGGGCAGCGGGAGCTGGTCCAGCCCCTGCTTCAGGATCGAGGTGATGCTCTGGTAGCTGGCCGAGTTGATGGACAGCGCCCGTGCACAGGCCTGCTCAAGCCGGTCACGGCTGTAACGTCGGCTCAGGTTCAACAGCCCCAGGCAGGCCCGGTAGCCATGCTCTGGATGCGGGCGATCCTTGAGCTGGCGCTGCACCACGTCGAGCGTGGCGGGGCCGATGTCAGTGGCCCAGTTCAGGAACCGCCCGGGAGACCAGTTCTGGTGGGCTTGGTGCGCCTTGGGCATGTGCTCGGTCAGGGTGACGAAGCGGCTCTTGCCATGCCGAGGATGCAGGGCAACCCGCTGTCCCTTGTGCATGACTTCCACGGCGGTATCGGTGGCGCGTACGTCCAGTTTTACGCCCACCAGAGCGTGAGGCACGCTGTACAGGCGTTTGTCGATCTCGATGTGGTAGTCGATGCCCGGTCGTGCCTTGCGCCACTCGGCGTAGACGTAGGGCGTCGCGGGTAGCGACCTGAGTGCGGGTCGGTCCAGTGTCTCGAACAGGCTCTGGCGGCTCTCGCTCCGCCCCTGGAACGGACGCTGGTTCAGCGCCGGTAACAACCCGGCGATGGCTGCGTTTAGCTCGGCCAGGGAGAAGAACGTCTGATGTCGTAACCGGGCCAGGATCCAGCGCTCGACCAGCAGTACGGCGGCTTCCGCCTTCGCCTTGTCCTTGGGTTTGTAGGGGCGTGCCGGTAATACAGCGGTCTGGTAGTGGGCGGCCAGTTCGGCGTAGGTCTCATTGATCTTCGGGCTGTAGCGGTCCGCCTTGGTGACCGCTGCCTTGAGGTTATCGGGAACCAACAGTTCAGCTACCCCGCCGTAGAACGTCAGCATCCGCTGATGGGAGGCGATCCAGTCCGGCAGGGACTGGCTCCAGGTGGCCTCGGCGAAGGTATAACTGGACGCGCCCAGCACCGCCACAAAGACCTGGGCCTTACGCATCTCGCCGGTGCTGCGATCCACCACCGGAACCGTGGGGCCGCAGTAGTCGATAAAGATCTTCTCACCGGCCCGGTGAACCTGGCGCATGCTGCGCCGCTGCCGGCCACGCCAGAGCCGGTAATGATGACAGAACTGACTGTACCGGCGAGCCTTGTCGCCGTGGCGTTCCACATACTCGGCCCACAGCAGTTGCAGGGTGACGCCCTTGGTCTTGAGTTCCTGGTGAACCTGGAAGTAGTCGGGCTCGGCAAAGCGTGCAGGCGGCGTCTTGGCCGGGAACAGCTGGGCTTCCAGCCGCGCTTCGTCCGTGCCTTCCGGCAACGGCCAGGTGATGCCCTGAGCTTGGGCCAGGCTGACATACTTGCCCACAACACCTTTGGAGAGACCGCAGGCGCGGGCGATGCGCTCATGGCTCAGGCCCGCTTCGTACTTGAGGCGCAAGACCTCGATAATCTGTCGCACGGAAATCCTCGTTGCCGGCATCCGCTCTTCCTCGTGTTGAAAAAAGAACGGGTATGTCGGATTAAGTTGAAGAATTCCAGCGCTTTGGCAGTGATTCCGGAGGAACGTGACCGGTGATTACGGAAAACTACCCGAAATCGGTCACGATAAAACGGAATGAGCGGTCACGATCACCCGGAACAGGCGGTCACGTTCAAACGGAATGGTCGGTCACGATGGGCCGGAATATGCAACCACCTCGTCGGGATCCGTCACCGGCGCCAACGTCTTGCCCGCATGCCCTGGCTGCCCGCCGGGACGGCGTTCGCCTTTGGCACGCGAGCGGCGCTGGCGGTTGGGATCCTGGGACGGTGGCTTGCTGCTGTTGCGGCTGCCGGTGGCCAGCCGGTCGGCCATGAGCTTGACCAGCAGCATCAGCACGTCGATGGCGGCACGCAGCGACGGGGAGACCGTGCGGTCTTCCTTGAGCTGCTGCCGGACCCGTTCCAGGGCCTCGTCGACGTTGATGTCGCTGATGGTCATGTCATCGCATGGCGTGCCGGTTGTTTGGGCACACTGTGCCAGAAAAAACAGAGGATTGGCGACTCCTTATCCGAAACCACCTGAATAGTTACACCCAATCTTGATCGCCACACACGAATGCTGCGCTATGGCGAGCCGCCTCTCTTTCCCTACCGCTTCGTGTAAAGCGGCAGCAAGCCCGCGCCCCGAGACCGCAGAGGAATGGACCGATTTTTGACATAAGGCCGCGGGAGGCATGAGCGTAGCGCCGTCACGGCACGAGTGATGACCTGTCACCGGTCGATTACGAACGGCGCTATTTCTAGAGCTTGGCGGGTGTCTAGAATTTCCGGGGCGATTCAGTAGCTGCTGCCAATGTAGTGCAATAGATAGAGCTAATGAGCGAAGTCAGCTTTTTTGCATGCTTGGGTCAAGATGATTTTCTTAGCGCATGGTGATTGCAGCTATTTCGTAAACGGACTTATAGCGCCGTTGCTGACACTCGGTTATCGGACACCGGCACAGGTGTCTAGCAGGATGAGATGGAACTGACGTGTCAGGGGGTCTTATAACCCCTCGGTGATAACGATCTCCACGTCGGCAGCGTCCTGGCGCGCGGCCTTGGCGCGCTGGTAGGCCTCGGAGTGATAACAGGCGAGCGCCTGCTGGTAGCTGGGGAATTCGAGGATGACGCAGCGCTCTGGCGTTTCGCCTCCCTCGAGGACGATCCGCTCCCCACCTCGCGCTAGAAAGCGTGCACCGTATCGATTCAGCGCCTCGGGCGCGAGCACCTGGTAGGCGGCATAGCGTTGTGGGTCGGTCACGCTGACCTTGGCGATCCAATAACCCTTGGGCATGTGTCCTCCGGCGGTGGTCGTTTGTATTATGGTATGCCAAAATGCGGGCGTTTGACACGTGCTGCTTATCACCCACTTCTGCAGGGCCGGACTGTTATGGCATTCGATCGTATCGAGGACATCATCGATGACATTCGCCAAGGGCGAATGGTCATCCTGCTCGACGACGAGGATCGCGAGAACGAGGGCGACCTGGTCATGGCCGCCGAGCACGTCACCCCCGAGGCGATCAATTTCATGGCCACCCACGCCCGGGGCCTGATCTGCCTGACGCTGACCGGTGTGCGCTGCGAGCAGCTGGGGCTGACGCCGATGGTCGAGAACAACGGCGCCAGCTTCGCCACAGCGTTCACCGTGTCCATCGAGGCGCGCGAGGGCGTGACCACCGGTATCTCCGCGGCGGACCGGGCGACCACGGTGCGCGCGGCGGTGGCGCCCGAGGCCCACCCGCGCGACCTGGTGCAGCCCGGGCATATCTTTCCGCTGCGTGCCCGCGCTGGCGGCGTATTGAGTCGTGCCGGCCACACCGAGGCGGGCTGTGATCTGGCGCGCCTAGCCGGCCACGAACCGGCCGCGGTAATCGTCGAGATCATGAACGACGATGGCAGCATGGCGCGGCGCCCCGAGCTGGAGGCCTTTGCCCACCGTAACGGCCTGCGCATCGGTACCATAGCCGATCTGATCCAGTATCGCCTGGCGACCGAGAAGACCGTCGTGCATACCGGGCAGGAGCCGCTGCAGACGGTGCATGGCGAGTTCACCCTGCATACCTACGAGGACACCATCAGCGGCGAGGCGCACCTCGCCTTGACCATGGGGGAACTGGGCAGCGTGCGGCCGACCCTGGTGCGGGTGCATGCCATGGACCCTCTGCGAGACCTGGTGGGGGCCGAGTATCAGGGCCCCCGGGCCTGGTCGTTATGGTCGGCGCTGGAGGCGGTGGCCGAGGCGCGGCATGGGGTGGTGGTGATCCTGGCCAGTCATGAGTCGTCGCAGAGCCTGCTGTCGCGCGCCACCCGACTCAACCAGCCAGCGGTGGAGAACCCACCGCGGTGCTACTCCACCACCGGCACCGGCTCGCAGATCCTCGCCGATCTCGGCGTCGGCAAGCTGCGCCTGATGGGCGCACCGCTGAACTACAAGGGCCTGGCGGGCTTCGAACTGGAAGTGGTCGAGGTCGTTTCGCCCTAAGGCGATGGGCACCAGCGATCAGCGCATGAAATGGATGGTGCCGCTCTCCATGCTGCCGGTGTAGATGCCATAGGTGCCGCCAGCGTGCTCGTCGATATAGCGCTCGAGGATCTGGCGGATGGCCGGATAGAAAATCGCGTCCCAGGGGATTTCCTCGGCGCGGAACCAGTCCACGGCCTGGGTCTCATGACCCGGTGCATCGTTCCATCCCAGCAGCCGCGCGCGGTAGATGATGTAGAGCTCGTTGGTCGGCGGTACGCTAAAGATCGAGTAGGGGGTGAGGATCTCGGCATGAATCCCGGTTTCCTCCCATACCTCTCGGTGGGCTGTTTCCTCGACGCTTTCGCCACGCTCCATGAAACCCGCCGGCAGGGTCCAGGTGCCGACCCGGGGCGGGATGCCGCGCTGGCAGAGCAGCAAGCGACCCTCGCGCTCGAGGATGGCGCCGGCGATCACGCGGGGATTGTCGTAGGCAATGTAACCGCAGGTGCTACAGCAATCGCGCTCGTGCGTGTCCCCGTCGGGAACCCGGCGAACCAGGGGGTGATGGCCGCAGCGGCAGCAGTAGTGGGGCATGGGTGCCTCTTACAGGCTGGTCTCGACGCGCAGTGGCGGGGGGATTGTCTCTTCGGTCTGGCCACTCTTGGCGGCCAGCGCCGCCAAGGCGACCTTGGCGGCGGCCTGGATATGCGCCACACAGGCCTCGTGGGCGGCGGCCGGGTCGCGGGCCTTGATCGCCTCGACGATGCGTGCCATCTCGCGGAAGCTGTCGGTGTAACGCTCCTCCTGGGACACCGAGGTGGCGCGCAGATAGCTGACTCGGGCCTGCAACTGGCTGAGGAACTGGCCGGCGACGCGGTTGCCGGCCCCGTCGTAGAGCACGCCGTAGAAATCGCTGACCGCCTCGACGATGTCGAGGGTCTGGCCGCTGCGCAGGGCGTCCTTGAGGATTTCCCAGACCCGGTCGAGTTCCCCCATCTGGCGGCGATTGGCCTTCTGGGTGAACAGTTGCACGACCATGCTCTCGAGCACGCAGCGCAGTTCGTAGATGTCGCGGGCGTCCTCCAGGGTGATGACGGCGACCCGCGGGCCGCGGCTGCCGCTATGCTCCACCAGCCCCTCGGCTTCGAGATGGCGCAACGCCTCGCGTACTGAGGTGCGGCTGACGCCGAGGCGGTCGCACAGGTCGCGCTCGACCAGGCGATCCCCGGGGAGCAACTGAAAGCTCATGATCGCGCCGCGCAACTTGTCGAGCACCATCTCCCGCAGGGTGGGCTGGTTGCGTGTCACCTTCAGGCTGTCGTCCAGCGGCATTCGTTGCATAGCTCTCTCCCTCGTCCGTGGTGGCGCCGTGGCCGGGCTGGCCGCTGGCCTAGATCTCGCCCATCTCGGTCAGCACCTCGCGGGCCTGACGGAAGGCATCGATGGCGGCCGGCACGCCACAGTAGATCGCGGTCTGCAGCAGAATCTCGCGTATCTCCTCGACGCTAAGGCCGTTGTTGATCGCCCCACGCACGTGCAGACGCAGCTCGTGGGGGCGATTCAGGGCGGTGATCATGGCCAAGTTTATCATGCTGCGGTCGCGATCACTGAGCCCCTCGCGCTGCCAGACCTCGCCCCAGCAGTACTCGGTGACCAGCTGCTGGAGCGGTCGGGTGAAATCGTCGGCGTTGCGCATCGACTGGTCGACGTAGTCGGCGCCAAGCACGCGGCGGCGTTTGTCCAGGCCGCGTTCGAAACGGTCTTGTGTCATGTGGTTCTCCTCAGGCGGTGGCGGCCATCAGGCTCAAAGTCGGTGGCAGCTTGCCCATCTTGCCACGACAGTAAAGCAGCGGGTCGGCCTGCTCGGCGGTGTCGACCCAAAGCGCCTGCACTTCACCGACCAGGATGGCGTGATCGCCGCCCGGGTAGTCTTCCCACAGTCGGCACTCCAGGTAGGCCGCGGCCCCGTCGAGCAGTGCATTGCCATGGGCGGAGCGGTGCCAGGCGATGCCCTTGGTCTTGTCGCTGCCCTTGCTGGCGAAGCGGTAGGCGATGCTCTCCTGCTCGTGACCGAGGATATGGATGGCGAAGTGGCCGCTGTCGCGGATGACCGGGTAGGAGTCCGAGCCGAGGCTGGGGCAGACCAGCACCAGCGGCGGGTCCATCGACACCGCCGAGAAGGCGCTGGCGGTGAAACCCACCAGGCGGTCGTTGGCATCAAGCGCGGTCACCACGGTGACGCCGGTGGGAAAGGCGCCGAGAACTTGCTTGTAGGCTTGGCTATCGATCATGGGTCTGTTCGCTCTCAACGCATGATGAAGGGATCGGGCATGGGCTGGGTGGACAGGTTGATCCACATCGCCTTGAGCTCGGTGTAGTCGTGCACGGCGTCGATGCCGCACTCGCGGCCGTAGCCGCTGGCGCCGAAGCCGCCGATGGGCGCCATGGCCGAGACCGCACGGTAGGTATTGACCCACAGGATGCCGGCGCGGATGTCGCGCACCAGGCGATGGGCGCGGCCGATGTCCCGGGTCCAAATGCCGGCGGCCAGGCCGTATTCGGTGTCGTTGGCCAGGCGCAGTGCCTCGGCTTCGTCATCGAAGGGGATCACCGCCACCACCGGTCCGAAGACCTCCTCCTGCATGATCGGCATGGCGTGCGACTCGCAGGCCAGAATGGTCGGGGTGTAGTACCAGCCGCGGGCGATGTCCGGGCGCTTGCCGCCGTGGATCAGGCGTGCGCCGTCGGCCTGGGCCTGGGCGACCATGCGCTCGACCACGTCGCGCTGCGCCTGGGTCGCCATCGGGCCCATCTCGGTCTCGGCATCGGCCGGGTCGCCGATGCGAATGGTGCTGGCGCGCTCGCGCAGGCGTTCGACGACCTCGGTGTAGATGCTGCGCTGGACCAGCAGCCGCGAGCCGGCCACGCAGCTCTGCCCGGCCGCGGCGAACACGCCGGCCACCACGCCGTTGATGGCGCTGTCCAGATCGACGTCCTCGAACAGGATGTTGGGCGACTTGCCGCCGAGCTCCAGCGACAGCTTGGCGAAGTTCTCGGCGCTGTTGCGCACCACATGGCGAGCGGCGCCGGCACCGCCGGTGAAGGCGATCTTGCGCACCAGCGAGTGGCCGGTCAGCGCCGCGCCGGTGGTCGGGCCGAACCCGGTGACCAGATTGACCACGCCGGACGGAAAGCCGGCCTGCTCAACCAGGCGCATCAGCGCGATGAGGCTGGCCGAGGCGTGCTCCGAAGGCTTGATGACCACCGTGTTGCCGGCGGCCAGCGCCGGTGCCAGCTTGATCGCGGTCAGGTAGAGCGGGCTGTTCCAGGGAATGATCGCCGCGACCACGCCGAGCGGTACGCGCACGGTGGCACCGAACATGTCCGGCTTATCGAGCGGTAGCGTCTCGCCGACCACCTTGTCGGCCAGTCCGGCAAAATAATAGAAGAACTCAGGAAGGTAACCGACCTGGCCGCGTGTCTCGCGAATCAGCTTGCCGTTGTCGCGGCTTTCCAGCTGGGCGAGTTCTTCGCCGTGCTCGGCGATCAGCACGCCGAGCCGATGCAGCAGCTTGCCGCGTACGGTGGCGCTGAGCCCGGCCCAGGCCGGCGCCTCGAAGGCGCGCTGAGCGGCCTGCACGGCGTCGTCGACGTCTTGGGTGTTGGCATCGGGCAGGCGGCACCAGGCCTCGCCGGTGGCCGGGTCGTAGCTGTCGAAGGTGGCGCCGGCGCGGGACGAGACCCACTCGCCGCCGATCCACATCTGGTGTGTTTCCAGGCTCATCGGGAAACCTCCTTGGGTGCATACTGGGAATCGACACTGGCCAGGAAGCGCCGCAGCAGTGCATTGACCGCCTCGGGCGCCTCCACAGGTACCATGTGCCGCTGGCCGGGCAGGATATGGGCCTCGGCGTTGGGCAGGCAGTCGGCCAGTGCGCGTGTCATCTGGGGCGTGGAGCCCGGGTCCAGCTCGCCGGTGGCGACCAGCACCGGGGCGTGGATCGTGGCGAGCCGGTCGGCGGCGAAGTCGTCCTGGGTGCCGAACAGCGCGTAGCTGCGATAGTACCCCTCGGGATGGTTGTTGGTGACAGTGGCATGAATTGCCGCGACTCGCTCCGGGTGGCTGCGGCGAAAGTCCGGGCTGAACCAGCGTTTCAGGGCCTCATCGACGTTGGCTGCCGGGCCCTGTTCGCGGGCCTGGGCCAGGCGTTGGCGCACCCCGGCACGCTGGCCGGCATCGCGCCGAAAGACGCTGGAGAGTATCACCATCGCCGTCAGACGCTGCGGGTGGCGTAGTGCGAAGGCACGGGCCACCAGGCCGCCCATCGAGAAGCCGACCACGGCGACACGCTCGAGCGCCAGATGATCGAGCAGCGTCGCCAACTGATCGGCGTAGTCGTCCAGCCCGGCTGCCGCTGCCGGCAGGGGGCTGTCGCCGTGGCCGAGCATGTCATAGGCGATGACCTCATGCTCGCGCGCCAGGGCATCGACTTGGGCTCGCCACATGCGCGCGTCGAGGCCCACGCCGTGGACGAGCACCAGCGGCGCGCCCCGGCCCTGGCGCCAGTAGCGCGTGCCGTCGGGGCTGTGCTGGGCGTGGGTGAGGTCCATGGCGACGTTCCCCTCGCTCATACGCCGGACTGCTCGGCCTCGGCGGCCAGTTCCTGCAGATCCTGATAACGGTTGCCGATGCGCGGATGCAGGCGGCCGCCGTCGGCGGCGCCCAGGGCCACCACGATCTCGTCATGGCGCGGCGCGTCCTCGATGCGCATCTCCAGGGTGATGTAGTGCGAGCGATAGCCCTCGTCGTGCTTGTGCATCATGGGAATCTGGATCGAGGTGCCCGGCGCGCCACGCTTGTTGGTGAAGCTCAGGTAGCTCTTGGCGCCTACTGCGTCGCGGAAGTGGTTGCCGAAGCGCAGGGTATGGATGATCGCTGAGGCATGCTCGATCTCGCCATCGGCACCCACCACCGCCGCCTTGCCATACGCCTCGATGGTCTCGCCGTCGATTTCCTTCAGCACCCGCTCGACGATGCGCTCGCCCAGCGCCGAGCAGCCGCTGCGGATCTCCGGGCCCAGGTCCTCGACGAAGCCTTGGTCGTGCCACGGGTTGGCGATCACGGCGGCGACGCCAAGCTGGGTGACGGGGCGCTCCCCCGGCTTGCCGCCCTCGATGTAGGTCGTCTCGCGGTAGGTCACTATCTTGCGGATCTCGAAGCTCATCGCTCTCTCCCGGGTGGCGACCTGGCAGCGTGCCGAGGCCTCTGTGCTTTTGGTATACCGTAATACCAAAATCCAAAACCAGCAATGGATATATGCCGGAGGACCGCCTGACGATCTACGGGAATAGCGAATTTAATAATAGGTAAGCATATGAAATTTAATAATAAAGTAGTGAGCTCCGGTCACTGGCAGGGTGCGTGGAAGAAAAAAGTCTTTGCATGCCGTAATATGGTATACCAATATAAACGACAGCCAACACGCTCTGCGCAGTGAGTTGCGCAGGCGGCTCGATAACGCTTTGGATTCGTGCGGCGTCCAGGCGCCAGCGATAACTACAAAAGTCCCATTTAGGGAGAGTGCCCTCATGCAAGACTCTAGACAGGTCACGTCAAGCCGCGGTGTGTTCGCCGGCGTGGACAGGACCCTGGCGATCGCCTCGATAGCGATGGTAATCGCCTTCGTGCTATTCACCGTGCTCCAGCCGACCTTGGCCAATAGCCTCTACCAGGGCGTGAAGCAGTTCATCGAGCAGGAGCTCGGCTGGTACTACATCCTCACGGTCAACGTGGTGCTGATCGTCGCCATCGCCATCATCGTCAGCCCGTATGGCAAGCTGCGCCTGGGGCGCGACGACGAACGCCCCGAGTTCTCTAATTTCACTTGGTTCGCCATGCTGTTCAGTGCCGCGGTGGGTACCGGGTTGCTGTTCTGGAGCATCGCCGAGCCGCTCACCCATCTGCAGGGCAACCCCTTCATCGCCATGGCCGGGGTCGAACCCAACACCCTGGCGGCGGCGCAGACCGCCCTGCGCATCACCATCTTCCACTGGGGCCTGCACGGCTGGGCGATCTATATCCTGGTCGGCACCATCCTCGCCTATTTCGCCTACCGGCGCGGCCTGCCGATGACCATTCGTTCGGCGTTCTACCCCTTGCTCGGTGAGCGCATTTACGGGCCGATCGGGCACGCCATCGACCTGCTAGCGATCTTTGCAACGCTGTTCGGCACCGCTACCACCCTGGGGCTTGGCGTGTCGCAAATGAATGCCGGCCTCAATAGCCTGTTCGGTCTGGAAATCTCCAGTACCAATCAGGTGCTGCTGGTGATGGGGGTGACCGTGGCGGCGACCCTTTCGGCGGTGTCGGGGCTCAAGAAGGGGATCCGCCTGCTCAGCGAATGGAACATTCATCTCAGCATGATCCTGTTCGCCTTTTTCGTGCTGGCCGGCCCCACCGTGTTCCTGTTGACCATGTTCACTACCAGCCTGGGCGATTATCTGGCCAACATCGTCAGCATGGGGTTCTGGACCGACCCCGACCCCGAGAGCCAGTGGCAGGGCTGGTGGACGCTGTTCTATTGGGGCTGGTGGCTGTCCTGGGGCCCCTACGTCGGTATGTTCATCGCCCGTATTTCCCGCGGCCGTACCATTCGTGAAGTGCTCTTCGGTGGCATGCTGGCTGCAACCCTAGGTGCCACCGCATGGATCGTGATCTTCGGCGGTACTGCGTTACATCTGCAGTTATTCGGTGGTGTCGACCTGGCCTCAGTGGCTAACGAGAACGTCACCAAGGTGCTGTTCCAAACCATCGAAGCGCTTGACGTACCCTGGGCCACAGGCTTTATGACCGCCATGGCGACACTGATGATCGTCACCTGGTTCGTGACGTCCGCCGACTCAGGGACCCTGGTCATCTGCACCATTCTGGCCAAGGGCAATCCGCATCCGCCGCAGCTCTATCGCGTGATCTGGGGCCTGGGGCTCGGCGCCACCTCGGCGGTGCTGTTGCTGGCCGGTGGCCTGGAGGCCCTGCAGACGGCAGCCATCGCTGCGGCCCTGCCATTCTCGCTGGCGCTGCTGATCATGTGCTACTGCATGATCAAGGCACTGCGCGAAGAGGCCGCCGGCGAGGCGGCGATGAACACCCGCCTGACCGAGACACCCTGACGACATCGGGAGAATAGAGATGCAGTTTTCGCTTTTCGTGCACATGGAGCGCTACCACGCGCAACAGGACCATCGGCAGCTGTTCGAGGAACTCTGCGAGCTGGTGAAGATCGCCGAGGCGGGGGGCTTTCGCACCGCCTGGATCGGTGAGCACCACGGCATGCAATTCACCTCGTCGCCGAGCCCGCTGGCCCAGCTGGCCTACCTGGCGGGCAAGACCGAGCGCATCCGCCTCGGCGCCGGCACCTTCGTCGCGCCGTTCTGGGACCCGGTGCGCCTCGCCGGCGAGGCGGCGATGCTCGACGTGATCAGCGAGGGTCGCCTGGAGTTCGGCATCGCGCGGGGCGCCTATCAGTTCGAGTTCGATCGTCTCGTCGATGGCATGTCGGCGGCGGATGGCGGGCAGGCCTTGCGCGAGATGGTGCCGGCGATCCGCCGGCTGTGGCAGGGCGACTACGCCCATGAAGGCGAGGTCTATCGCTTCCCCACCACGACCAGTGTGCCCAAGCCGGTGCAGGCCGCGTTGCCGCCGATGTGGATCGCCGCCCGCGACCCCAACTCCCACGACTTTGCGGTCGCCAATGGCTGCAACGTGATGGTCACGGCGTTGATGAAGGGCGACGAGGAAGTGGCCGACCTGGCGCGCAAGTTCGACACCGCCTGTGACAACCACCCCGACGTCGCGCGGCCCGACCTGATGCTGCTGCGGCATACCTTCGTCCACGAAGAGGGCGAGCCGGAAGGCTGGCGTCGGGGCGCCGAGGCCCTCAATCGCTTCTATCGCTACTTCCTGGCCTGGTTCAAGAACGACCAGGCGGCGGTCGACGGCTTCATCGATCCCGTCTCGCCGGCGTCCGTCGCCGACAACCCCGAGTTCGACCTCGACAGCCTGCGTCGCAACATGATGATCGGCACGCCGGCGGAACTCGTCGAGCGGCTCAAGCACTACGAAAGACTGGGCATCACCGAATACAGCTTCTGGACCGACAATACGCTGCCCTTCGAGGAGAAGAAGCGCTCGCTGGAGCTGTTCATCCGCGAGGTCGTGCCGCACTTTCGTTGAGTGATGGCGGTTGGTGCTAAGCAAGGCGTTCGCAGCTTGGCACCAATTAATAGCAGACTGAGATTCCTCTGGCTTTAAAGGAGAAAGGCTTGGAAATAAAAAAAACAGCATTGCTCTTGATAGACCTTCAAAAAGAGGAGGGGACCTCTGACGTTGTTGGTCTGGAAGATATAATAAAAGGAACGAAAGCTCTCGAAAAAACATGTCGAGAGCTGGGCATTCCTGTTATTTATACGCGCCATATAAACCGATCCGATGGCATTGGTTTGGCAAACAATGAGCCGGTAAAAGAGGCTGGAAATCCGATTTATTATAATTCTCATACAAAGGCCGTTGAGATACTTGATGAATTGTCGCCCGCGAAAAATGACATCGTGATTGACAAATATCGCTATAGTGGTTTTTTTGGCTCAAATTTAGATGCAGTGCTTCAAGAACTGGGTGTTGAGCATTTGATGGTTGGCGGGGTTCTTACGGATGTCTGCGTGTTGTCTACGGTGCTGGATGCCTATTCACGAGATTATCAAGTCAATATCGTTAATGACATATGTGGGGCTACGACGGAAGGAGCGCATATGGCTGCCATCTTAATAATGGCAAATTGGATATACGATATAAGGGTTTGGGAATCGATTCAGCTGAAAAATATGCTGTTAGGGAAAGAGCATTATGTGTGGGAGTCTCACGTGCCTGATGAATTGAGCTTTACTCCAGAAAGCATGAGAGATGCTTTTGATAAAATACAACAAGCGATAGGTAGATGACGGTTATGGGACTAAAACAAAATGTAAGTCAAAGCAAAGTAGCCCAAGGCAGCGAGAGTTTGAGTGAAACCTCCGTGGAGTACTATGCAACAGAGGAAGTTCCCATGCGACAAAGGAACATGGGGTTCTGGGACATGGTGTTCTTATGGTTTGGGGCGAATACTAATAATGCGTCTTGGTATTTAGGTGGGTCTGTTGCCGGTGCCACGTTTGGCGGAGCCATCATTGTCGCTTTAATCGCCAATCCGATAGCCTATCTTGTTCTTGCGCTTGTTGGGCTGATGGGGTTTAAAATTGGCGTCTCAACAATGGCTCTGACGCGTCCGGCATTCGGTGTTAAGGGTAGCGCCCTACCCACTTTATTGAACACAATTGTGTTTACAGGGTGGGCAGTTGTAAATACGTTTATTGCTGTAATTTCCATGAGTATTATATTTTCAGAATTATTTGGCTGGGCCTCGTTCGGAGAGCCGGGGAGTACTGGGCCGATGATAGTAGGGATAATATTCATGAGTGCGTTGAATTTCATTGCCGTATCTCTTGGCCGTAAATCGGTGAAGATTGTTGAAAGGGCAGGGGTTTTTATTATACTTGCGTTAGGTGCATTAGTTACTTTCATCGTTTTTAAGCAACATTCCCTTACAGATATCATGGCTTGGAGGCCCTCCCCGGAAAATACAATGAAAACTGGAACAGCAGTAGACATCATGGCTGCATTCAGTTTGGCGTGGGTGCTTGGGATAGCCGAATTTACGCGATATACCCGAACTTCAAAGTCGGCGACGTTAGCCCCTCTTATCGGTGCGACTGTCTCATTGGTGTGGTTTATCTTTGTAGGTGTTGTTGCAACCATCGGAGTTGCCTTGGCTACAGGGGAGTTTAATCCAGATAATTCTGATCCTAGCTCGCTCGTTAGCGGGATGGGGCTTGGTTGGGTCGCACTGGTGTTTATCATCGTTGCTAGCGTGACTACCAATGTTGTCAATCTAATGGCAGCTGGGATATCAGTGACCAATGTGACGAAAAAATTGAAGCCACTACATGCCATATGGACGGTTACCATCCTATCCGGTGTACTTATGCTTATTCCGCTTTACATGGATAGTTTTCTAGGAGCTTTCATGTGGTTCCTGAGTTATGTAGGGATGGCGCTGAGCGCATTGCTTGGAATTCTTATTTCTGATTATTTTTTTATTCGAAAAAGAAAATATGATGTAAATAGCTTGGAAAAAGAAGGTGGTGTTTACTGGTACTATAAAGGGGTTAATCTGAAGGCGGTCGCAGTATGGGTCGTGGGTGTTGTCGCGTATTTGTTGATGGTTGATTTGCCACTTCTTGCGGATTATACCGGAGCTGTGTATCCAACGGTACTTCTTACCGCAGTGGTTTATGCCATTGTTTCTCTTCCGGATAGAAAAGCGAAAACCTGCTCACCCTAAATCCAATTTTGAGGCTGAAAATGACACTGCAATTGACGGACCCCGGCCTGTTGAAAACACAGGCCTATATCGATGGTCAGTGGGTGGACGGAGCCCAGGGAGACACCTTCGAGGTGACTAATCCGGCTACCGGCGAAGTGATCGCCCGGGTGGCCAGCGTAGGTGCCGCGGAAACCCGGCTCGCCATCGAGGCGGCCCAGCGCGCGATGCCGGCCTGGCAAGCCCGGACCGCCAAGGAACGCAGCGTCATCCTGCGCCGCTGGCACGACCTGATGATGCAACATCAGGACGACCTGGCGTTGATCATGACCAGCGAGCAGGGCAAGCCGCTTGCCGAAGCCAGGGGCGAGGTAGCCTACGGTGCATCCTTCATCGAGTGGTTCGCCGAGGAGGCCAAACGCGTCTATGGCGATGTGATTCCGACCATCGCCAACGACCGTCGCCTGATGACCACCCGGCAACCGGTGGGTGTGGTGGCGGCGATCACGCCGTGGAACTTTCCCAATGCCATGCTGGCACGCAAGGCTGGGCCGGCACTGGCGGTGGGCTGTACCTTCGTCATCAAGCCGGCCAAGGAAACACCACTCTCGGCACTCGCGATGATCGAGCTGGCCGAGCGTGCCGGTGTGCCTGCTGGGGTACTGAATTTGGTAGTGGGTTCAAGCTCCAGCTCCAGCGCCATCGGTAACGAACTGACCAGTAACCCGGCCGTGCGTAAGCTGACGTTCACCGGCTCGACGCCGGTAGGCAAGCTGCTGCTCAAGCAGTGCGCCGATAGCGTTAAGAAGGTATCGATGGAACTGGGAGGTAATGCGCCGATCATCGTGTTCGACGATGCCAACCTGGACAAGGCCGTCGCCGGCGCGCTGGCCTCCAAATATCGCAATGCGGGGCAGACCTGTATTTGTGCCAACCGCATCCTAGTACAGGACGGCGTTTACGATGCCTTCGTCGAGAAATTCACCGCCAAGGTGAACGAGTTCACGCTGGGCAATGGCCTGGACGCGAGCGTCACCATGGGACCGTTGGTGAACGAAGCCGCAGTTAAGGATGTTCACGCCATGGTTGAGAGCGCGCTAGCAGGGGGCGCAGTGGCGACTACCGGCGGGGCGCCCGATAGCCAGGGCGCGTGCTTCTATCAGCCCACCGTATTGACCCATGTGGATAGTCGGATGCGCGTGTTCCGAGAAGAGATCTTCGGGCCGGTGGCACCGATCTTTCGCTTCAAGGATGAAGCCGAAGCCATTGCCATGGCCAACGATACCGAAGTAGGGCTCGCCTCCTACCTCTACACCCGTGATATCGGCCGAGCCTGGCGTGTCTCCGAGAGCATCGAGTACGGCATGGTAGGGGTGAATGAAGTGGCCATAAGCAATGAGGCGACCCCCTTCGGTGGCATCAAGGAGTCAGGTCTCGGTCGCGAAGGTTCCAAGTACGGTGTCGATGACTACCTGGAAATAAAATATATCTGCATGGGTGGAATCGATGACTGAATAAGAGGTTGGATGCGCGGCGAACGCGCCCCGCGAAGAGGTGGCCTGGCAATTCGGGCCGCCCTTCCATAGATACCTCTCAGGTGTGGGATGAGAATAAAGTGTCATCTTGAAAATAAAGATTCATCCTTGCATGCAATCAACGAGCCGGAGCTACTGGCGCGCTTGCTCGCAACAAGGACTGTTCAAGCACTCAGGAGCGACAAACCGGACGACTCCGATTAGACTGGTAGCAACCGAGGAGGTAGCCCTATGAGCACCCAGCTAGACCCCATCGTCTCGGAGTTCGAGACGCAGGAGCAGGCCGATAGCTACGACCGCTGGTTCCATACCAAGGTACAGCACAGCATCGACAACCCTGGCCGAGGAATGCCCCATGATCAGGTCATGGCCAAGTCAGACGCGATCATTGCTGAGGCGAAGAAGCACCAGGGCGGCGCGGATTCGTGACGCTGCCGATCCACTGGCATGACGATGCAATCGCAGACCTGCTAGAAATTGTCTCCTACATCGCTGCACGTGACCCATAGGCCGCCAAGCGGCTCCGTGGCCGCCTAGAATCCATAGTAGAGTCGGTAGCAGAGCACCCCTACCTTCACCGAGTCGGCCGCGTATCAGGCACACGGGAGATCGTGGCCCATCCGAATTTTATCGTGGTCTACCAGGTAACTGACCGCATCGAAGTCACGTCCGTAGTTCACGCTCGCCAAAACTACCCTTGACCCGCCAGGGCGAGGCCTTGGCCGGGACACTGGCTTGATTGTTGGGCACGGTGTTCCATGCTCAGTCCCATAGGATGATACTTTGGACCTTGGCACTCCCGTGCGTTCACGATGAATCAATGGGTTATGAGAACAAAGAGGATGAATCTATATTTTCATTTCCCAACAGTTGGTCATAGCCGCCCGACAACTTATTCGACGGTAACCGACTTGGCCAGGTTGCGCGGCTGATCGACGTCGGTGCCCTTGAGCACGGCGACATGGTAGGAAAGCAACTGCAGCGGCACGGTGTAGAGAATCGGTGCCAGCGCCTCGTCGATGTGCGCAAGTCGCATCACGGTGACGCCTTCCGCCTCTTCCAGGGCAACCGCCTCGTCGGCGAACACGAACAGCTCGCCACCGCGGGCGCGAACCTCCTGAAGGTTGGACTTGAGTTTCTCGAGCAGCTCGTCGTTGGGGGCGACGGAAATCACCGGCATGTCGCTGTCGATCAGTGCCAGCGGACCGTGCTTGAGCTCGCCGGCCGGGTAGGCTTCGGCGTGGATGTAGGAAATTTCCTTGAGCTTGAGCGCGCCCTCCAGGGCGATCGGGAAGTGCGCGCCGCGGCCGAGGAACAGCGCATGTTCCTTCTCGGCAAAGGCCATGGCCAGTTCCTCGATGGCGCCGTCCAGGCCGAGCACCTGAGAGATGGCCTGGGGCAAGCCATGCAGGGCCTGGACGATCTCGCTCTCGCGGGTTTCGTCCATGCCGCGCAATCGTCCCAGCGATAGCGTCAACAGCATCAGCGCGACCAACTGAGTGGTGAACGCCTTGGTCGAGGCCACGCCGATTTCGGGGCCGGCATGCGTCATCAGCGCCAGATCCGACTCGCGTACCAGCGAACTGCCCGGCACGTTGCAGATCGCCAGGCTGGCCAGGTAACCGCGCTCACGAGCGAAGCGCAGGGCGGCCAGCGTGTCGGCGGTTTCACCGGACTGCGAGAGGGTCACGAACAGCGTTCCCTCGGGAACCACGACCCGACGATAGCGATACTCCGAAGCGACCTCGACCTGGGTGGGGATGCCGGCGTATCTTTCCAGCCAGTAGCGTGCCACCAGCCCGGCGTGATAGCTGGTGCCACAGGCGATGATATGGATCTGGCGGGCTTCGGCGAATACCGCCTCGGCCTCGCTGCCGAAGCTCTTGATCAGCGCGTGACGCTCGCTGAGCCGGCCTTCCAGCGCGGCGGCAATGACCTGCGGCTGCTCGTGGATCTCCTTGAGCATGAAATGCCGATAGCCGCCCTTGGTGACCGTGCCGTCGCCATGCTCGTAGGTCTGCACGCTGCGCTGCTGACGCTCGCCACGACGATCGAAGACGGCTACCGGCTCGCCGCGAGCGATACGCACCACATCGCCTTCCTGGAGGTAGATGAAACGATCCGTGACCGGCAACAAGGCCATCGGATCCGATGCCAGAAAGCTTTCGCCGATACCGACCCCGACGACCAGCGGGCTGCCCTGGCGGGCACCGACGATCACGTCGGGCTGGGCCCTGTGGAGAACCGCCAGCGCATAGGCGCCATCGAGGGTCGCGACCACCGTCTGTACCGCCGCGAGCAGGTCCTGGGTACGATTGAATTCACGCGCCAGCAGATGCGCGACGACCTCGGTGTCGGTCTGCGAGGTGAAGACGTAACCCTGGCCCTCGAGTTCACGCTTGAGCGGCTCGAAGTTCTCGATGATGCCGTTGTGCACCACCGCCAGGCTCTCGCCGGACTGGTGAGGATGGGCATTCTCCTCGTTGGGCCGACCATGGGTCGCCCAGCGTGTATGGGCAATGCCCACCGTACCGATCAGCGGCGCCTCGTGCAGGCGCTGCTCGAGAGCCGCGACCTTGCCGATCGCTCGCTGGCGATTGAGCCGCGCATCGTCGGACAGCACCGCCAAGCCCGCCGAATCGTACCCCCGGTACTCGAGCCGTCGCAGGCCCTCGAGCAGGATCTCCTGCACATTGCGCTCGGCAACGGCGCCAACGATTCCACACATGTTCGCTACTCCTCAATGATCGCGCTTGGGCGACTTCTGCGGTCGCACCCAGTCGGACTTGCTGATCTGACGACCACGCGCCAGTGCCAGCGCGCCGGCCTCGACATCCTTGCTGATCGTGGAACCGGCCCCCACGGTCGCCCCCTCGCCCACCGATACCGGCGCCACCAGCGCGGTATTGGAGCCGATGAAGGCATGATCGCCGATTTCGGTACGGTGCTTGTTGGCGCCGTCGTAGTTGCAGGTGATGGTGCCGGCGCCCACATTGACGCCACGACCCAGCCGCGCGTCGCCGACGTAGCTGAGATGGTTGATCTTGGCGCCCTCGCCGAGCGTGGCGTTCTTGGTTTCAACGAAGTTGCCGACCTTGGCGCCGCGCGCCAGCTGCGTACCGGGACGCAGCCGCGCGAACGGGCCGATCTGGCTATCGCCGTCGATCACCGCGCCATCGATCACGCTATGCGCCTCGATCACGCTGCCCGGGCCGATGCGGCTGTCGCGGATCACGCAGTAAGGCCCCACCCTCACGTCACCGGCTATCTCGACGCGACCCGCGAAGACACAGCCGACGTCGATGACGACGTCGCGCGCGCAGAGCAGTTCGCCGCGCACGTCGAGGCGCGCCGGATCGGCCAGTGCCACGCCCTCGCGCATCAACCGCTCGGCCTCGCCGGCCTGATAGACGCGCTCCAGGCGCGCCAGCTGGACGCGGTCGTTGATGCCCTCGACCTCGCCGGGCGAGCCGGGCTGGGTGGTGGCGATCGCGGTGCCTTCGGCGGCGGCCATGGCAATCACGTCGGTCAGGTAGTATTCGCCCTGCGCGTTATCGGCCGAGAGCTGCGGCAACCAGCGCCGCAGGTGCGCGGCCGTCATCGCCATGATCCCGGTATTGCACTCGCCGATGGCGCGCTCCTCGGCGCTGGCGTCCTTGTGCTCGACGATCGCCACCGCCTCGCCGCCGGCGTCACGCTTGATGCGCCCGTAGCCGGCGGGCTCGTTCAGCTCGACGGTAAGCAGGCCCATGCACTGCTCGCCGACCCGCTCGAGCAGCGCCGCCAGCGTGTCACGGCGAATCAGCGGCACGTCGGCGTACAACACCAGCACCTTGCCATCGCCGAGCCCCTCGAGCGCCTGGGCCACGGCATGGCCGGTGCCCCTCTGTTCGGCCTGGACGACGAAATTGACCTCGGCGTCGGCGAGCGCCTCGCGGACCTGCTCGCCGCCGTGACCGATCACCACGTGCAGCCGAGCGTCCTCGAGGCCGGACGCGGTGGCGATGACATGATTGATCAGCGGCCTGCCCGCCAGCTCGTGCAGTACCTTGGGCCGTGCCGAACGCATCCGTGTCCCCTGGCCCGCCGCCAGGATCACTACATCGAGAGTCATTACCGCTCCTATGTTGCAAAGTACCGGGTCGTTGCAAAGTACCGCGTCGTTGCAAAGTACCGCGCTGTTGCAACGTACCGCGTTCCAGATTACCGCCGATCGCTTGCGTGACATTCTACGGCGCAGCGCCTGACGCTACCAACGCCAGCAGGCGATCGCGACCATTGCCTGCCTTGTTTCAGCGTTTTGCCGTAACCCCGTCCCGCCTTGTCGGACTCGACCGGCTTATAGGCATAAGCCTTGTTGAGGGTCGTTCATGTACCGCCGGCTTCAGCCAGACAAAAAAATACCCCGTGGCGGCCCACGGGGTATTCATTGCAGCCTTTGCGCGGATCAGCGCTTGCCGCCCAAGCGGCGCAGCTGATCGAGGGTGCGCAGCTTGGCCACCGCCTCGGCGAGCTCCGCCGCGGCCCGGGTATAGTCCAGGTCCGACTGTTTCTCGTTGAGCGACTTCTGCGCCTCCTGGCGCGCCGACTCGGCCTCGGCCTCGTCGAGGTCGCGCGCGCGCACCGCACTGTCGGCGAGCACCGATACCAGCGTCGGCTGGACTTCGATGAAACCGCCGTCGACATAGTAGATGCTCTCCTCGCCATCCTCGCCGAGGATCCGCAGCGGACCCGGCTTGAGCTCGGTCAGCAGCGGCGCATGACCGGGCATGATGCCCAGGTCGCCCATCATCCCCGCGGCGACGATCTGGCGGATCTCGCCGGAGAAGATCGAGCGTTCGGCGCTGACGATCTCGCATTGGAAGCTGTTCGCCATACCTTGATCCCCCTGGTGGACGGCTTACTTCATCTTGTTGGCTTTCTCGACAGCCTCGTCGATGGTGCCAACCATGTAGAAAGCCTGTTCCGGCAGCTCGTCGTACTCGCCGTTGAGGATCCCCTGGAAACCACGAATGGTGTCCTTCAGCGACACGTACTTGCCGGGTGCGCCGGTGAAGACCTCGGCGACGAAGAACGGCTGCGACAGGAAGCGCTGGATCTTGCGCGCCCGGTTGACCGACTGCTTGTCCTCGTCGGACAGCTCGTCCATCCCCAGGATCGCGATGATGTCCTTGAGCTCCTTGTAACGCTGCAGCACGTTCTGCACGCCGCGCGCGGTGTCGTAATGCTCGTCGCCGACCACCAGCGGGTCGAGCTGACGCGAGGTGGAATCCAGCGGATCGATGGCCGGGTAGATGCCCAGCTCGGCGATCGAGCGCGCCAGTACCACGGTGGCGTCGAGGTGGGCGAAGGTGGTCGCCGGCGACGGATCGGTCAAGTCGTCCGCGGGCACGTAGACGGCCTGCACGGAGGTGATCGAGCCGGTCTTGGTCGAGGTGATGCGCTCCTGCAGCACCCCCATCTCCTCGGCCAGCGTCGGCTGGTAACCGACCGCGGAGGGCATGCGGCCCAGCAGCGCCGAGACTTCGGTCCCCGCCAGCGTGTAGCGGTAGATGTTGTCGATGAACAGCAGCACGTCGCGGCCTTCGTCGCGGAACTTCTCGGCGACGGTCAGCCCGGTCAGCGCCACGCGCAGGCGGTTGCCCGGCGGCTCGTTCATCTGGCCGTAGACCAGCGAGACCTTATCGAGAACGTTGGACTCCTGCATCTCGTAGTAGAAGTCGTTGCCCTCGCGGGTCCGCTCGCCGACCCCGGCGAACACCGAGTAACCGCTGTGCTCGGTGGCGATATTGCGGATCAGCTCCATCATGTTGACGGTCTTGCCGACACCGGCGCCGCCGAACAGGCCGACCTTGCCGCCCTTGGCGAACGGGCAGACCAGATCGATGACCTTGATGCCGGTCTCGAGCAGCTCGTTGGACGCCGCCTGCTCGGCGTAAGTCGGCGCCTTGCGGTGGATCGGCATGCGCTCTTCTTCGCCGATCTCGCCGGCTTCATCGATCGGCTCGCCGAGCACGTTCATGATCCGCCCCAGCGTGGCCTTGCCCACCGGCACCGAGATCGCCGTGCCGCTGTTGGTGACTTCATAGCCACGCTTCAGGCCTTCGGTGGAGCCCATGGCGATGGCTCGCACCACGCCATCGCCCAGCTGCTGCTGGACTTCGAGAACGGTCCCGGTTTCCGAGACCTTCAGCGCGTCGTAGACCTTGGGCACGTCGTCCCGCGGAAACTCTACGTCAATCACCGCGCCGATGATTTGTACGATACGTCCGCTCATCTTGGTTCCTCTTATACCTGCAAATGAAACCTGCTTAGCCTCACCGGCGCGCTATACCGCGGCGGCGCCACTTACGATCTCGGAGATTTCCTGGGTAATGGCCGCCTGACGGGCCTTGTTGTACACCAGTTGCAAATCGTCGATCAGGTCGCCGGCGTTGTCGGTCGCGTTCTTCATCGCGATCATGCGCGCCGCCTGCTCGCAGGCTGCATTCTCGACCACCGCCTGATAGACCTGGGCCTCGACATAGCGCTTGAGCAGCTTGTCGAGCAGGTCCTGGGCATCCGGCTCATACAGGTAGTCCCAGCTGTCGGGACGGTTTTGTTCCTCGTCGCCACCCTCGTCGGAAGTGGCCAGCGGCACCAGTTGGCGCACCACCGGCTTCTGCGACATGGTGTTGACGAACTCGTTGTACACCACGTTGATCCGGTCGAGCGTGCCTTCATCGAAGGCGTCGAGCATCACCTTGACGCTACCGATCAGATCCTTCGGCTCCGGCGACTCGCCGAGTCCGCTCTTGGCGGCGAGCAAATTGCCGCCATGATTGCGAAAGAAGGTTCCGGCCTTGGCGCCGATAGCGACGAAGTCGATCTCGGCGCCCTTGTCACGCCATTCGCGGGCATCCCTGACCAGGGTCTTGAACAGATTGACGTTCAAGCCACCGGCCAGGCCGCGGTCGCTGGACACCACGATGTAACCGATCCGTTCGACCTCGCGCTCGAGGGTGTACGGGTGACGGTACTCGGGGTTGGCCCGGGCGACGTGACCGACGACCTTGCGGATCTGCTTGGCATACGGCTGGCTGGCCCACATCCGCTCTTGCGCCTTACGCATCTTCGACGCAGCGACCATTTCCATGGCGCTGGTGATCTTCTGCGTATTCTTGATGCTCCCGATCTGGGTGCGAATCTCTTTTGCAGCTGCCATCGCGATCTACCTTATTCGTGGCCCCTCAGGGAAATCTCGGGCCCGCCGTGTAGCGGGCCCGAACGATCACCAGGTCTGAGTAGCCTTGAATTGCTCGACGCCGGACTTGAGACCTTGCTTGATCTCGTCGCTGTAGTCGCCGGTCTGGTTGATCTTGTCGAGCAGCTCGCCGTTTTCCGACTTCATGTAGTCGTGCAGCGCGCTCTCGAAGTCCAGCACCTTGCTGACGTCGACATCATCCAGGAAGCCTTCGTTGGCAGCGAACAGCGACAGCGCCATCTCCGCGACGGACATCGGCGAGTACTGCTTCTGCTTCATCAGCTCGGTGACTCGCTGGCCATGTTCGAGCTGCTTGCGGGTGGCTTCGTCGAGATCCGAGGCGAACTGCGAGAACGCCGCCAGTTCGCGATACTGGGCCAGCGCCAGACGCACGCCGCCGCCCAGCTTCTTGATGATCTTGGTCTGCGCCGAGCCACCCACGCGGGACACCGACAGGCCGGCGTTGATCGCCGGGCGGATGCCCGAGTTGAACAGCCCCGTCTCGAGGAAGATCTGGCCGTCGGTGATCGAGATCACGTTGGTCGGTACGAATGCCGAGACGTCGCCGCCCTGGGTCTCGATCAGCGGCAGTGCGGTCAGCGAGCCGGTCTTGCCGGTGACTTCACCATTGGTGAACTTCTCGACGTAGTCGACGTTGACCCGCGCGGCGCGCTCGAGCAGCCGCGAGTGCAGGTAGAAGACGTCGCCCGGGTAGGCTTCGCGACCCGGCGGGCGGCGCAGCAGCAGCGAGATCTGGCGGTAGGCCCAGGCCTGCTTGGTCAGATCGTCGTAGACGATCAGCGCGTCTTCGCCGCGATCGCGGAAGTATTCACCCATCGTGCAGCCGGCGTAGGGCGCCAGGAACTGCATCGCGGCCGGGTCGGCGGCGCCGGCGGCGACGACGATGGTGTGCTCCATCGCACCGTGCTCTTCAAGCTTGCGCACCACGCTGGCGATGGTCGACTGCTTCTGGCCCACCGCCACGTAGATGCAGGTAACGCCCTTGCCCTTCTGGTTGATGATGGTATCAACCGCGATGGCGGACTTGCCGATCTGGCGATCGCCGATGATCAGCTCACGCTGACCGCGGCCGATCGGCACCATGGCGTCGATCGACTTGAGACCGGTCTGGATCGGCTCGTCGACGGACTGGCGGGTGATCACGCCCGGCGCGACCTTTTCGACCGCGTCGCTCAGCTTGGCGTTGATCTCGCCCTTGCCGTCGATGGGCGTGCCCAGCGCGTCGACCACGCGACCGACCAGCTCGGGGCCCACCGGTACTTCGAGGATGCGACCGGTACACTGCGCGGTCATGCCCTCTTCGAGCTCCTGGTAGTCGCCGAGCACCACGGCGCCGACGTTGTCGCGCTCGAGGTTGAGCACCATGCCGAAGATGCTGCCGGGGAATTCGATCATCTCGCCGAACATCGCGTCCGCCAGACCGTGAATCTTCACGATGCCGTCGGAAACGCTGACGATGGTGCCCTGGTTACGGGCTTCGGATGCGACATCCAGCTTCTCGATACGCTGTTTGATGATGTCGCTGATTTCGGAAGGATTCAGTTGCTGCATGCCATGTCCCTCAAACTCAGACGGAAAGTGAATCGCGCAAGCGGGCCAGTCGACCGCGTACCGAACCGTCGATGACGGTGTCGCCGGCACGCAGGATGACGCCGCCCAGCAGGGCACTGTCCACCTGAGTGGTAATGGAGATTTCGCGGTTCAGGCGCTTGGCCAGGGCACTCGCGAGCGTTTCTTGCTGCGTGGCGTCGAGCGGGTAGGCAGAGACGATGGTCACGTCCATGCGCTTCTCCTGCTGCGCCTTGAGCAGTTCGAATTGCTCGGCGATGGCCGGCAGCGCCGCCAGGCGGTTCTTCTGGCCCAGAATCCGCAGGAAGTTCGTCGCTTCCTCGCCGAATGCCTCACCGCCGACGCCGACGATCACATCGGCCTTGTCGTCGCCGGACAACCGGGGGTTGCCCAGCACGCGGGATTGCATGTCGTCATCGGCGACCACGCGGGCCGCCAATGTCAGCATCTCGGACCAGGCCTTGAGCTGCCCTTGGGCGTGCGCGAACTCGAACGCCGCCTTGGCGTAGGGCCGGGCGACGGTAGACGTCTCAGCCATGGGTCACCTCCTCAGAGCTCGGCGGCGAGCTTGTCGACGAGCTCGCGATGTTTGGCCTCGTCGATGGAGGATTCCAGGATGCGTTCCGCCCCTTCGACGGCGAGTCGCGCCACCTGCGAACGCAGCTCTTCCTTCGCGCGGTTGATTTCCTGCTCGATCTCGGAACGGGCGTTGGCCACCAGCCGCTCGCCCTCCTGGCGGGCGTTTTCGCGCGCCTCCTCGACCAGCTGGTTGGACCGCTTGTGGGCCTGTTCAAGGATCTCGGCTGCCTGTTCCTTGCTCTCGCGCAACGTCTCGTTGGCCTGTTCCTGGGCCACTTCGAGGTCGCGGGCGGCACGGCTGGCAGCGTCCAGGCCATCGGCGATCTTCTTCTGGCGTTCCTGCAGCGCCTGTATGACCGGAGGCCATACGTACTTCATGCAGAACCAGACGAACACCGCGAAGGCAATGGCCTGACCGATCAGGGTTAGGTTCAGATTCACGCCAGCACCTCTCGCTTCACAGGTTTGTGGGTTAACGTCCCGGAAGGTCTTGCGACCGCCCGTGATTTAACCGACAAACGGGTTGGCGAAGGTGAAGAACAGCGCGATACCGACACCGATCATGGTCACGGCGTCGAGCAGGCCGGCGACGATGAACATCTTCACCTGCAGTTGCGGAATCATCTCCGGCTGGCGTGCAGCGCCCTCGAGGAACTTGCCACCCAGAATACCGAAGCCGATGGCGGTACCCAGGGCACCCAGGCCAATCAGCAGAGACACGGCGATAGCGGTCATGCCCAGAACTTGTGCTTCCATGGTTCACTCCAATTTCAAGTCAAGTGGTTTAGCGGGTTACGGGTTAATGGGATTACATGGTTAATGCTCTTCGGTCGCCATGCTCAGATAGACGATCGTCAGCATCATGAAGATAAACGCCTGAAGAACGATGATCAGGATATGGAAGACCGCCCAGGGAAAATACAACGGCAGCTGCCACAGACCGAGCAGGCCAATCAGGATGAAGATCAACTCACCGGCATAGAGGTTACCGAACAGACGCAGCGCCAGCGAAATCGGCCGCGCCAGCAACGTCACCACCTCGAGCAGGAAGTTGGCAGGTATCAGCAGAACTTGAAAAAACTTGTTGGGGGTATTGAACGGATGCAGCGTCAATTCGGCGATAAAACCCGAGACCCCCTTGGAGCGAATCGCGTAGAAGATGATCAACGCGAAGACCGACAGCGACATGCCCAGGGTGACATTGATATCAGTGGTCGGCACCACCTTGAAATACACACTCGATGGGTCGGCGCCGAACATCACACCGACCTTCTGCGCCAGCGTCGGCAGAAAATCGACCGGCACCAGATCCATCAGGTTCATCAGGAAGATCCAGCACAGGATCGTCAATGACAGCGGCGCAATCAGCTTGCTGCGGCCATGAAAGGTCTCCTTCACCGAATTGTCGACGAACTCGACCATCATCTCGACGAAATTCTGCAGCCCCCCGGGCACGCCGGTGCTCGCCATCTTGGCGGCCTTGCGAAAAATCCACAGGAACAGGATGCCCAGACCGATCGACCAGGCCATGGTGTCGACGTGGATCGCCCAGAAGCCCATTTCGGCGGCTTGTTCTGCATTCTTGGCGAATGACCAGCCGTTTTCCGGATGCAGACCGAAGGTCAGGTTCTGCAAATGGTGCTCGATGTACGCCGTGGGCGTTAGATTGTCGCCTTTTGCCATTGCACTGCCTCGATGTCAGATGTGCGACGGGCGTTGCAGCAGCCAGGGGCCCAGCCACTGCGTGCTTAGCGTCGCCACGTAAGCGCCAAAGAATAAAGCGGGGTTTGAAGGGGGCACTGCAATGAACACCAGGGCAAACAATGCCGCCGTCAAACCGAACTTGCCGGCCTCGGCACGGTAGAAACTCTTGACGATATCCCTGGCGAATCGAGCCCCCTGATAACGAAAGGCACGCCAGGCAAAATAGGCACTGGGCAGCAGGCAAACCAGACCACCGAACAATGCCGAAACCGCTGCTGCGCCTGACAGGATAGCTCCGATAATCGTCGCGACCAGCACGACCGCCGTCTGAGCTATCAATAGACGCTTGAACTGAGGGCGCTTTATCTGGGCCGGTAACGGATCAGGCATAGAGTCTCACGTGTTGTGCGGCGCCATTCGCAGCTTCAATCCGAACCCGACGCACCCTCGGCGTCAGACCTCGGCGGATTATAGGGAAGCGGCGTGCCGCCTTCAACCGAGTCTGCGGCTAATTTACGCGAAGTTGGACGACCTTACGACCGAAGCGCGAGGATCGTCGGGAAAAACCTGTTAACAGGCTAACTAAGAATCCGTCGTCCCGGTTCAGCGGATGTGCCCGAGGATGCCGTCGAGCTCGTCGAGACTGGCGTAGTGAATGGTTACCCGGCCCTTGCCGCCCTGACCGTGGCGGATCTTCACCGGCGCACCGAGCAGATCGCCGAGCTTGCTCTCCAGCCGCGCCACGTCGGTCGAGGGCCTGGCGGGCGGTTTTTCCGCGGACTTGCCCTCCTGGTACTTCTTCACCAGCGCTTCGGTCTGACGCACGGTGAGATCGTTGTTGACCACCTCGTGGGCGGCCTTGCGCTGTTTCGCCGCGGGCAGTACCAGCAGCGCCCGGGCATGTCCCATGTCGAGATCGCCGCGCTCGAGCAGCGTCTGCACCTCGGGATCGAGCGCGAGCAGCCGCAGCAGGTTGGCGACCTGGGCGCGGGACTTGCCCACCGCGTCGGCGACCTGCTGCTGGGTCAGCTCGAACTCCTCGAGCAGACGCTTGAGCGCCATGGCTTCCTCGACCGGGTTGAGATTCTCGCGCTGGATGTTCTCGATCAGCGCCAGCGCCAACGCACTCTGGTCGCTGACCTCGCGCACCACCGCCGGGATGGTGTCGAGCTCGGCAAGCTGGGCGGCCCGCCAGCGTCGCTCGCCGGCGATGATCTCGTAGCGATCCTCGCCGATCGGGCGCACCACGATCGGCTGCATCACGCCCTGGCTGCGGATCGAGTCGGTGAGCTCCTCGAGCGCTTCCGGCTGGATCTCGCGACGCGGCTGATATTTGCCGCGACTCAGCTGACCCAGCGGCAGACGCGCCAGCCGCTCTTCGCCGTTTGCCGACGGTGGCTCCTCGCGGCTTTCCAGCGGCCCATCGATCTGCACATCGGTATCGAGCAGGTCGCGGCGACGGGCGTTCGCCCCGATCAGGGCATCCAGGCCACGGCCCAGGGCACGTTTACGAGTCATGGGGCGCTCCTTGATTGTTGGCCCGGCTCGGCAAGGTTGGCCGATTGATGACGACAGGTCATAGCGAAAGGCGACGGATGAGTTCCTTGGCCAGTACCCGGTGGGCCTGGCTGCCACGCGAGAAGCGCGCATACTTGGTCACCGGCAGGCCATGACTGGGCGCCTCGGCGACCCGCACGTTGCGGGGAATGGCGGCCTTGAGCAGGGTATCGCCGAAGTATTCACGCAACTGCTTGGTGACGTCGCGGGTCAGGCTGTTGCGGTTGTCGTACATGGTGCGGACGATGCCGAATACCTGCAGCGCGGGATTCACGCTGGCCTGGATCTGCTCGACGGTATCGAGCAGCGCCGAGAGCCCCTCGAGGGCATAGAACTCGCACTGCAACGGAATCAGCACGCCATCGGCGGCGGTCAGGCCATTGACGGTGAGCATGTTGAGCGACGGCGGGCAGTCGATCAGCACCACGTCGTATTCGCTGGCCACGCCGCTGATCGCCTCGTGCAGACAACGCTCGCGACCCTCGCGGTCGAGCAGATCGACCTCGGCGGCGGTCAGGTCGGCATTGCCCGGCAACAGCGCGTAGCCGGCCTCGGGGCAGTCGAGAATCACCTCGGCGGCGCGCTTCTCGCCGAGCAACACGTCGAGCACGCTGCCGTCCAGTTCATGCTTGTCGACCCCGCTGCCCATGGTGGCGTGGCCCTGCGGATCGAGATCCACCAGCAGCACGCGGCGATCGAGCGCCGCCAGGCAGGCCGCCAGGTTGACCGCGGTAGTGGTCTTGCCAACGCCGCCCTTCTGGTTGGTCAAGGCGATGATCTTGGTCACGGGTGACTCCCTATCTCGACGATGATCCCCAAGTCGCCGGCTAGCGTCGACGCAGGTGCAGCAGGTGGCGGACGGCCGAATCGCCGGGCACGTTAAGGCGACAGCGCTCGCCGAGCACGACCGAGGCCGGCAACCGGCTGACCTCATCCTCGCAGGCCGGCCCCTTCATCGCCAGCCATTCGCCGTCAACGGCCAGCAGCCGGTCGCTGAGGGCGACGAAGTCGGCCAGGCTGGCGAAGGCCCGCGAAATGATCTGGTCGAACGGTGTGGCCGTGTAATCCTCGACCCGGGTCTGTACCGGCGCGACGTTGGCAAGCCCCAGTTCGAGCACCGCCTGACGCTGGAAGCGCACCTTCTTGCCGTTGCTGTCGAGCAGCGTCACGGCGAGCGCCGGATCGAGAATCGCCAGCACCAGCCCGGGCAATCCGGGCCCGGCGCCGACATCCAGCAGCCGGGGGCCGCGCACCGCCGCCGCCACCGAGGCGCTGTCGAGCAGATGCCGGGTGACCATGGTCTCGGGGTCGCGCACTGCGGTGAGGTTATAGGCGCGGTTCCACTTGTGCAATAACGCCAGCAGTGCCAGCAGCCGCTCGCGGGCCTGGCCGTCGGCGCCGATGCGCAGTTCGTCGAGACCGCTGTCGAGCAGCCATTCGCAGCCCGGTGTCATGCATTCACCGCGCGATCGCCGCCGCGGGCGTCACCCACCAGCCGGCGCTTCTTCAGGTAGATCAGCAGGAGCGATACCGCCGCCGGGGTAACTCCCGAGATGCGCCCGGCCTGCGCCAGCGTCTCCGGGCGAGCCGCATTGAGCTTGTCGCGAATCTCGTTGGACAACCCCTCGACCCGGGTGTAATCGAGATCGGCCGGCAGCGGCGTCGCCTCGTGGCGCTTGAGCTTGTCGATCTCGCCCTGCTGACGCTCGATGTAGCCTTGATACTTGGCCTGGATCTGGACCTGTTCGGCGACGCGCTCGTCGGTCACGTCCTCGCCGTTGAGCTGGCCTTTGAGAGTGACGAGGTCGGCGTAGTTCAGCTCCGGACGCTTGAGCAGCTCGAGCAGGTTGTACTCGCGATTAAGCGGTTTGGGCAACTTGGCGGCGAGTTGCCCGGCTTCGCTCGAGCCCGGCTGAATCCAGGTCGCCTTGAGCCGCGCCTGCTCGACGACGATCGCCTCGCGCTTGGCGCTGAACGCCGCCCAGCGGGCATCGTCGACCAGCCCCAGCGAACGTCCGGTCTCGGTAAGCCGCAGATCGGCGTTGTCCTCGCGCAACAGCAAGCGGTATTCGGCGCGGGAGGTGAACATGCGGTAGGGCTCCTGGGTGCCCATGCTGATCAGATCGTCGACCAGCACGCCAAGGTAGGCCTCGTCGCGGCGCGGACACCAGCTGGCTTCACCGCGCACGCGCAGTGCGGCGTTGACGCCGGCCAGCAGTCCCTGGGCGCCGGCCTCCTCGTAACCCGTGGTGCCGTTGATCTGTCCGGCGAAAAACAGGTTATGGATAAATCTGGTTTCCAGCGAATGCCGGAGATCGCGCGGATCGAAGAAATCGTATTCGATGGCGTAGCCCGGACGGGTGATATGGGCGTTTTCCAGCCCCCTGATCGAGCGCACCACCTCGAGCTGCACGTCGAACGGCAGCGAGGTGGATATGCCGTTGGGGTAGAGCTCGTTGGTCTCCAGTCCCTCGGGTTCGATGAATACCTGATGGCTCGCCTTGTCGGCGAAGCGATGGACCTTGTCCTCGATCGACGGGCAATAGCGCGGCCCGACGCCCTCGATCACGCCGGAATACATCGGCGAGCGGTCGAGGTTGGCGAAGATGATCTCGTGGGTGTGCGCGTTGGTATGGGCGATGTGACAACTCACCTGACGCGGATGCATCGCGTGCGAACCCATGTAGGACATTAGCGGGCTAGGCGCGTCGCCGGGCTGCTCCTCGAGGACGCTGAAGTCGACGCTCTTGGCATCGATGCGCGGCGGTGTGCCGGTCTTGAGCCGATCGACACGAAACGGCAGTGCCCGCAGGCGTTGTGCCAGGGCATTGGCCGGCGGGTCGCCGGCACGGCCGCCGGTATGGGTATCCAGACCGATGTGGATGATGCCGCCGAGGAAGGTGCCGGTACACAGCACCACGGTTTCACCGAGAAAGCGGATTCCGGTCTGGGTCACCGCGCCGCGGACAGTGTCGCCGTCGACGATCAGGTCATCCACCCCCTGCTGGAACAGCGTCAGGTTGGGCTGGTTCTCCAGAAGGCCGCGAATCGACGCCTTGTAGCGAACACGGTCGGCCTGGGCACGCGTGGCGCGCACCGCCGGTCCCTTGCGGGCATTGAGTACCCGGAACTGGATACCGGCCTGGTCGGTTGCCAGCCCCATCGCGCCGCCCAGGGCGTCGATCTCCTTGACCAGGTGGCTCTTGCCGATGCCGCCGATGGCCGGATTGCAGGACATCTGTCCGAGCGTCTCGATGTTGTGCGTCAGCAGCAGCGTCTGGCAACCCATGCGGGCAGCGGCCAATGCGGCTTCCGTTCCCGCATGACCACCGCCGATGACGATGACATCGAAGCGGTTGGGATAATCCACGTTTTTACCTCGACTTGCGCGGTGCGCGTACGTTCTGGCGAGTGTGATGAAGCGCGCCAGTATAACGTCCCTGTGGGTAACCGTCAGGGGTTTTCCACACCGCCTTGGACACAACGCGCTGAGCGTACGACTATCAATAACAACGTAGATATATAAAGAAGAAGTTCTGTTGTGGTTGTTACTACTGGTGTGGACATTTTTTGTGGAAAAGTACTTTTAAAGTAGCAAAAACAAAAATTTGCATTGTTGATGGTGCATTGCAAAACAAGTCGACCGGAACGGTACAGGCTGTCGTGAGACTGTGGATGGATGGCCCGGATATCCACAGCCGAGATTGTACCCCGTTTATCCACCGATACGTACCGGGGCATTGCCGGTAATGATCAACAGCCCTGTCTCGAAGTGTGGAAACCGCCTGCGATACGGCTTGCGGCCCGATTCGAGGCGGCTGGCAGAAAATCTTATCCACAAGCCAAAAAAGCCGCTGTGGGCGGCTTCTTGGTGAGGTGGATTCTGGAAATCGAGGGAGTCGCTGCGTCCAGGCAGGCGAACGATTGCTCATTGCCTGCCTGGGCAAAGTCGAACGGTCAGTGCTTGAGCACTCGCGCGAGGAAGGATTGCGTACGTTCGTGGCGGGGGTTGTCGAAGATCTCGTCCGGCGGGCCCTGCTCGACGATGCGGCCGCCATGGACGAAGATCACCCGGTCGGCGACTTCCCGGGCGAAGCCCATCTCGTGAGTGACGATCATCATCGTCATACCCTCGTTGGCCAGCTCGCGCATGGCATCGAGCACTTCACCGATCATCTCCGGGTCGAGCGCCGAGGTCGGCTCGTCGAACAGCATCAAGCGCGGTTCCATGGCCAGCGCCCGGGCCAGGGCGACGCGCTGCTGCTGGCCGCCGGAGAGCTGGCTGGGATACTTGTCGGCCTGATCGCTGATGCCGACCCGCTCGAGCAGCCGGTCGGCGATCTCGGTCGAATGCTGGCGATTCCAGCCACGTACCTTGAGCGGTGCCAGGGTGACGTTGTCGCGCACCGACAGATGCGGAAACAGGTTGAACTGCTGGAAGACCATGCCGACTTCGGTGCGAATGGTCTGTAGCGACCTGCCGCTCTTGCCGTAGGGCAACAGCTGATTGCCGTCGACTTCGATGGCGCCGCTCTGGAACTCCTCGAGACCGTTGACGCAGCGAATCAGGGTCGACTTGCCGGAGCCGCTGGCACCGACGATCACCACCACCTCGCCGGGGGCCACCTCGAGATCGATGTCCTGCATGACGTGCAGCGAACCGAAATGCTTGTTGACCTTGTCCATCTTGACGATGGGCGCCTTGTGGAGGGCCTCGTGACGCTGTGAATCGTTCATGGCGTGTTCCTTATTGGCCGACCAGACCGCGGCGCTCGAGCAGCCGCAGGGCGAATGACAGGCTCAGAGTGATCGCCAGATACATCAGCGCGACCATGAAGTAGACCTCCAGCGCAGTGAAAGTGGTGGCAATGTAGATCTGACCCTGGCGAACAAGCTCGCCGACGCCGATCACCGAGAACAGCGAGGTGTCCTTGATGCTGACGATGCCCTGGTTGCCGAGTGCCGGAATCATGCGTCGCAGGGCTTGTGGCCAGATGATGTAGCGAAATGCCTGGGTGCGCGACAAGCCCAGCGACAGGCCGGCCTCGCGCTGACCCTTCTCGATCGATTGCACGCCGCCACGGACGATTTCCGAGATGTACGCACCGGAATTGAGGGCGATGGCGGCGATGCCGGCGGTGAGCGCATTGATCGGGCCGCCGATGACCTGTGGCAGGCCATAGAAGATGAACAGCACCTGGACGAGTACCGGGGTGCCGCGGAAGATTTCGATGTAGGCGATCGCCGGCCAGCGCAGCAGGCGGATCGGATTGATGCGTAGCAGGCCGAAGACGATGCCGATGATGAAGCCGATGGCCAGGCCACCGAACGAGATCAGCAGCGTCCAGGGGATCCCCTCGAGGAGATAAGGGATCGAGGCGATGGCCGCCTGCCAGTCGAACTGGAAAGTGACGTCCACGTCGTGGTCTCCGGATGGGCGCCCCGCCAACGGAGCGCCTGTTGGGCATGAAACGAAGCGGGGCCGGGCGCGCTTCGGCCACCCGGCCCCGTGACTAACGGCGCGTGGTTACTTGGCGGTATTGTCCTGGTTGGGCGCCTCGCCGAACCACTTTGTGTAGATTTCGTCGTAGGTGCCATCTTTCTTCATGGCAGCCAGCGCCTTGTTGGTGGGCTCCAGCCACTGGCTGCCGGAGGTGAAGGCGATACCGTACTGCTGGCCCTCGTAGAGTGGGCCGACGACCTTGGCCCTGCCTTCACCCTGGGTCTTGGCGAAGTAGCCGACGTTGGGTGCATCATAGAACACCGCGTCGACGCTACCCCCCATCAACGCCAAGTACATGTCGGCACTGCCCGGGTAGGGCTTGATTTCGGCACTGTCGCCGAGATTTTTCTGAAGATAGTCGTAGCTGGTGGAGCCGATCTTGGTGCCGATGCTCATGCCTTCCAGATCGCTCAGCTCGTCGACCTTGTCGTTGCTGGCGGCCACCAGGATGCGCAGGCCCGAGTCATAGTAGGGATCGCTGAAGTCGACGATCTTCTCGCGTTCATCGGTGATGGTGATGCCGGCGATGGCCAGGTCGGCATTGCCGGTCTGCACGGCAGGGATGATGCCGTTGAAATCCATGGTGCGCAGGTTGATGTCGAAACCGGCACGCTTGGCCACTTCGCGCAGGATGTCCATGTCGAAACCGACCATCTCGCCGCTTTCCTTGTCCATCATTTCGAACGGCACGAAGCTCGGGTCGGTAACGGCGCTGACAGTTTCCTGGGCGGGCGCCAAGGCCGAAATGCCCAGTCCCAAGGCCATGGCGGTAATCAGTGTAGCCTGCTTGAATGTGGCTCTTCGTCGTTGGGTGTGGAATTCGTCCCTTGAACTGGGCCAGGATATGACCTCCACATGGACAGGAGGCAGGACATGAACAGTACGCAGATTCTGACCCTTGGCCTGGGCCTTGAAGCACCTTGGACTCTCAAGGATCAGCACCTGGATACTGCCGTGTCACCTCACCGTCTGGACCTCCATGTCGAAGCCGAGCGAGGTAGTCTTTACCCCTGCCCTGAGTGCGGCAAGGCCTGTCCTGCGCATGACTTCACCACCAGGACCTGGCGCCATCTGAACTTCTTTCAGCATCACTGTTACCTGCATGCTCGGGTGCCCCGCGCCAAGTGTCCCGAACATGGCATCAAACGTGTCGAGGTGCCCTGGGCGCGTCCCGGGAGCGACTTCACCCTGCTGTTCGAGCAGGCCGCCATGGCCCTGGTCCGGGAGATGCCGGTGCTGGCCGCCGCCCGCCTGATCGAGATCACCGACAAGCGTCTGTGGCGCATCGTGCATCACTATGTCGGTTGCATGCTCGAGCAACTCGATTTATCCGAGGTCAAGGCCGTGGGCTTGGATGAAACCGCGGCCAAGCGCGGCCATCGTTACGTCACCGTGTTCCTCGACATGCAGCGCAAGACCGAGCCCGTGCTCTTCGCCGTGCCGGGCCGTGGCAAGGCCACGGTCGAGGCCTTCAGCGACTTCCTGGCCGCGCATCAGGGCGATCCCGGCAACGTGCTGGAGGTGGTCTGCGACATGTCGCCGGCGTTCCTCAAGGGTGTGGAAGCGCAGTTACCCAACGCCGAGGTCACCGTTGACTGGTTTCATATCGTGCAGACCTTCACGCGCGCCCTGGATGAGGTCAGAAAGCGTGAGCGGCGCGAACAGCCACACCCCAAGCACCTGCGCTGGGCCGTCCTGCGCAACGCGGAATCCGACAACCTGACGCCCCACCAGATCACCGCCTTGCAGGAACTGCTGGCTGACGAAAGCGCCACGGCCGATGCCTGGATCATCAAGGAGAAGCTGCGCTGGATTCAGCAGGCGCCCACCCCTCGCGGGGCCCGCTGGCGGATCACCCACTTCCTTAATTTCGCCCGGGAGGCGATCGCGGACAAGGCCCTGTTGGCGCCGGTCAGGAAGGCGTTGAACACCCTGGAACGGCATGCCGACCGGGTCATTCGGCGCTGGCTATCGGCGCTGACCAATGCACGACTGGAAGGGATGAACAGCTTGTTTCAAGCCGCCCGATCACGGGCTCGCGGGTACCGCAACGAGGGCTACTTCATCACCATGATCTATCTGATTGGCAGCCCGGTGGGGAGCCTGCTGGATCAGGCCAAATCCACATGAAACGTCGAAGAGCCTTGAATGTATTGCTTTTCATGGGGTTCCCCAGTTGGAAATTTTATTCATTGGAACACGCCTTTTACCTTGGCGAGTTCCCGGGAAGCCGTCAAGCAGGGGTTGGTGCGAGCCTTGACTCGGTCGATGTAGGAACCGGCGGTTCAGACCATGAACGAGGCGCCGCAGCCGCAGGTCGAGCTGGCATTGGGGTTCTTGATCAGAAACCGCGCGCCGGCCAGTCCTTCCTCGAAGTCGACGGTCGAGCCGACCAGATACTGATAGGACAGCGGATCCACGACCATCGCGACGTCATTGATCTCGATCAGGGTATCGTCCTCGGCGACGGTGTCGGCGAAATCGAAGCCGTATTGAAAGCCCGAGCAGCCGCCGCCGGTGACGTAGACGCGCAGTTTGAGGGACGTATTGCTCTCCTCGTCGGCCAGCGCGCGCAGGCGATGAACGGCCGAATCGGTCATCAGCAACGGCGTGGGGGCGAAGGATGCGGCACCGCTCATGTGGGGCCTCCAGGAATCCGTGAGTGACTTATTTCGTCGGTGACTTACTTTCGTCGGTGACTGGGCCAATTATCCACAATCCCCAGCAAAAGGGTCAACTTTTGCCAGCGCACAAGTGGCCGCCGGCGGCTAAGACGTTGACCTTGAAATATGATACACAGGGTGTGGGTGACTTCTCTGGCCTAATCGCCAGTCTTCCCAGCCAGACTGTAAGGAACATGTCTTGCCTCGTCTGCCCTTGCCCGATCTTAGCCTCGAGCGTTTTCGTCGCCAGTTGGCCAGTGTCGACGCGCTGCCCCAGCTCTGTGTGCTCGGGGTTGCATCGGGTCTGGTGACCGGTGGCGTGATGGTCATCTTCCGGTTGCTTCTCGGCGTGGGTGCCTGGCTGCTGATGCCACAAGGCAACATCGAATCCTTCGAGGCACTGTCGCCCTACCTGCGCTCGCTGTTGCCGATCGCCGCGGTCACGCTGATCGGCGTCTGGCTGTGGCGCCAGCCACGCCAGGCACGCAAGATCGGCGTTGCTCATGTCATCGATCGGCTCAGTTATCATCAGGGTCGTTTTCCGCTACGCAACTGGATCAACCAGTGGTGGATCGGGATCGTTTCCGTCGTCGGCGGGCTCTCTGCCGGGCGCGAGGGGCCGGCTATCCATCTCGCTGCGGCGGCCTCCAGTGGGCTTGGTCAGGGTCTGCGCCTGCCTCACAACAGCTTGCGGGTGTTGGTCGGGTGCGGCACGGCCGCAGGCATCGCGGTGTCATTCAACACACCCATCGCCGGGGTCATCTTCGCCATGGAAGTGGTGATGATGGAATACACCACGGCCGGTTTCCTGCCGGTGATCCTGGCATCGAGCACGGGAGCGGTGGTCGCGCAGCTGGTTTACGGCAGCACGCCGGCCTTCCAGGTGCCGCCGGTGAGCCTGGGATCGTTGATCGACTTACCGTGGATCATCGTCACCGCCTTGATCATCGGGCTGCTTGCCGGTCTGTTCGTCCACATGGCCCGCAGCGACGCATACCTGAAGTCCGTGCCGGGATGGTTGCGCCTGGCCTTGGTCGGTGTGAGCGTCGGCGCCGTGGCCTGGTGGTATCCCCAGGTCCAGGGCATGGGCTATGACACGCTGGGTGCCGCATTGGCCGGCAACGTGGCCACGGACGTTCTGGTGGCCGTTGCCATCGGCAAGCTGTTGCTGACCGCCGGCGCCGTTGCCTGTGGCGTGTCGGTCAGCATCATCGGGCCGATACTGGTGGTGGGTGCCGCTGCGGGGGCGCTGTGCGGGATGCTGGGAGGCTGGCTGTGGCCACAGGTCGCCTCCGATGCCACGTTCTACGCCATGCTGGGCATGGCGGCGATGATGGGGGCGGTGCTGCAGGCGCCGTTGGCGGCGCTGATGGCACTGCTCGAGCTGACCCACAATCCCAATATCATCCTGCCGGGCATGTTGTCGGTGGCGGTGGCGATGCTCACTTCACGTCAGATCTGTGGATGCCAGGGATTCTTCGTGACCCAGACGCAGCATGGCCTGCATCGGTTGCAGCAGCCATTGATGCAGGCGCTGTCGCGGGTCGCGGTGCCGGCGGTGATGGAACGCAGCGTGGCGCGCACCCAGCGCAGGATCACCCCCGAGCAGGCGCGCAAGTTGCTCGACGACAAGCCCACCTGGCTGGTGATCATCCGTTCCAGCGACGACAAGTCGCCCTTGGCGCTCAAGGCCGCCGACCTGGCGCGGGCGCTGCTCGACGAGCAGGAGCTCGATGAGCGCGGTATCGATCTGCTGGAAATCCCCGGTCAGCGCCTCGAGCTGGCGCCCATTCATCTCCAGGCGACGCTCAGCGAAGCCTTCGATCGTCTCAACGACTATGGCGTCGACGCGCTCTACGTTCAGCACACCACGGCGCCGATGATCCAGAAGATTTCCGGTATCATCACCCGCAGCGCCATCGAGAGCTACTATCGCTATAAACCCTGACCGGCGCTACAAGCCCTGATTGGCGTTACAAGCGCTGAATTCAGCCAGTCCTATCGAGGAGATGCCATGTATCCATGGATAAAAGCCCTTCACCTGTTGGCCGTGGTGACCTGGTTCGCGGCGCTGTTCTACCTGCCGCGACTATTCGTCTACCACGCCCAGGCACGTGACAAGGGCGATACGCAAGCCATCGACTATTTCAAGGTGATGGAGCGCAAGCTGTATCGCGCGATCATGACTCCCTCGATGATCGCCGTGGTGCTGTTCGGCGGTTGGCTGATCTACCTGGTGCCCGGTTTCCTCACACAAGCCTGGCTGCATGCCAAATTGCTGCTGGTCGCTGCGTTGATCGGCTACCACCATATGTGCCTGGTCTACATGAAGCGCCTGGCAGCGGGTACCTGCGAAAAGTCGGAGCGCTTCTTCCGGGCCTTCAACGAGGCACCGACCATTGCGTTGGTGCTGATCCTCATCCTGGTCGTGGTGAAGCCGTTCTGATGCACGATGCCAAGCTTCCCGTGGTGCTCGCGCTGGGCGGCCACGACCCCACCGGCGGCGCCGGACTGATCGCCGATGGCGAGGCGATCGCCGCCTGTGGCGGCTGGGCGCTCACCGTGCCGACCAGTCTGACGGTACAGACTACCCGCGATGTACTGCGGGTCATGCCGTGCCCCGGCGATAGCGTGCGCGACATGGTCTGGCCGCTGCTCGACGAGTTCGAGATCGCTGCGATCAAGGTGGGTCTGATCGCCGCCGAGCAAACCCTCGATGCCGTGGAGGACGTGATCCGCGCCTGCCCTGGGGTACCGGTGGTGATCGATCCGGTACTCAGCGCCGGCGGCGGCAGCGAACTGAGTTCCCGCGAGCTGGTCGACGACCTGCGCCGCCGGCTGCTGCCGCTGGTCGATGTATTGACTCCCAATCGCCGCGAGCTGGCGCGTCTGGCCGGTAATCAGAGCGAGGATGTCGAGCGCGTCGTCGAGCTGCTGTCGCTGGGCTGCCAGGCGTTGCTGATCACCGCCACCGACGAGCCGGTCCCCGGCACCGCTGCCGACCAGGTGGTGCATACCCTGCACACGCCCGACAGTAGCCGCCAATGGCAATGGCCGCGGCTGGCGAATCACTACCATGGCTCCGGCTGTACCCTGGCCTCCGCATTGGCCGCCCGGCTGGCGGCCGGCGAACGCTTGGTAAGCGCTTGCGAACAGGCCCAGCGTTTTGCCTGGCACAGCCTGCGTCACGGCTGGCGGCCAGGCGGCAATGGCCAAGTCCTGCCGCGTCGGCTGTGGCAGCAGCCG
This sequence comes from Halomonas zincidurans B6, assembly GCF_000731955.1. Taxonomy (NCBI): domain Bacteria; kingdom Pseudomonadati; phylum Pseudomonadota; class Gammaproteobacteria; order Oceanospirillales; family Halomonadaceae; genus Modicisalibacter; species Modicisalibacter zincidurans. The sequence goes on along the minus strand of NZ_JNCK01000001.1, from coordinate 3,132,442 downwards.
ACGCCGTTCACCGTCGAGGAAGACAGTCTATGAGTTGGCAACGAAGCATGAGCTGGCAGCGGGGTATCTACGCGATTACCGACAGCAGCCTGTTGCCCGACGATGAGCGATTGATCGCGGCCTGTGAGGCGGCGTTGCAGGGCGGCCTGGCGCTGCTGCAGTATCGCGACAAGTCCACCGACGACGCACGCCGCTGGCGACAATCGCAGGCACTGGCCGCCCTGTGCCGGCGCTTCGACGTGCCGCTGATCATCAACGACGACCTCGCGCTGACGCGTCGCTTGCGCGTGGCCGGCTTCGACGGCGTCGGCCTGCATCTCGGCGAGCAAGATACTTCGCTGGACGAGGCGCGCCGTCTACTCGGCAGCGAACCGATCATCGGCGCCAGCTGCTATGCCAGTCTGGCCATCGCCGAGCGGGCCGCCGCAGCAGGCGCCAGCTACCTGGCCTTCGGCCGCTTCTTCGCCTCGCAGACCAAGCCCGAGGCTTCGCCGGCGCCACTTGAACTGCTCGCCGAGGCGGCGCGCTTCGGCCTGCCGCGGGTGGCCATCGGTGGGCTGGACGTCGACAATGTGGCCAGGGTGCGGCATGCCGGGGGCGACCTGCTGGCGACGGTTTACGCGGTATTCGGCGGTGACGACCCGACTGGCCGTGTCGCCGGGTTGCGGCAGCATGCCGGTTACGCATAGGTTGTCCACAAGCTGCCAACCGTAAGTTATTCCAACTGTCCAGAGAGTTATCCACAAACCTGACGCGAGGCCGACATGACCACATCCGCCGAACTTTTCGAACAGGCCTGCCGGCATATCCCGGGGGGCGTGAATTCACCGGTCAGGGCCTTCAAGGGCATGGATCGTCCGCCGCTGTTCATGGAACGCGCCCAGGGCGCCTATCTGTTCGACGTCGAGGGCAAGCGCTACATCGACTACGTCGGTTCGTGGGGGCCGATGATCACCGGCCATGCCGACCCCGAGGTGCTCGGCGCGGTGCGCGAGCGGCTCGATGCCGGGCTGTCGTTCGGCACGCCGACCGCCATCGAGACCACCATGGCGGATCTGATCTGCGAGATCATTCCGTCGATCGAGATGGTGCGGATGGTCAATTCCGGCACCGAAGCGACGATGTCGGCGGTGCGTCTGGCGCGTGGTTATACCGGGCGCGACAAGATCGTCAAGTTCGAGGGCAACTACCACGGCCATACCGACTCGTTGCTGGTCAAGGCCGGCTCGGGGGCGCTGACCCATGGCGAGCCGAGTTCGCCGGGCATCCCTGTCTCGCTCGCCGAGCACACCATCACCCTGCCCTACAACGACATCGACGCGCTGGATGCCTGTTTCGCCGAGATCGGCGACGAGATCGCCGGGCTGATCGTTGAACCGGTCGCCGGCAACATGAATTGCATCCCGCCGAAGCCGGGCTTTCTCGAGGCGCTGCGCGAACGCTGCGACCAGTACGCCAGCGTACTGATCTTCGACGAGGTGATGACCGGTTTTCGCGTTGCGCTGGGCGGCGCTCAGGCGCATTACGCGGTGACCCCGGATCTGACCTGCCTGGGCAAGATCGTCGGTGGCGGCATGCCGGTGGGCGCCTTCGGTGGCAAGCAGGCAATCATGGCGCAGATCTCGCCGCTGGGGCCGGTCTATCAGGCCGGTACGCTGTCCGGCAATCCGCTGGCCATGGCCGCCGGGGTCACGCTGCTCGGCAAGGTGCGCGAGCCGGGTTTCCACGAGGCGTTGGCCGCACGGGTGGCAACCTTGTGCGACGGGCTCGAGCAGCGCGCCGCCGATGCCGGTATCGAACTGATCACGCAGCGAGCCGGAGGCATGTTCGGAGTCTTCTTTACCGGCCAGTCCCGGGTCGAGAATTTCGCCCAGGCGACCGCCTGCGACGCCGCTCAGTTTTGCCGCTTCTTCGTCGCGATGCTCGACCATGGCGTCTACCTGGCGCCCTCGCCCTTCGAGGCCGGCTTCATGTCGAGCGCCCATGGCGATGAGGATATCCGTCAGACGCTGGACGCCGCGGCGGGCGTTTTTGCGGGGATGGCAAGCTGAACCATTTGCAGACTGTCGGAGACTGCCGTGAGCCAGGTGATGATCGATGCCCTCAGAGACCCCGTGTGCTACGACCACCCGGTCACGGCCATCGAGGTCTTCGAAACGCACATTTCGTGGATCGTGCTGACCGGCGATTTCGCCTACAAGATCAAGAAGCCCCTCGATTACGGCAGCTTCCTGGACTTTTCCACATGCGAAAAGCGCCTGCGCTTGTGCGAGCAGGAGGTGCGCCTCAATCGCCGCTTGTCGCCCAATCTGTATCTCGGCGTGGTGGCGCTGTCCGGCGATGAAAAGCGCCCCCGGGTCAACGACGCCAGTGCGCCCTTCGAATACGCCGTGAAGATGCGTCAGTTCAGCAATCGCCATCTTTTCAGCCACTTGCAGGCCAGCGGCGAACTCTCGCTGGAATTGCTCGACAATCTGGTCGACCAGTTGGTGGCGTTTCATGAAGGCGCCGAGTGCCTGTCCTCCGAGAGTGATCATGGCTCGCGGAATGCACTGCGGGCCATCCTCACCCGCGAGTTCGAGCTGATCGCAGCGCGATTGCCGAGCGGCGCCGATCAGCGCCGCCTCGAACATCTCAGCACCTGGGTGACGGAAGCCTTCGAACGGCTGGCCGGCGAGTTCGATCGGCGCCATCGCGAAGGCTTCGTGCGCGAAACCCACGGCGACGTCCATCTGGGCAATGCCGTCCAGCACGAGGGTCAGGTACTGCTCTTCGATGGTATCGAGTACAATGATGAGCTGCGCTGGAACGATGTCGGCAGCGACCTTGCCTTCCTGCTCATGGATCTCGAGGCGCGCGGCGAGCAGACGTTCGCCAATCACACCCTGAATCGCTATCTGGAACTGTCGGGCGATTACACGTTGGTGCGGCTGTTGCCTTTCTACAAGCTGTATCGTGCGCTGGTACGCGCCAAGGTGGCGATGCTGGGCTATCACCAGCCGGAACTGCACCGCGTCGACCGCCAGGCGATCATGGCCGATTATCGCCGCTACATCGCCCTGGCCGGGCAGTACGCCGAATTCAACTTTCCTTATCTGGTTATCGGGGTGGGCGTGTCGGGCAGCGGCAAGAGCCGTTTCACCGGCGAGATGGTCCAGCGCCTGGGTGGAATCCGGTTACGTTCCGACGTCGAGCGCAAGCGGCTGTATGGCTTTAATCCACAGGCCGAGACCGGACAGGCGGAGGTGGATATCTACAACCGCCAAGCCACCGAGCAGACCTATCGACGCCTGGCGCAACTGAGTGGCGTACTGTTGGAGGCCGGCTTTCCGGTATGTATCGACGCGACCTGCCTGAAGCGCGAGCAGCGCGACTTGCTGCGCCAACAGGCCGAAGCGCGGGGATTGCCGGTGTTGATGGTCAGTTTCGAAGCCGATGATCAGACGTTGCGGGCTCGCATCGTCAAGCGTGCCAAGCGTGGGGGCGATCCCTCGGAAGCCGGTTTGGCCGTGCTCGAGCGCCAGCAGCGCGATTTCGAAGCCTTCGAAGAGGATGAGCGGCTGCACCTGTTGCATCTGGACACCACCGCCGAGAATGCCAACCTGACGTTGGTGGGGCTGATTCAGGAGCGATTGCGTCTTTTGTAATTCCATGACGAAGCCGAGTCTGTAGGCGGACAGGAAAAATTGCCTCTGGCTGTCTCGGATACGTCCTGTTAACAGGAGAGATCATGCCAAACGGGTTGCGACGCTTAATACTGCTGACGGCATGTCTTGGCGCCATCAGCACAGCATGGGGAGGCGATATGTCGTCAGCAGCATCGGATGCGGAGAACAACATTCAAATCAATATCACCGGAACCGACGAAACGCGCTATAGCGCAACCTGGACGGTAAACGGCAGTAATGGTAAGCAGCAGCAATTCGAGGAGTCAGGTAGTGTTCCGGCCAGTTATGCCTATAGCGGTGAAGCGATTGCCGGGACTGTAACGGTGCTGAATGACTCGGGACGGATTGAAATCGAGATTCGCAAGGATGGCAATCGCTCGCGTTCGTCGACTCAGGGCAAGGGGAGTGAGGTTAAAATTTCAGTTCGTTAGCAATTTTATGTGAACGTAATTCTTAAATTAGGATTGAAAATAAAAAATAATAGCCTCGCTTATCACGAGGCTATTAATGACTATTTTAGTGTTGGTAAACTACAGTTTCGTTACCTGTGCCGCGCTGAGCAACAGAAGAATAGTTATAGTTGCTGCTTTGTGTGACTTTAGTGTAGTTAGCATCACCGCCAGAAGTATATTGGGATACATAAGAGGTATTGTTGTCGTCATACTGCCCTATATAAGCTTCGTTTCCACCAGCTTGGAGAATATCAGATTCGTTATAGGCGCCATACTGTTTAACGTATGCTTCGTTATCGCTCCTGAGTTGTGTGATATTTGAATCATTCTCCCATGAGCGCTGATCAACCTCAGCGTAATTACCATGACCGTTTCTTCCTTCGGCTTGGTTGACGCGTGACCAAAGATTGTTGCCAGTTTGAGTAATATCGGCTGTGTTATTAACATCATACTGGTTTACTTGGGAGTATGAACTTTGGCCATTCTGATTCACATCAGCAGCATTGCCGCCGCCGACCTGATTGATTTCAGAATAACTTGTGCCAATCTGCTTTACTCGCGCATCATCCCCACCACCAGATTGATCGATTTTTGATTCTGATGCGCCCTGCTGATCAACATCTGAAAAATGACCTGCCCCTTCTTGATTAATATTAGAAGTACTGCCTGCCATAGCTAATGAGGCCATTGATAGCATAACAGCGGCGGCGGCGAGTGAAGTAAGCTGCATTTTCATGTGTGGTTCCCTTTCCTTCAGTTGACTTGGTATTGCTTAGGTTGCTGAACAAGTTGGCTTGTTCAGTTTGTACGGATAGTAACCGGCGCAGTAGCACCCGAATTGGCTCTTTGGCTCACGGATATGCTGCGCTGGGCACTTCCCGATTGTGAAATATTAATTTCGCTCTGATAGCCATATTGATTGACTTGGGCTTCGAAGCTGTTGCCGGATTGCTCGATTGTTGCTTGATGGCCATTACCTATCTGACCAATCAAGCCGATATTGTTGCCGCCCGACTGGATAATGTTGGCTTCGTTATAGTTACCATTTTGATAAATTTTTGCATTATTACCGTAATCAAAATTTGTCCTATCACGCCGCTGGTCTACACGAGCCTGGTTACCGTTACCCACCTGGGTAATAACGCTGCTATTGCTACGCCAAGAGTTTGGCCATGCAAAAGAAGATTGCAACCCTGGGGCAGCAATGAAAATCTGTATTTTTTCCCGTCCGGGGTTGCTATTATTTTCATTTTTCAGGTTTGGTTCCTGCGCATGAGTCACTTGGCTTAATGCCATCAGTAAAAGCACACATAGCGAGGGCGCAAACATCCTAGCGTAGTTATGTTTCCAGATTAATTTATGCGTCGCGCTCATGATATTCCGCGTTCCATCTGTTTTATTACAAGATGTAATTTTTCTTAACCCTATATGTACAGTTTGATACATTTGGAGGCTTTTTCCATAAGAAATATTAGCCAATTATAAGGATTGTTTTTCTAGTGCCAAATTTTAATATTTAATTAAAACTTCAATATTGTTGGTATTGAATTACTGGTACTAATGAGGTTTGAATAATTGATGCCGATTCAAGAGTGCTGTCAGAGTGGTTTGGGAGGCTTGGATTGTCTCACTTGAAAGCTTGATTACTTACGTTACTGGCTTCGATCGACAGGGTGGGAGAAACTGGCTCGAGCTAGAGGCGGCAGGCTGAGCCTGCCGCCTTCATCACAGGAGAGATCAAAGCATGGGGGTCGGGGCTTCCAGATATTCGCCGAGAATGGTGCCCTGGATATCCGTGCCTTCAGGTAGATTCCATAGGTTGGTAGTCACTCCACGGGCGATCAGATGGATGACCGATGATTCGATCGCTGACATGACGGCAAGTTGGACCGGTTCGTTATTGGTGATACCGGCTTCGGCTTCCAGCAGGCGACTGAAATCAATGAACCGGTAGACGCCGGCCCGTAGCTCCTTGGAATAGATGGTCTTGGTGGTAGTGACATTGGCCAGTACTTCACCCGAGGAAATTTCGATGGCGCGCAGGTTCACGGTTACCTGGTCGACTTGATATTGCCCCGAGGCGCCGATGCCGAAGTATTCGGCCCCCGCACCGCCGGTACGGATATTCGATTCGTAGGCGATGATGCCACCTTCTAACATGACTGATGCCGCGCGTAACGACGGCAATGTATCGGGCTGGCCGAAACGCTCGAACTCGGCGCGGATGATGCGTCGCTCGGTCAACAAATTCTGTAGCCCGACACGCTCCAACGGAATGAACCAGCCCGAATCGGCCAGCGCCCCGGTGAGCATGGCGGCGGCCCCTTGGGTTACCGCCGTGGAAAAAGTACTGGCAGGCGCGGGTTTATATTGACCGGTCATATCGCGAAAGTCATAGACTGACGCGTAAATCTTGCCGGCTGGCGGCGGCAGTGCGATCAGGTCCTGATAGGTTCCGCTGCGGGGGGTGAGTGTTGCGGGCTCGCCCTGCAGCCCTTCCGAGTTGGCTACCATGCTGGCACAGCCGCTGAGGCTTATAAGTGCCAAGCACAAAAATATTAACTTCATGTCTCGTTCCCTGGTTATAAATTATTGGTTACTGGATTTTTAAAAGTCCGCCAGGCCACCGACATTGATGGTAGTCACATCACCCGTGATCTTGTCGGTGACATCAATGCTCAATTGACCGCCATCGTCGTTGATCACCACACCGAACTCGCTGGTGTCAAAGACGCCCTGTTCGACTTCTCCACTATTGACATCACGTATCAGTTGATTAACCAGGCTGCTTTGCAAACTCTGGACCAGACGTTCAGTCGTTGTCATTGGCTCGTAACGGGAGGCACTGGGATCCTTATTGGTATCCTGTGCTTGTGCCTTTCCCAGTAGATAGCTGCCATTGAAAGGGTCGCCACCAAAGGAGGGGTTGATGGGTTGATAGATCAGCTCGCCGGCGCTCGCCAGGGGCGAAGCGCATAGCAGGCTAAAGGCAGCGGCTTTCAGAGTTTTCATGTTCATTCTCCATTCAGAATCAGAATTCTTCTTTTCCAAGATCGATACTTGGATTCAAGGCCGCCGAAAGCCGTCGTTTCAGAATGGCCTTCTCAACAATATCGATTGCTTGCCGTGCTATATCATTGGCGTCGCTGAGCCGTGGTGACAGTTGCGTACGGAAATACATACGCGAGCCTTCGGTAATCCAGAGCTGGATGCCCCAGCGAGCATCCGGTCTTTCATGGATCGTTAATGTTGCCCCGCGAATGATCGGACGTGCCATGCCGATTTGGCTGAATGCCCGATAGAAATTCTGACCCATCACAGTGAGCGTGCGATCGACCAGCACGCCGGTCAATTCACTGCTGCCGTTGTAGCTGGACTCGATCTTCGGGCCATCGGGGCTTTCGAGTCGATTGATTCCCGATGGATCCTTAATCGCTTCTTTGCTCTGGTCGGGTGCTGTAATCGCATCCTGCGCATTAGCTACCATGCTGAACAGCGTCAACAGGATTGTCAGAAAAATATCTCTGAAGGCAATCCAGCGTTTGGTTTTATTGGTCATGTGCAGCTACCGTTTTATGCGTTCGGCTCATTCCATGAGAATTGGCTAGCGTTTTCTGGTGGCTTGTGCCGGTGGCGGTGCGCCCAGATTCTGTCGTGCCCAGTTCATGGCCTGGATGCGGTTATGCACCTTGATCTTTCGGAAGATGTTGTACAGATGAGACTTGACGGTGTGCTCGCTGACGAACAGCTTATCGGCAATTTCGGTATTGGATGCGCCCGAACCCAGCAGGCCGATGATCTCGAGTTCACGGTGGGTCAGGCCGCAGACGGGCCGATAGGCATTGAGCTGCTGACGACGGTAGAACTCGATCAATCGCGTCATCAGCGAACGAGACATCCACAGATCATCATCCAGAAGGGCACCGATGCCCTTGCAGATGAGTGCCATGCTGTCACGACGATAGAAGACGCCCTTCAAGTGCAGTGAAGAGAGCACATCGGCGGCATGGTCCTCGTCGCGCAGGTTGATAGCCGCCAGGGTCATGGATTCGCTCTCGGCAGCCTTGGTGTGCCATTGCTGCATGCTGCTCTCATCGACATGATCGGCATCCAGGAGGATCAGGGTCTTGCCGCTTTCGAGGGTTTCCTGCGTATCGTGCGGGGCCACCGCCGAAATCGGGCAATCCAGTCGTTCGGCGATGTACTCCATGAATAGCTGCGTTTGTGGGTTGCAGTCAGTGACCAGAATGATTGTTGCGTTCCCTTGGCTCATTTTTATTGCTCCCGAAGTATGGGCCGATCTTTGAGTTTTATTGCTGTCCCTGCGCACTCATGCTTAGGCTTGACTGAGCGTTGTACTATTTTCATTTTTTGTAAAGTTAAGTTACAAACTATTGCTTATGCATTTTTGATATATGATAATTAATAATTATGATTTTTTTATAAAATCTATTTCCTAATAAGCTTTTAAAGGTCAACTTTGTTGTCGCTTTCGACGGATACAAGACCTGGGTAGGCAAAAAATCAGCTCAGTAATCCTTTTTAAGCAATAATTTTTAGCTAGATAAGGATTATTTTTCTAATTCAGTAAGTATTATGTTTGCCACACTTTTGGATAGCCTTCTTGCTGACTGAAAGCTGTTCGCGGTCAAGCTCCTCGGCCTTTAGAATGGGTATAGACCCATTCAAGAGCACAAGCACATGGAAAAATCCCTGGTACTGGCCAGCGGCAACCCCGGCAAGCTGAATGAGTTCAGGCACCTGCTGGAGCCGCTGGGCTACCACATAGAGCCACAAGGTGAGTATGACGTCAGTGAGGCCGATGAGACAGGACTGACATTTCTGGAAAATGCGCTGATCAAGGCCCGACATGCCTGCCGCATCAGTGGCCGTCCCGCGCTGGCCGACGATTCCGGACTGGCGGTGGATGCGCTGGACGGTGTGCCGGGCATCCACTCGGCCCGTTATGCCGGTGAACCCAAGAGTGACGCTGCCAATAACCGCAAGCTGCTTGAAGCACTGGCGGATGTTCCCGAAGGCCAGCGCACAGCCAGTTACTGGTGCGTACTGGTGTGGCTGCGCCACGCCGAGGACCCTGTCCCGCGCATCGTCCAGACACGCTGGGCCGGCGAGATACTGGCGTATCCGCGGGGCGAGGGCGGTTTCGGCTACGATTCGCTGTTCTGGGTTCCGGAGCGCGGGATGAGCGCCGCTGAACTGAGCGCTGGCGAAAAGAATCAACTCAGCCATCGCGGTCGCGCACTTCGTGCGCTCCTGGAGCAGGTGTCTTGACGCTACCGCTACCCGCTTTATCGCTGTACGTCCATGTGCCGTGGTGCGTGCGCAAGTGTCCTTACTGCGATTTCAACTCCCATGGGGTCGGCCGTAATGCCGCGCTCCCCGAACAGGACTATCTTGCGGCACTGTTCGCCGATCTGGACGGCGATCTGGCGCTGGTGGGCGAGCGTGCAGTGCAGAGTGTCTTTATCGGCGGCGGTACGCCGAGCTTGATGTCGCCTGATTTCTTTCACCAGTTGCTCGAGGGATTACACCAGCGCCTGGCCTTTCACGAGGATTGCGAGATCACTCTGGAAGCCAACCCCGGCACCGTGGAGCAGTCGCGTTTCGAGGGTTTTCGCGCGGCCGGTATCAATCGTCTGTCGCTGGGCATTCAAAGCTTTCAGCCGGAACAGTTGGCGGAACTGGGGCGAATTCATAGCGGTGACGAGGCTTACCGAGCCGTGGGTAGCGCGCGGCGGGCGGGTTTCGACAACATCAATCTGGACCTGATGCACGGCCTGCCGGGGCAGGATATCGAGCGGGCCCTGGCCGACATCGACCAGGCCCTGTCGCTGTCGCCCGAGCACCTCTCCTGGTATCAGCTGACCCTCGAACCCAACACGGAATTCTACGTTAAGCCGCCGGTGTTGCCCCACGACGAGACGCTCTGGGCAATCCAGGATGCCGGTCATCAGCGCCTCGAGTCGGCAGGCCTGGTTCGTTACGAGATATCCGCCTATGCCCGGCCGGGTAGGGTGTCCAGGCATAATCTCAATTACTGGCAGTTCGGCGACTATCTGGGCATCGGCGCGGGCGCCCATGGCAAGCTGAGTGCCTGGAACGAACATGCCGAGCTGATCGTGGAACGGCGCTGGAAGAGCCGTCAGCCCGATGCCTACTTGCGTCGCCATGACGACCCGCGCGGTTTCATTGCCGACCGCCGGCGCGTTGAAGCCGACGAGCTACCGCTCGAGTTCGCCATGAACGCCCTGCGCCTGATGGAGGGTGTACCGCTGACGTTGTGGTCGGCCCACACCGGACGTTCACCCGCCGTACTCGAGCGACACTTGCAGCAGGCACGCAAGAAGGGACTGCTGATGGATTCCGACGAGCGGCTGCAGGCGACCCCGACGGGTCTGTTATTCTTGAACGACTTGCTGGGCATGCTCGATGAAGCCGAGTGATCCTTTGCAAGCGATAAAGCAAACCAGGAAAATAGGAGTTTTGTTCAGGATGATCGATAAACGACTCTGGATGGCCATACCGTTGGCGAGCGTGCTGGCGCTTGGCGGTTGCAGCACGACCAACCCTCAGGCCGGTGACACCCAGCGCAACAATACCGCCACCGGCGCGGGCATCGGCGCGGCCGTAGGCGCCGTGGCGGGCTTGCTGAGTGGCGATAGCACCGCGAGCCGGCGCGATCGTGCGGCCATCGGCGCGGCGGTGGGTGCCGCTGCCGGTGGTGGCATCGGTTATTACATGGATCGTCAGGAACAGCAGCTGCGCGAGCGCCTCCAGGGCACCGGCATCGGTGTTGACCGTCAGGGCAACGACATCGTCCTCAACATGCCCAATCAGGTGACGTTCGGTGTCGATTCCAGTGAGTTGTCCGGCGAGGCTCGTCAGGCGCTCAATGACGTGACCGCCGTGCTTCGCCAGTATCCCGAAACGCGTATCACCGTCGCGGGCTATACCGACAGTACCGGCGCCGAGGCCTATAACCAGCAGCTCTCCGAGCGGCGTGCCGCGGCGGTCGGCGACTACCTGGTTCAGGGCGGGGTGGAAAGCCAACGTCTCAGCCGGGTCGGCTATGGCGAAAGCCGTCCGGTCGCCAGCAACGATACCGAACAGGGTCGTGCCCGGAACCGTCGTGTCGAGGTTATCGTAACGCCGATCCAGCAGCAGTAAACGTCGGCAGCGATTGTCAACGAGCCCATCGTCTCGCCGACGGTGGGCTCTTTACGCAGGACGACACATGCTCGCTTACCAACATGCCTATCATGCCGGCAACTTTGCCGACATTCACAAGCATCTGGCGCTGCTCTCCCTGGTGCGTCATATGTTACGTAAAAAATCACCTGTTACGTATATTGATGCGCATGCCGGCCGTGGCCTGTATCGCCTTGCCGAACCCGAGACGCAGAAGCTCAAGGAGTATGAAACGGGTGTGGGGACGCTATGGTCGGCGCGTCAGGCGCTCTCGGGCTGCCATGAACTGCTCGATGACTGGTTGGCGGCCTTGCAGCGCCTGCAGCCTGGCGCAAAGGCGCTCAGCCATTACCCCGGCTCGCCATGGTGGCTGGCTCAGGGCCTGAGAAGCCACGATCGACTATCGCTGTTCGAGCTGCATCCCGGTGAGCATGATCACCTCGAGGGCCAGCCGCTCTTGCAGGCGGCCAGGCGGATCCATGGCGATGGTCTGGCCGGGCTGCAGCGTGTGCTACCGGTCGCGACGCCCCGCTTGTGCGTGCTGATCGATCCGAGCTACGAACGCAAGGCTGAATACGCCGAAGTGGCCGAGTCGCTACGCTTCGTTGCCCGCAAGGCGCGCCACGCGGTAGTCATGCTCTGGTACCCGTTGCTGCCGGCGGGGCGTCACACGACGCTGCTCGAGGCGGTCCGCAAGGCCGAACTACGCAAGGTCTGGCGCAGCGAGTTCGAGGTGCATTCACTGGATAGCGCGACGCACGGCATGTACGGCAGCGGCCTGCTGGTGCTCAATCCGCCCTGGGGGCTGGGCGACGAGCTCGAGGAGGCGCTGGCCTGCCTGCTGCCGCTATTCGGGCCGCCGGCTCGCCAGCGAGCCGGTTGGTGGGTGGCGGAATAACGGTTACTGCCGATGAAGAAACTCCTAGGGTCTTGGGCGTGCATTTTCGCAAGCCGTTACCCCCGCTACGACGTCGGACCCGCAAGTGCCCGAGGCCGATCTATGGCAGATTCGTACATGACGGCAAATGACGATGGATTCCCGGAGCGCCCATGAACGCGATGACAGATCATGCCCGCATCGAGGCGTTGACCTTCGATCTTGACGACACGCTGTGGGACAACCGGCCGGTGATGGAGCATGCCGAGTCGACGCACTATGCCTGGCTCGACGCGGCGCTGGCCGATTGGCTGGGCGCCTCGCCGCTCGGCGAGCTGTTCGCCGAGCACGACCGCTATACGCAGCGTTTTCCGCTGGCCGCCTACATCGAGCGCCGCCTGGCGCTGGCGCGGCGCCATCCGTTGCGCCGCGGCGACTTCACCTGGTTGCGCGAACGCGCACTGATCGAGCTGCTCGAGGAGTATGGCCTGCCACGCAGCGCCGCCCATCTGTGGGCCGCGGCGGCCATCGGCCACTTCCTGACGCTGCGCCATACGCTTACGCCCTACCCCGAGGCGATCGCGCTGCTCGATGCGCTGCGGCCACGCTACGCGCTGGCCGCGATCACCAACGGCAATGCCGACCTCAAGCGCCTGGAGCTGGCGCAGCATTTCCCGGTGGTGATCGCCGCCGGCGAGCTGCTCGCGCCCAAGCCCGACGCCCGGCCCTTCCTCGCCGCCCTGGCACGTCTTCGCAGCACGCCCGCGCGTGCCATGCATGTCGGCGACTCCTGGCAGGAGGATGTGCTGCCGGCATGGCGGCTGGGCATGCAGATAGCCTGGATCGACAAGCACGACGAGTGCCGTGCGGAGCTGCCGCCCGGGGTGCACCGCCTGGGTCATATCCGCGAGCTGGCGGCACTGCTCGAGCGCCTGAATGACGAATGCTGAAGTCCCGTCATCGGTCGATGAAGCTGTTCGGTGCGGTCTCAGCCGCCATCGATCTCGTCGAGCAGCCACGTATCGAGGCGTGCCGCGAGTTCGTCGACGCCCTGGCGCTTGAGCGCCGAGAACAGCTGAATGCTGACCAGATCCTCCCAGTCGGCGAGTTGCCGGCGCACCTTGAGCAGCGTGTTCTTGGCGGCGCCGGGCTTGAGCTTGTCGGCCTTGGTCAGCAGGATGTGCACGGGCATGTCCTGATCGTCGGCCCAGCCCAGCAGCATCTCGTCGAAGTCGGTCAGCGGGTGGCGCACGTCCATCATCAGCACCAGGCCTTGCAATGAGCGACGCTTTTGCAGGTACTCGGAAAGATGCCGCTGCCATTCGCGCTTGACCGATTCGGGGACCTTGGCGAAACCGTAGCCGGGCAGGTCGACCAGCCGCTCACGGGTGTCGTTGGCGAGGCCGAAGAAGTTGATCAGTTGGGTGCGCCCCGGGGTCTTCGAGGTCCGCGCCAGCGCTTTCTGCTGGACCAGGGCGTTGATGGCGCTCGACTTGCCGGCATTGGAGCGGCCGGCGAACGCGACCTCGCGGCCGTCATCCGGCGGACAGGCTGCCAGTGTCGGGGCGCTGGTCATGAACTGGGCGGTATGGAAATTGAGGCGGCTCACGACGGCGGGTTTCCTGGGGTTACGGTACTGACGAAGGACATGGCGGGACGCGACCCGGCACATTCGCCAGGCCTCGGTTGATGGCCCCGGGCAGCGCCGGGGCGGGAAGTGTACCATTACCTTCTCGGGGGCGGCGAATGCACAGAAAGGCATCGAACCGGCGCTAGCGTGGCGCGGCGGCGTAACCGGGAGCCCCTCGCCGCTTGAGGCTCCAAGTTGGGCCGGTCGCCGTCTCAAATGGCCGAATATCTGTTACCTTTGCCACATACTTGGCATTTCTGAGGAGTAAAGGGCGCATGTTGAAACCGTGGATCGCTGCGGTCGCCGGCCTGGGTCTGTCTTCGCTGGTCATGGCCGCCTCGCCGGTCGCCGGCAAGGAGTACAAGGTTCTCGACACCTCGGTCGAAACCAGCGTGGACGAGGGCCAGATCGAGGTCATCGAAGTGTTCTGGTACGGTTGCCCGTACTGTTACAAGCTGGAAGAGCCGCTCAATGCCTGGGTCGACGAACTACCCGATGACGTCACCTTCCAGCGCCTCCCCGCAACCATGAGCGACACCTGGACGGCCCACGCGCGCGCCTTTTATGCCGCCCAGCAGTTGGGCATCCTCGACCAGGTCCACAGCGACTTCTTCGACGCGATCCAGCAACAGGGCCAGCGGCTGACCGACACCGACGATATCGCCGCCTTCTTCAGCGACTACGCTGTCAGCGAGGCGGATGCCAAGGAGGCGTTGAGCTCGTTCGGCGTCAAGAGCCAGATCAACCAGGCGTACGCCAAGATGCGCGCCTATGAGCTGATGGGCGTGCCGGCACTGGTGGTCGATGGCCAATATGTAGTGACCCCGCGTACTGCCGGCAGCCTGGAGGAGATGCCCCAGATCGCCGGTGCGCTGATCGACAAGGTACGTCAAGAACGCAGCGAGTGACGCCATGAGCAGCATACGCGCCACGCCGGCCGCGGCCCTCGCCACCCTGCGACTGATGACCTTCAATCTGCAGGTCGGCATCCAGACCTCGGCCTACCATCATTACCTGACGCGCAGTTGGCAGCACCTGCTGCCCCATCCAACGCGCCAGCGCCGCCTGGACGCCATGGGCGATGTGCTCAGGTCGTTCGACATCATCGGCCTGCAGGAGGTTGATGGCGGAAGCTTCCGTTCGGGTAACGTCAATCAGGTGGAATACCTGGCGCACCGGGCCGGGTTTCCGCATCACTACAAGCAGCTCAACCGCAACCTGGGCCGGCTCGCCCAGCACAGCAATGGTCTGTTGTCGCGGCTAATACCCGAGCGCATCGAGGAGCACCGGTTGCCCGGCACCCTGCCTGGCCGCGGCGCCATCCATGCCCGCTTCGGCTCGGGTCCCGACGCACTGCACGTGTTTGTCGTTCATCTGGCCCTGAGCCACCGTTCGCGGGCTCGCCAGTTCGACTATCTCGGCGAGATCATCACACCGCTCAGCCATGTGGTGGTGATGGGCGATCTCAACTGCACCCCGGATCAACTCCACAGCCGTCATTCGAGCTTCTGCACCGCGCTACCGTTAAAGCCAGCGCGCCCTCTGTTGAGTTATCCTTCCTGGCAGCCAAGCCGGGCGCTGGACCACATCCTGCTGTCTTCGTCGCTGGAAGCGGACAACCTGCAAGTGCTCGATCAGCTTTACTCGGATCACCTGCCGATCGCCGTGGATATCCATCTTCCCGCTGCCTGCCGGCGCGCTCTGGCCAGACCGTCAGACCAATGACCGGTTGCCGGACTTTCCGGTACACGGGCACTGTGACGCTGATTTCAGGCGTGGCTTGGCGGTTGCCCGCACAGGGCCCGATAACACCAGAAAAAACGCAACCGCTGCCATGATAGCGAGGGATTCATGAACCGAGCTGCATCCGAACCGGCGCTCCTGGCCTGGATCGACACCCTTACCGAGCGGCTGGGCAAGGCACTCGCCTGGCTGGTCCTGATAATGATGCTGGTCCAGTTCCTGATCGTAGTGCTGCGCTATCTCTTCAACTTCAACAGCATCCCCATGCAGGAATCGGTGATGTACATGCACGCCGCGCTGTTCCTGCTGGCGGCCGCCTATACCCTCAAGCACGATGGCCACGTGCGCGTGGACATCTTCTATCGAGGCTTCTCGCCACGCGCCCAGGCCTGGGTCGACCTGCTGGGCACGCTGTTCCTGCTGCTGCCGTTCATGGGCTTCGTGATCGTCTCCAGCCTGGGCTATGTCGGCGCTTCATGGGCGATTCTCGAGGGCTCGCCGGACAACGGCGGCATCCCCGCCGTATTCCTGCTCAAGACCTTGATGCCGGCCTTTGCGGTATTGATGATCCTCCAGGGCAGCGCCGAGATCGTTCGCAAGTCGCTGATCATTTCCGGTCGCTTGCCGCCACAGCACAAGCATGATCACAGCGAGGAGCCGATCTGATGCTGGAATTCATGCCGCTGGTGCTGTTCGCTCTGATCTGTGCCGTACTGATGCTCGGTTTCCCGGTAGCGCTGACGCTGGCGGGCACTTCGCTGGCTTTCGCCGGGCTGGGCATGGGACTCGAGTCGCTGGGCATCGCTGCCAATTTCGATGCCAGCTTCCTGTCCGCGCTGCCCAACCGCCTCTACGGCATCATGACCAACCAGACGCTGCTCGCCGTGCCATTGTTCGTGCTGATGGGCGTGTTGCTGGAGAAGTCCAAGGTCGCCGAGACCCTGCTCGACGCCATGGCGCTGCTGTTCGGCTCGCTGCGCGGTGGGTTGGGAATCTCGGTGACGCTGGTCGGCATGCTGCTGGCCGCCTCCACCGGGATCGTCGGCGCCACCGTGGTGACCATGGGCCTGCTGTCGCTGCCGACCATGCTCAAGCGCGGCTACAGCCCGTCGCTGGCAACCGGCACGATCTGCGCCACCGGCACGCTGGGCCAGATCATTCCGCCGTCGATCGCCCTGGTACTGCTTGGCGACGTGCTCTCGTCGGCCTATCAGCAGGCGCAGTTGACGATGGGCATCTGGAGCCCCAAGACCGTATCGGTGGGCGATCTGTTCATCGGCGCACTGGTTCCCGGGCTGATCCTGGTGGTGTTGTACATTGCCTATGTGGCGTTCATCGCCTGGCTCAAGCCGGAATCGGCACCGCCCGCCGATCGCCAGGAACTGATGGCCGAGCTCAATCATCAGGGCAGCCTGTTCAGCTTGCTGCTCAAGGGCCTGGTGCCGCCGCTGGTCTTGATCGTCACCGTGCTGGGCTCGATTCTCGGCGGCTTCGCCACGCCTACCGAGGCCTCGGCGGTGGGGGCCTTCGGCGCGCTGGTGCTGGCACTCGCCTATCGCAAGCTGGACTTCGCCACCCTGCGCGACGTGGTGCGCTCGACGACCCACGTCACCACCATGGTGTTTCTGATCCTGATCGGCGCCGCGCTGTTCTCGCTGGTGTTCCGTGCCTACGGTGGCGAGCAGCTGGTCAAGGAGCTGTTCGTGAACATGCCCGGCGGCGTGGTCGGCGCGACGATCATCGTCATGCTGGTGATCTTCCTGCTCGGTTTCATCCTCGACTTCATCGAGATTACCTTCGTGGTGGTGCCGATTGTCGGCCCGGTGCTGCTGGCCATGGGCCTCGACCCGATCTGGCTGGGGATCATGATCGCCATCAACCTGCAGACCTCGTTTCTCACTCCGCCGTTCGGCTTCGCGCTGTTCTATCTGCGTGGCGTGGCCCCCGAATCGGTGCCCACCACGGCGATCTACCGCGGGGTGATCCCGTTCATCGTGCTGCAGCTTTGCATGCTGATGGCGCTGGCCTTCGTGCCCGAACTGGCGACCTGGCTGCCGGCCCAGTTCAAGTGACGCGACCAGCGCGGGCTGATGCCTGGCGCCGCTAGCCCGTATTCAGCATGACGCCGCCCATGAGCCGCACCCATTCGATCATCGGTGTCGGGTAGATGCCCAGCAGGATAATCAGCAAGGCCACCCCCAGCACGACCACACCGCCAGCGCGCACGCCCCAGTTCTCCGGCGCGTCACGCTTTTGCATGCCCGCCTCGGCCAGATACAGCGTGACCATCACCCGCAGGTAATAATAGAGCCCGATGGCGCTGCCCACGATCACGGCCCCCACCAGCCACCAGTGCTCGGCCTCGACACCCAGCGCGATGATGTAGAACTTGCCGATAAAGCCTGCGGTGAAGGGGATGCCGGCCATCGAGAGCATGGCCACGGTGAGCACCGCGGTCAGGTAGGGACGCCGCCAGAACAGTCCGCGATAATGGTGCAGCGCCGCCGCATCCTCGCCCCGATAGGGCGACGAAATCAGCGTCACCACGCCGAATGCGCCCAGCGTGGTCAGCATGTAGACCACCAGATAGACCCCGGTCGCTTCGACCGCAAGCCCCTCGCCGATGACCACTGCCGTGAGCAGGTAGCCGAAGTGAGCGATCGACGAGTAACCCAGCAGGCGCTTGAGATTGGACTGGGTCAGCGCCAGCAGGTTGCCGACCAGCATGGTGAGGATCGCCAGTACCGCCAGCACGCCGTGCAGCCAGGCCCCCTGAAAGGCCGGCGCCGCCATGACCAGACGCAGCAGCACCACGAACACCGCGACCTTGCTGGCCGAGGCGAGAAAAGTCGCTGCCGGCCCCGGACCGCCTTCGTAAACATCCGGCGTCCATAGGTGAAACGGTACGATCGACAGCTTGAAGCCCAGCCCCACGAGCACCAACGCGGCCCCGGCAAGCCCCCAGGCACCGGGACTTTCCGCCAGACCGACCGTCAGGCCGACAAAATCGAGCTGCCCGGTCTCGGCGTAGAGCAGCGCCATGCCGAACAGCAGGATGGCGCTCGCCGCCCCGGACAGCACCAGATACTTGACGCCGGCCTCGAGCGAGCGCCGCTCATGATAGGTATAGGCGAGCATGCCGTACAGCGGCATCGACAACAGTTCGAGGCCGAAGAGCAGCGTTGCCAGGTGGGTGCTGGCGGCCAGCACCAGACCCCCCGCCGTGGCACACAGCAGCAGCAGGTAGAACTCTTCGCGCGGTCCCCGATAGTGCTCGAGATAGGCATGACCCAGCGTGACACAGGCCAGCGCGGCGACCAGGATCAATACCGCGGCGAAGATCGCCAGGCCATCGACGGCCAGCATCGGCGTGGCCAGCGGTGCCATGAACCAGACGCCGATCAGCGAGACCAGCGCCAGGTTGAGTCCTGCGGCCGTGGTCATGGCGATGACGGTATGCTGGCGGCGCCAGGCGATTGTCAGCATCACCACGATGGCCGTGGCACCGACCAGGATCAGCGGCGTCAACGCCAGCAGGTGCGTCGCGGTCAAGGTCATGGAGCCCCCGTCGGCAGAGTGGACGACTGTGCAGCGGCACCGAACAGCTGCTGCACCTCGAGCATCGCCGCGCCGGTGGTATCCAGCAGGGGCTGTGGGTAGAGGCCGAACAGCAGCACCAGGCCGAGGAGCGAGAGCATCATCAGATATTCACGACCATCGAGGTCGGTGAAGCGCCCCTCGCCCTGTGCCGGTCCGAAGTGAACTCGCTGCATCAGCAGTAGTGAATAGACCGCCGCCAGCACCAGCCCGCCACTGGCGATGACCACCGTCCAGGGGGCGACCGGGAAGCTACCGAACAGGATCATGAACTCGCCGAGAAAATTGGCGGTGCCGGGCATGCCCAGCGAGGCGACGACGAAGAACAGCGAGAATCCCGGCAGGCTCCCCATGCGCCCCCATAGACCGCCCATTTCGCGCATGTCGCGGGTATGCAGCCGTTCGTAGAGCTGGCCGCTCAAGATGAACAGCCCGGCCGCCGAGAAGGCATGCGCGACCATCAACATCACCACCCCCTGCAGGGCGAGCTCGGTGCCGACATAGATGCCGATCAGCACGAAGCCCATGTGCGAGATACTGGTATAGGCGATCAGCCGCTTGACGTCCTGCTGGCCGCAGGCCAGCAGCGCCCCGTAGAAGATGCCCACCAGGCCCAGCGCCATGGCTACCGGAGCGAAGGTCTGCGACGCCTCGGGAAACAGCGGCAGGGCGAAGCGCAGCATGCCGTAGGCGGCGGTCTTGAGCAGAATGCCGGCGAGATCGACGCTACCCGCGGTGGGTGCCTGGGCATGGGCGTCGGGCAGCCAGCCATGCAGCGGCACCACCGGCAGCTTGACCGCGAAAGCGATGAAGAAGCCGAGCATCAGCAGCATTGCCGTGCCTTCGGAAAGCTGGGTTTCCATCAGCGTCGCGTAACTGAACGAGTACTCGCCGGTATTGGCGTAGTTCACGAATACCAGACCGAGGATCGACACCAGCATCAACAGGCCGCTGGCCTGGGTATAGATGAAGAACTTGGTCGCTGCGCGGATGCGGGTCCGCCCTTCCGAGCCACTGTGCCCCCACAGCGCGATCAGGAAGTACATCGGCACCAGCATCAGTTCCCAGAAGAAGAAGAACAGGAACAGGTCGATCGCCAGGAAGACGCCGACCACGCCGCCGAGTATCCACAGCAGGTTGAGGTGAAAGAAGCCGACCCGGCGCACGATCTCGTTCCAGGAACAGAGTACCGCCAGTATGCCCAGAAAGCTGGTCAACGCGATCAGCACCAGCGACAGGCCATCAAGCGCCAGGTGCACGCTGATGCCAAAGCGTGGAATCCATGCCACCTGCCACTCCATGGACCAGCGAACGCCCTCGCTGGCGGTGCCCATCTGCGGCAGATAGTAGTCACCCTGGAACCACAGCCCCAGCGTGATCAACAGTTCGATCAACATCGTCGCCAACGCAATCCAGCGCGGCGCCTGATCGCCGAAGCGCTCGCCCTGCCAGCACAGCAGGCCGCCGACGAAGGGAATCAGGATCAGCCAGAACAGCGTCATAAGCGGTGCATTCCCCATGTTTGTCGATACATTGGTGGCCTCCCCCTGCCCCTCGTTATGTAAACCATGAGCCGTGAATCAAGCCGTTCAGCCGCCCAGTACCAGCACGATCAAGATCACCGTGATCCCCATCGCCATGCTGACGGCATACAGCCGCAGCTTGCCGGACTGGGTGTGGCTCAGCCCGCGGTGCGACAACCAGGCCGTCCAGCCTGCCACCAGCATCAGGCGATCGATGATGTCGTTGCGCAGCACATGGACCAGGCCGAGATAGGGGCGAACCAGCAACCGGTCGTAGACGATATCGAAGCCCCAGGCGTGATACCAGAATCGCCATAGCCGGGCCTCCCAGCCGCCAGCGACGCGCTCGGCGAGCCAGCGCCGGCGGCTGAGAAACAGCCAGGCGGCCAGTCCCAGGCCGCCCAGCGAGGCGGTCGCGGCGAGTATCTCCACCACGCTACGCACGATCCCCTCGGCCTCGGCACCCGGGCTCGCTGGCAACACGCCCGCCAGCGGCGGTTGGATCCAGGCGCCGAGAAAGGTCGACAGGATCGCTAGCACGAGCAATGGCAGGCCGTGGGCCAGCCCGCGACCGGCCTTGGCATGGCGCGCGTTGTCACTTTTCATTTCGCCGTGGAAGGTGCCGATGATCAGCCGCAGGGTGTACAGCGAGGTCAGGACGGCGCCGACCAGGCCCGCCAGCATCAGACCGCCATTGCCGGCCGCCCAGGTCTCCCAGAGAATCTCGTCCTTGCTGTAGAAGCCGGCGGTGATCAGCGGCAGCGCCGACAATGCGGCACCGCCGATCACGAAACCGGCATAGGCCAGCGGCAGCCGGCGCCACAAGCCGCCCAGGCGGCGCATGTCCTGCTCGTGATGGCAGCTGATGATCACCGAGCCGGCGGAGAGAAACAGCAGCGCCTTGAAGAAGGCGTGGGTCATCAGATGGAAGATTGCCGCATCATAGGCCCCCACCCCCAGCGCCAGGAACATATAACCGATCTGGCTCATCGTCGAGTAGGCCAGGATTCGCTTGATGTCGGTCTGGGCGAGTGCCGCAAAGCCGGCCATCAGCAGCGTCAGCGCGCCGATCACGCCGATCAGATAGAGTACCACCGGGGCCAGCTCGAAGATCCCGTACAGCCGGGCGACCAGGTAGACGCCGGCGGTAACCATGGTCGCCGCGTGAATCAGTGCCGACACCGGCGTGGGGCCGGCCATGGCGTCGGCCAGCCAGGTGTGCAGCGGCAACTGGGCCGACTTGCCCAGCGCGCCACCGAGCAGCAGCAGGGCCGCCAGCTGAACCTCGAGGCCGCCCTCACTCCATACCTCGGGGGCGCGGGTGAGGATCTCGGCGATGTTCAGCGTGCCCAGCGCGTTGAACAGCAGGAACAGTCCGATGGCCAGGAACACATCGCCCAACCGAGTGACGATGAATGCCTTGAAGGCCGCCCAGCCATTGGCCGAGGTCTGGTAGTAGTAGCCGATCAGCAGGTAGCTGCACAGGCCGACGCCTTCCCAGCCCAGGAACAGCAGCAGTACGTTGTCGCCAAGTACCAGCAGGGTCATGCTGAACACGAACAGGTTCATGTAGGCATAGAAGCGCCGCAATCCATGCTCGCCGCGCATGTACCAGGCGGCGAACAGATGGATCAGAAAGCCGATGCCGGTGATGATCGACAGCATGGTCAGCGACAGGCCGTCGAGACGCAGGCCGATGGTCGGCTGGAAATCGCCCACCGACAGCCAGGTCCAGAGCGTCATGTCGAACACCTCGCCGACCTGGAAATTCCAGGCCAGCCAGGCGGTGACCAAGGCCGCCAGCCCGACGCTGGCCACGCCGACCACGGCGCTGGCGCGTGCATTGAGCGTGCCTCGCGACAGGGCCAGGATCAGGGTGCCGACCAGCGGCAGTAAAAACGTCAGTGGCAACAACGACATCGACAGCTCCCTTAGCCGCGCATTCGGTTGGCGGCGTCCACGTCAAGCGACTTGAAGCGATGGTGAAGCTGGATCAGCAGCGCCAGGCCCACGCTCGCCTCGGCCGCCGCCAGGGTGATCACCAGCAGGTACATCGTCTGGCCTTCCGGCTGGCCCCAGGCCGCACCGCCGACGATGAACGCCAACGCCGCGGCGTTGAGCATGACTTCCAGGCTCATCAGCACGAACACCATGTTGCGCCGGGTAATCAACCCGGCGAAGCCCAGCGCGAAGAGGATCGCCGCCAGCACCAGGCCGTGTTCCATGGGTATTCCGTTCATGGCGCCTCCTTGCGGGCAGCGGATTCGGCCTGGCTCTCGGGCTTGTCGGGGGACGCCGCGCGACCGACGTGCGATGCCGTGACCAGCGCCGCCAGCAGCAGCATGGCGCCCAGCTCGACGACCATCAGCCAGGGCCCGAACAGCAGCGAGCCCACCGCCTTGGCGGTGACGACCTCACCGCTGATCATGCGTCCGGTATTGCCCGACCATAGCGTGGCCACCAAGGTCACCAGCAGCACCGCGGCCAGCAGCGCCGGACCCAGCCAGATGCGCGGCTTGAGCCAGGCCTTCTCCTGGGCAGTGGTCTGCTCACCCAGGTTGAGCATCATCACCACGAACACGAACAGCACCATGATCGCCCCGGCGTAGAGGATTACCTCCAGCGCTGCGGCGAACGGCGCGCCCAGCGCTAAGAACACCAGCGCCACCGAGATCAACGAAACGATCAGGTAGAGCAGTGCGTGCACCGGGTTGGTATTGGTGATGACCCCCAGTGTCGCCAGTACGGCGACCAGACCACTCAGATAGAAGGCAATTTCCATGGTTGCGTCCCGCTAGTGAATGCTGACTACGGCAACAGCGACTTGATGTCGATCGGCTGTTCCTCGTTCTGCGCCTGGCCCTTGTCCTTGCCGGCAATCGAGAGTCCCGCCACCTTGTAGAAGTGATAGTCATGATCCTTGCCGGGCCCATTGATCAGCAGGTCCTGCTTCTCGTAGACCAGTTCCTGGCGCTTGAACTCGCTCATCTCGAAGTCCGGGGTGAGCTGGATCGCCGAGGTCGGGCAGGCCTCTTCGCACATGCCGCAGAAGATGCAGCGCGAGAAGTTGATGCGAAAGAACTCGGGATACCAGCGCCCATCCTCCTGCTCGCCCTTCTGCAGCGAGATACAGGCCACCGGACAGGCGACCGCACACAGGTTGCAGGCCACGCAACGCTCCTCGCCGTCGGGATCGCGGGTCAGCACGATGCGTCCCCGGTAGCGCGGCGGCAGATAGACCGACTCCTCCGGGTAGTTGAGCGTCTCGCGCTTGCGGAAGCTGTGCATGAAGACCATGCCCAGCGTGCGCAGCTGGGAGACGGTGCCCTTGATCACGTTCATGAACATGGCCATATCTCCTCGATTACAGTGGCGTGATCACAGCGGGTCGGCGATCAGTACCACCGCCCCGGTCACCAGCAGATTGATCAGAGTCAGCGGCAGGCAGAACTTCCAGCCGAAACTCATCACCCGGTCGTAGCGCGGGCGCGGCAGCGAAGCGCGCAGCAGCACGAAGAACACCAGAAAGGCGCCGGTCTTGAGCGCGAACCAGACGATCGGCGGCAGCAGTGGGCCGTGCCAGCCGCCGAAGAACAGCGTCGCGATCAGCGCCGAGACCAGCACCATGCCGACGTATTCGCCGATGAAGAACATCCCGAACTTCATGCTCGAATACTCGACGTGATAGCCATCGGCCAGCTCCTGCTCGGCCTCGGGCTGATCGAAGGGGGCACGGTGGGTCACTGCGATCCCGGCGATCAGGAAGGTGACAAAGCCGAAGAACTGCGGGATCACGAACCACAGACCCTCCTGGGCGTTGACGATCTCGCGCATGTTGAACGAGCCGGTCATCGCCACCACCCCCATCAGCGCCAGGCCCATGAACACTTCGTAGGACAGCGTCTGCGCCGAGGCGCGCATGGCGCCGATCAGGGCGTACTTGTTGCCGCTCGACCAGCCGCCGAACAGCACCGCGTAGACGTTGATGCCGGCCATGGCTAAGAAGAACAGCAAGCCGATGTTCCAGTCCAGCACGCCCCAGCCCGGGGTTATGGGAATGATCAGGAACGACAGCAGTAGCGAGGCCATGGCGATCGCCGGGGCCAGCACGAACAGTGTGCGATCGGCGAACGGCGGGATCCAGTCCTCCTTGAAGAAGATCTTGATCATGTCGGCCATGAGCTGCATCGAGCCGAACGGCCCGACCCGGTTGGGCCCGTAACGATCCTGCCACAGTCCCAGCAGGCGCCGTTCGACCACCGTCATCATCGCCCCCAACAACACTGCGCCGAGCAGAATCACCACGGCCTGAAGCATGGCGATCAGACTGGCGATGACCGTCGGCGACAACCAGTTCATGGACGATCTCCTGTCTCATCGCCGCGCCGTGTCGCGGCGCCGACGTCGTGATAGTTCGTTGCCCGCGTGCTCAACCCGGCCAAGTCGCCGTTGGCCAGCCCCGGCTCGACGCCCGCCGGCACGCCGATCAGCCCGGCGGGTAGCGCGGCATCGAGCTGCACCGGCAGGCTGCACCGGCCGCCCTCGGTGGCCACGTCGAGCAGCTCGCCGTCGTTACAGCCCAGCCGCTGGGCATCGTCGGCCGACAGCCTCAGCGTCGCCGGGGCGCTACGCTCGACGATCGGCGCGGCGCGCGCCGAGGTCTCCTCGCCGCCGAACAGCCGTGGCAGCACTACCACCTGCCAGGCTGAGTCGCGCGGGGTGAAATTCGCCGGTAGCGAGGTGTGGTATGCATAATCGCCCGGCTGCGGGTGCAGCAGGCGCACCCCGGGATCGCCGGCGCTCAGATGGCCGCCGATCTCGTCGGTGAACTTGTTCCAGGCCTGCGGCGAGTTCCAGCCCGGCGCCCAGGCGAAGGCGACCTCTTCGCGCGGCCGATCGAAGCCGTTGTAGCCTTCCATCGAGAAGGTGAACGGCGAATCGGCATCCTGGGGGGCGCGCGGCTCGTTGACGTCGAGATGCGCGCGCATCGCGGTGCGTCCGCTGTAGCGGTGCGGCTCGCGGGCCAGCTTGAGACCGCGCACCCGGTAATCGGCGCCCGGCGCGGCGCCGAGGATACCGTGCAACTCGGGATGGCGCTCGGCGCAGGCTCGGGTCACTGCATCGAGGGTGATCTCGCCGACATCGTGGCGCAGCATGTCGGCGCGCAGCGCATGCAGCCAGCGCCAGCTCTCGTGAATACGCGTCTCGGGACGGATATAGCGCGGATCGAAGACCTGAAAGAAGCGCTGGGCGCGCCCCTCCAGGCTGACCAGGGTGCCATCGGCCTCGCTAAAGGCCGCCGCCGGCAGGCCCAGGTGGGCATGCTGCCAGGTGGCGGTACGCTGATGGTCGAGGGCGATCACCGTCTCGGCGCGCTCCAGCGCGGCATCGATCCGGGTGCGCGGCGCGCGCTGGTAGAGATCATTCTCGAGGATTACCAGCGCGTCGGCCCGCGCGCTGTCGAGTTCGTCGAGCGCCCATTCGAGCGGCTCGCCACCGAGCATCGCCAGGCCGGTGCTGTTGGCTTCGCGGCGCACCAGCAGCAGGCTGCCTTCGCGGGCCGAGCGCGACAACGCCCGGGCCACGCTGCCGGCCGCTTCGATTACCGCCAGCGAGCCCAGCGAACCGCCGCTGACGATTAGTGGACGGCGTGCCGCGAGCAACCGCTCGGCGATGGTTTCGGCCTCGCGCCGGGTGGCTTCGTCGAGACCTTCGACGGCCGGGGCCGCCGAGTCGATGGCGTGCGCCACGGCGAAACCGAGCCGCGCGATATCGTCCGGCGCCAGCGCCCAACTCGCGGCGCTGACCTCGTCGAGCCCGGTGGCGGTGGGGTAGGCGATATACAGCGGGTGATAGCTGTCCTGGCCGAGCGTCCTGACCGCATCGTCGTTCCAGGCCGGGATGCCGCGTTCGGCGGCCAGTTCGTTACGTCGCGCGGTGGCCGCCTGGCGCACCGCCAGGCCGACCCGCGCGGCGCTGGCGATCAGGTCCTCGCCGAGCACCAGTACGGCGTCATGATCCTCGACGTCGCGCAGCGTCGGGGTGGGCAGTCCGCAATTCTGATTGAGCGCGTGCATCGCCGTCAGGCAGGCCAGCTCCTGCGCGGCGATGCCGGTCGAGAAGTTGCCTTCGCCGACCAGCTCGCGCAGCTGATGATTGCTTTCGAGACTCGCCCGCGGCGAGCCGATGCCGATCACCCGGCGCGCGGTGCGCAGCAAATCGGCGCCGCGGTCCAGCGCCGCATCGACCTCTAGGGTCACCGAGACGTCGCTGCGATCGCTGCGCCACTCGGGCCGTAGCGGGCGATCGCTGCGATTGACGTAGCCATAACCGAAGCGGCCCCGATCGCACAGGAAGTAGCGATTGACTTCGCCGTTGTAGCGATTCTCGATGCGTCGGATGTCGCCGTAGCGTTCGCCGGGGCTGATGTTGCAACCCGCCGCGCACTGATGGCAGATGCTCGGCGCGAACTGCAGATCCCACTTGCGGGTGTAGCGCTCGGAGTGGGTCTGGTCGGTGAACACCCCGGTGGGGCAGACTTCGGTCAGGTTGCCGGAGAAGGGACTCTCGAGCACACCGTCCTGGTGACGGCCGAAATAGAGATTACTGTTGGCGCCGAAGGCGCCCAGGTCGGTGCCGCCGGCATAGTCGCTGTAGAAACGCACGCAGCGATAGCAGTTGATGCAGCGGTTCATCTCGTGGGCGATGAACGGCCCCAGGTACTGGTTGCGGTGGGTGCGCTTGCGAAAGCGATAGCGCCGACGGTCGTGACCGGTCATCACCGTCATGTCCTGGAGGTGGCAATGACCGCCCTCCTCGCACACCGGACAGTCGTGAGGATGGTAGGTCATCAGCCACTCGATCACGTGGGCACGAAACGCCTTGGCCTCGTCGTCGTCGATGGAGATCCAGCTGTCATCGGTCGCCGGGGTCATGCACGCCATCACCAGTTTGCCCTGGGTGTCGTCGGCGTCCTTGTACTGCTTGACCGCGCACTGGCGACAGGCGCCGACGCTGCCCATCGCCGGGTGCCAGCAGAAATAGGGCACGTCCAGGCCCAGCGACAGGCAGGCACCGAGGAGGTTATCCGCCCCGTCGACGTCGTAGCTCTGCCCGTCCACGTGAATCGTCGCCATGCCGTTACCTCGCCTTGGGGTGAATGGATCCGCTCATACCTCGCCCACCGGGATCGGGTCCGCATGGGCGGTACGCGGCGGATGCGTGACGCCACGTTCGAATTCGTCGCGGAAGTACTTGAGCGCCGACTCAAGCGGCATCGCCGCCCCCGGCGCGTGAGCACAGAAGGTCAATCCCGGCCCCAGGTCCGTGGTGTGCTGCTCGAGGATCTCGATGTCACCCTGTTCGCCTTCGCCACGCTCCAGGGCCTGGAGGAGCTTTACCGTCCACGGCAGGCCGTCGCGACACGGCGTGCACCAGCCGCACGACTCACGGGCGAAGAACTGCTCGAGATTGCGCAGCAGCGATACGATGCTCTGACGTTCGCTGACCACCGTCAGCAGCCCGGTGCCCAGACGGCTGCCGTGCTGGCCGATGGTGTCGAAGTCCAGGGCCAGATCGAGGTGCTCGGGCAGCAGGAAGCCGGTACTGCCGCCGCCGGGCAACCAGGCCTTGAGGGTATGGCCCTCGCGCATGCCCCCGGCGCGCTCGAGAATTTCCCGGCCGCTGGTGCCGATGGGCAGTTCCCACAGGCCGGGACGCTCGACCAGCCCCGAGACGCCATAGAGCTTGGTGCCGCCATCGTCGCTGAGGCCGCCGGACAGGCCCTGATACCAGTCCGCGCCGTGGCGCATCACCGCCGGGGCGTTACACAGGGTCTCCACGTTGTTGACCACCGTCGGCTTGCCCCAGGCGCCGGACTGGCCCGGAAACGGCGGCTTGGCGCGCGGGTTGGCGCGCTTGCCCTCCAGCGAGCTGATCAGCGCGGTCTCCTCGCCGCAGATATAGCGTCCGGCGCCGGTGTGCAGGGCGATGTCGAAATCGTAACCGCTGCCGGCGACGTTGCTGCCCAGCCAGCCCGCTTCCCGCGCCTCCTCGATGGCCACGGCCAGGGAATGCGCCGCCTCGACATATTCGCCGCGCAGGAAGATGTAACCGAAGCGCGAGCGGTTGGCGTAGCCGGCGATGATCATGCCCTCGATCAGCAGGTGTGGCAATTGCTCGAGCAGCAGGCGGTCCTTGAAGGTGCCCGGCTCCATCTCGTCGGCGTTGCAGACCAGATAGCCGCGCGGCAGATGGTCGCCCACCTGGGTCAGCCCCCACTTGACGCCGGCGGAGAAACCGCCGCCGCCGCGGCCACGCACGTTGGCCTTCTTCATGGTGTCGATCACGTCGGCGCTGGAACAATGCTCCAGGGCGTGGGCGGCGGCGCGATAGCCTTCCTTGTCGCGATACTCCTCGAGCCCGACCCGCGCGCCGTCCTCGCGCAGCCGCCAGGTCAGCGGGTGGGTGTCGGCGCGGCGCTCGGCGGCGCTCTGGCGCAGTTGGCAGTGGTAGCGCAGCCGGGAATCCTTGGGTATCGCATTCATGGATAGGCCTCCAGGAGTTCATCCAGATCGTCAGGCGCGATGGGGCCGAAGGTATCGTCATCGATCATCATCGCCGGGCCGCGATCGCAGGCGCCCAGGCAGCACACCGGCAGCAGGGTGAAGCGGCCGTCCGCGGTGGTCTGACCCAGGCCGATACCAAGGCGTTTGTCCAGGGCGTCGCCGAGTTCCTCGTAGCCCGTCAGGAAGCAGGAACTGCTGTCGCAGATCAGGATCACGTGGCGCCCCACCGGCTGACGAAAGATCAGGCTGTAAAACGTCGCCACGCCCTCGACGGAAGCGGGACCGATGTCCAGCACCTCGGCGATGGCGGGGATCGCCGCGTCGGGCACCCAGCCGTGGCGGCGCTGGACGATCTTGAGCGCCTCGATGCAGGCCGCCTGGGGCTGCTCGTAGTGATCGCGCTCGTGCTCGATCGCCCGGCGATCCTCGTCGGCAAGGGTGAAGCCTTCGCCATCGCTGGCGATGTGTCGTGCGCTCTCGGTCATGTCAGCGATCCACGTCGGCCATCACGAAATCGATACTGCCCAGGTGGGCAATCAGGTCGGGCACGAAGCCACCGCGCATCAACGCGGGAATCTGCTGAAGGTGCGGGAAACTCGGCGTGCGGATGCGCGTGCGATAGCTCATGGTGTTGCCGTCACTGGTCAGGTAGTAGCTGTTGATGCCCTTGGTCGCCTCGATCATCTGCTGCGACTCGTTGGGCTTGAGCACCGGCCCCCACGACACCTGCAGGAAGTGGGTGATCAGCGTCTCGATGTGCTGCAGCATCTTCTCGCGCGGCGGCGGCGTGGTCAGCGGATGGTCGGCCTTGTAGTCGCCGGCCGGCATGTGGTCGACGCACTGCTGAATGATGCGCAGGCTCTGGCGCATCTCCTCGATGCGCAGCTGACCGCGATCGAAGACGTCGCCGTTGGCGCCCAGCGGCACCTCGAAATCGAAGTTCTCGTAGCCGCCGTAGGGGCGCTTCTTGCGCAGGTCGAAATCGCAGCCGGTGGCGCGCAGATTGGGCCCGGTGACCCCCCAGGCGAGCGCCTCGCGGGTGGTGAAGGCGGCGACGTGGCGGGTCCGTTCGCGGACGATGGCGTTCTCCATCATCGCCCGTTCGTACTCGCGCAGCCGCTTGGGCATCCAGTCGAGAAAGCCCTGCACCAGTTTTTCCCAGCCGTGCGGCAGATCCATCGTCACTCCGCCGATGCGAAACGAGGCCGGATGCATGCGAAAGCCGGTGATCGCCTCGATCACCTCGTAGCCCTTCTGGCGATCGGTGAAGGTGAAGAACACCGGGGTCATCGCCCCCAGGTCCTGCAGATAGGTGCCCAGGAACAGCAAATGGCTGGTGATGCGGAACATTTCGGCCATCATGATGCGGATGGTCTGGGCCCGTTCGGGCACCTGGATGCCGGCGAGCTTCTCCACCGCCAGGATGTAGGGGAAGTTGTTCATCACCCCGCCGGTGTAGTCGACGCGGTCGGTATAGGGGATGTAACTGTGCCAGGACTGGCGCTCGCCCATCTTTTCGGCGCCACGATGGTGATAGCCGATATCCGGCACGCAGTCGACGATCTCCTCGCCGTCGAGCTGCAGGACGATGCGGAAGGCACCGTGGGCGGAAGGGTGGTTGGGCCCCAGGTTGAGGAACATGAATTCGGTGTCGGCGTTCTCGCGCTGCATGCCCCAGTCTTCGGGCTTGAACTGCAACGCCTCCTGCTCGACACGCTGGCCTTCGACGGTCAGGGTGTAGGGGTCGAACTCGGTGGCCCGCGCGCCGTGATCCTTGCGCAGCGGATTGCCTTGCCAGGTCAGCGGCATGAGGATCCGGGTGAGATGCGGATGGCCGCGAAAGTCGACGCCGAACATGTCCCACACTTCGCGCTCGTACCAGTTGGCGTTGGGGTAGAGCGACACACTGGTGGGCAATGCCAGGTCATCCTCGTGCAATGCCACTTTGAGCATCACGTCGCGGTTGCGCGAGATCGACAGCAGCTGATAGAAGACCGTGAAATCCGCGGCGGGCAGGCCGCGTCGGTTGCCGCGCAGACGTTCGTCGATCGCCGACAGGTCGTAGAGCATATCGAACGGCTCGGGCATGTCGCGCAAGAAGCTCAGTGCCTCGATCACTATCTCCCGGGCCACCCACAGCACCGGCATGCCGGTCAGCGTCGCCTGCTCGAGGATGGCTTGATCGCCGAAGCGCTGCTTGAGCGCACCGACGACGGGATCGTCGGCGGCCGTCGAATCGGGGGTCGGTATGGCAACGCTCATGGACGTGAATTGGCTCCTGCGACAAAAAATGAAAGCGCGCTCAGATGCTGTCGGGCGTACGCAATTCGGTGGCCTGGATGCGCTGGGCCCGCGCTTTCTCGCGCTGCGAGGGCATGTCGGCGCGGTAGACGCCCTGGTCGCCGACCACCCACGACAACGGCCGCCGCTCCTCCTGGATCGAGTCCTGAAGCAGCTGCAAGCCCTGCAGGAAGGCCTCTGGGCGAGGCGGACAACCGGGCACGTAAACGTCCACCGGCAGAAACTTGTCGACGCCCTGGACCACCGAGTAGATGTCGTACATGCCTCCCGAGTTGGCGCAGGAGCCCATCGAGATCACCCACTTGGGCTCGAGCATCTGGTCGTAGAGCTGCTGGATGACCGGCGCCATCTTGATGAAGCAGGTTCCGGCGATGACCATGAAATCCGCCTGGCGCGGGGAGGCGCGAATCACTTCGGCGCCGAAACGGGCGATGTCGTGCGGCGCGGTAAAGGCCGTGGTCATCTCCACGTAACAGCACGACAGGCCGAAATTGTAGGGCCACAGGGAATTCTTGCGTCCCCAGTTGACGGCCGAATTGAGCACCTCCTCCAACTTGCCGGTAAAGACGCTGCGATGGATCTGCTGCTTCAGCGGGTCGTCCTCGACCCGCTGACGCTCGCCCAGTGGATAACGTGCGTCCGCTGACACGGCGTCTTCGACACGCGTGAGGGTATAAGCCATGCATCTCCTCCAGCTAGCGGCTAGCTGCCACGTCGTTATTGAGCATCCGGTATCGGGTCTTGCTGCATAGCAAGGCCGGAGCGTCCGGCTCAGGAACCGGGATCGCGCATCTTGCGTTTGGGAGCCCAGTCGAGGGCGCCGACACGGCTGTCGTAAACCAGGCCGGCGAGCAGAATGAAAATGAACACCGCCGCCCCGGCGAAACCGGCCCAGCCCACCTCGCGCACCGATACGGCCCAGGCGAACAGGAACACGGCCTCGATATCGAAGATCACGAAGAGCATCGCGACCAGGTAAAACTTGGCGGAAAAACGCTGGCGAGCACTACCCGTGCCCACCACCCCGGACTCGAACGGCAGGGACTTGCTGCGTCCCTTGCTGCGCCCACCGAGCAGACTGGCGGCACCGATCATGAAGGCGCACAGGGCGACGACGGCAACGACAAACAGGCCGGCGGCCCAGTATTGCGCGATGATCGCGGTAGCGTTCTGGTTCATGCATTCCCTCGTTAAAACCATGAACGGCAGGCAGACCCAATCGCTCAGCGATCATTGATTGTAGTTTTTGAGGCCTGGCCTTTGCCCGTACGGGTCAAGCATAGGAGATCATTAGAGAATTGTCAGAGGCAAGCGGTACTTTCGGCTCACCCACGCTGACTGATAAACATTCATACTCATCTCCCGCCCATCTCAAGAATACGCTATCGGCGGCTGGAGGCCATCCTTGAGTGCCGATCGCGATTCAGCACAGCGGCGCCAGCCAGCGGCCGGCCAGCCAGAGCAGCACGGCGTAGCGTACACCCTTGGCGATCAAGATCAACAGGCTCGCGCGCCACCAGGGCAGGCGCATCACGCCGGCCAGCATGGTCAACGCATCGCCCACCAGCGGGGCCCAGCTTAGCAGCAGGCTCCATGCACCCAGCCGGGCGTACCAGCGCTCGCCGCGTACCAGGGCGCTCACCGAGACGGGGAACCAGCGACGCCCCTGGAAATTGCGGGCATAGCGTCCCAGGGCAACGTTGATCAGACTGCCTAACGTATTGCCCAGTGTGGCCACGCCCCATAGCGCCAAGGGTGGCTCGCCGAGACACCACTGGCGCGCCAGCCACGCCTCCGAGCCGCCGGGCAGCACCGTGGCACTGGCCAGCGCCACCAGAAACAGGCTCAGCATGGCCGACACCCCGCCCGATGCACTAGGCTATAGCTTTTCCAACGCAAGCTGCATCCGATAATGTCCGCGACTCCTCGTATCGCCAATGTATTGACCATCGCCGGCTCGGATCCCTCGGGGGGGGCCGGCATCCAGGCCGACCTCAAGACCTTCTCGGCGCTGGGCACCTACGCCACCAGCGTGATCACCGCACTGACCGCGCAGAATACTCGCGGCGTCAGCGGCGTGCAGCCGGTGCCCGCCGCGTTCATCGCCGAGCAATTCGACACCCTGCTCGACGACGTCGCCATCGACGCCGTGAAAATCGGCATGATCGCCGGCCGCGAGGTCGCCGAAACCGTGCGCGAGTGCCTGCAGCGCCGGCGGCCGCGCTGGGTGGTGCTCGACCCGGTGATGGTCGCCAAGAGCGGCGACATCCTGGTCGACGACGAAGGCATCCAGGCGGTCCGCGAGCTGCTGGTACCCTGCGTCGACCTGATCACGCCCAACCTGCCCGAAGCGGCGGTACTGCTCGATGCCGACACGCCGCGCGACAGCGACGCCATGCAGGCGCTGCTCCCCCGACTGCTCGAGCTGGGCGCCCCGCACGTGCTTCTCAAGGGCGGCCATCTCGACGGCGAGCGCTGTCCGGATCTGCTGGGTTCCGCCGAGGGCAGCAGCTGGCTCGAGGCCGAGCGCATCGCCACCCGCAATCTGCATGGCGCCGGCTGCACGCTGTCCTCGGCGATCACCGCCCACTTGGCCCGGGGCGAACCGCTGGTCAGCGCGGTCCAGCATGCCAAGGTGTGGCTCAGCCAGGCGCTGCACGCGAGCGAGCGGCTCAGCGTCGGCCGTGGCCGCGGGCCGGTGCATCATTTCCATGCCTGGTGGTAGCCGGCCGGCGAAACTTGCAGACCGCGACAGGGCGCACCATGCTTCCAATCACGCTTGCGGGTTCGTCGCCGCCGAGCGACTCGCCGAGTGACAATCGTGGGAGGATGCCGCCATGCCTCAGACCCTGCTGTTTGCCTGTGACCTTTCCGCCGAGAATCGTGCCGCTTTCGCCCGGGCGGTGCGCCTGGCCGTGGACAACGGCGCGCGCCTCGACGTGCTGCATGTGCTCGATCCGCATTTGCCGCACCAGGCGCTGCGCGATCTTGAAGACGCCGTGGTCGCCGACATGGAACGCACCCTGCAGGATCTGCGCGAGGATTATGCGCTGCCCGAGCCGGAAGTGTTGATTCAGACCATGACCGGCGAACCGTATGCCGAGATTGTGCGCGAGGCCCACGAACGCAAGGCCTCGCTGATCATGCTCGGTACCCATCGCAAGCGTGGCCAGCCCGACCTGGTTGGCGGTACCACCCTGGCCCGGGTAATGCGCAGCGCGCCCTGTCCGGTATTCTCGGTCAGCCATTCGCCCGATCAGCCGTGGCGCGACATCTTGGTTCCCGTCGACTTTTCCATGGCCGGTCGTCAGGTCCTGCGACAGGCCCTGACCCGCTTCCCCGAGGCCTGCCTGACGCTGCTCTACGCCTGGGACATCCCCGGCGAACATGAACTCGCCTCGAATAGCGACTATGCCCGCTGGCGCGATAGCGAGCTCGCGGGGCTGCGTCGTCAACTCGAGCGCGAGGTCGACGCGCTGCTTGACGAGCTGGGCGACGTGCCCGAACTCGAACTGGTGCTCGAACAAGGCGATCCGGACGAGGTGCTGGCGAGCCGTCTGCGTCGCCTGCCCCCGGATCTGCTGGCGCTGAGCAACCAATACCGCCGGGGCCGAGATCATTACAATGTCCTTAACGAGCAGCTGCTCGCCGACCCTCACTGCGATCTGATGATCTGTCGGGCCTGGTAGCGGGCCTCTTGGCGGTGGCTGCCCGGCCCGCTCGCCATCCGCCGGGCCTTGGGTTCACAAGCCGCGGCCGCGTCACGGCAATCGGCTGCGGCTTTTCTCGCTCGGCCGCCTGAATGGCCTTGGCGAGCGTATTCAGGGTTCGCCTGCCGCGCTCGTCGGCCCGTTCGACGTAGATGTCGCGGACCGCAGACTCATTTCACGGACATCGCAGACTCATTTCACGGACATCCTCGCGCTGCGCTCGTTGCGCCCGGACCATGCTACGCTCGTCTCCGATGTGTTTCTTGCCATCGGAATTCTCATGCGAGCATTGATCCAACGCGTCAGTCGCGCCAGCGTGGCGGTCGATGGACAGACCGTCGGCGCCATCGATCACGGCCTGCTGGCACTGATCGGCGTGCAAAAGGGCGACGATACGACACGCGCCGACACGCTGTTGCACAAGTTGCTGCACTACCGGGTGTTCGGCGACGAGGCCGGCAAGATGAACCGCGACCTGAAACAGGCCGACGGCGGACTGCTGCTGGTCTCGCAGTTTACCCTGGCCGCCGATACCGGCAAGGGCCTGCGGCCGAGCTTTTCCAGCGCGGCCCCGCCCGACGAGGGCCGACGGCTGTTCGACTATCTGCTCGGCGAGGCGCGCCAGGCCTGGCCGCGCGTCGCCAGCGGCGAGTTCGGCGCCGACATGCAGGTTGCGTTGGTCAACGAAGGACCGGTGACCTTTCTGCTGGAAACCTGAATCACCTCCATCGAGCAAGCGAGCCAGACTCAGTTTGCGCCGACCAGCTCGGCCTCCAGCCGTTCCAGTTTCTCCTCGGCCTCGAGCCAGGCCTGCTCGAGTGCGTCTACCTCGGCCTTGAGCTCGCCCTGGCGGGCCAGCAGATCGGTCAGCTCGGTCTTGCGCGTCGCCTCGGTATAAAGCGCGGGTTCGCCCAGCGCCGCCTCGAGTGTGGCGAGCCGCCCTTGAGCCTCGCTCATGCGCCGCTCGACCTTGTCGCGCTCGCGCTTGAGCGGGCGCAGCTTGTCGCGCAGCTCGGCGGCGGCACGCCGCGAGGCCTTGCGGTCGGCTGGCGGCACCTCGGCCGTCACCGCACCGGCCTTCTCGGCTCGCGCTTCGCGCCGCGCGCCCTCGAGTCGCGCCTTGAGCCAGGCCCGGTAGTCGTCGAGATCGCCATCGAAGGGCGTTACCTTGCCGTCGGCAACCCGCCAGAACGCGTCGACCGTGGCGCGCAGCAGGTGACGATCGTGGGAGACGATGATCACCGTGCCCTCGAAGGCCGCGAGCGCCTCGGTGAGCGCTTCGCGCATCTCCAGGTCGAGGTGGTTGGTGGGCTCGTCGAGCAGCAGCAGGTTGGGTTTTTGCCAGGCCACCAGCGCCAGCGCCAGGCGCGCTTTTTCGCCGCCGGAACAGCGCGCCACCTCGCCGAAGGCATCGTCGCCGCGAAAGCCGAAGCCGCCCAGGAAATCGCGGATCGCCTGGTCGCTGGCCCTCGGCGACAACCGCTGCACGTGCATGAACGGCGTGGCGGCGAGGTCGAGCCCGTCAAGCTGGTGCTGGGCGAAGTAGCCGATCTTCAAGTGCTCGCCGGGCACCCGCTTGCCGGCCAGCAGCGGCAAATCGCCGGTCAGCGACTTGATCAGCGTCGACTTGCCGGCGCCGTTGGGGCCCAGCAGGCCGATGCGCTGGCCGGGCAGCAGGGTCAGCTTGACGTCGTCGAGCAGCGCCGAGTCGTCCGCATAGCCCAGCCGCGCCTCGTCGAGCACCAGCAGCGGATGCGAGCTCTTGTCGGCGGACGGCAGCGTGAAGTGGAACGGCGAATCGACGTGCGCCACGGCGATGGTCTGCATGCGTTCGAGCATCTTCAGCCGGCTCTGCGCCTGGCGCGCCTTGGTCGCCTGGGCGCGAAAGCGTGCCACGAAGCGCTCGATCTCCTCGCGCCGCGCCTGCTGCTTGGCGGCCTCGGCCTGCTGCTGGGCGAGCTTGTCGGCGCGGGTGCGCTCGAAGGTGGTGTAATTGCCGCTGTAGAGCGTCAGCCGGCGCTGGTCGACGTGAACGATGTGGTCGCATACCGCGTCGAGGAAGTCGCGGTCGTGGGAGATCAGCAGCAGCGTGCCGGGGTAGCGCGTCAGCCATTGCTCGAGCCACAGCAGCGCGTCCAGATCGAGGTGGTTGGTGGGCTCGTCGAGCAGCAGCAGGTCGGAGGGCATGAACAGCGTCTGGGCAAGGTTGACGCGCATTCGCCAGCCGCCCGAGAATGCCGCCAGCGGGCGCGCGAGATCGGCCTGTGTAAAACCCAGCCCGACCAGCAGCCGCGCCGCCCGGGCCGGCGCACTGTAACCGTCGAGGGCCTCGAGCCGGCCGTGCAGCTCGGCCTCGCGATGGGCCTCGCCGTTGGCGCTGGCGATCTCGAGCGCGGCCTGGGTACGCCGCAGCTCGCGGTCGCCGTCGAGCACGTAGGCGAGGATCGGGCGCGAAAGCGACTCGACCTCCTGGGCCATGTGGGCGATGCGCTGGCCGCCGGACAGGCTGACCTCGCCGCGATCGGGAGCCAGTTCGCCGAGCAGCAGCTTGAACAGGCTCGACTTGCCGCTGCCGTTGGCACCGACGATGCCGGCCTTGTGACCGTGGTGCAGGGTCAGCTCGGCATCCTCGAACAGCGGCTGGGTGCCGCGTTGCAGGGCCAGCTGGCGTAATGCGATCATGATGTTCTCCCGTCGACTCTAAGAGGGTGCTTACAAAATGCCTGCACTCGGCAATACGGCGTTGAAATTGCCCTCAAAATGCTCATTTACCCTTCGTAAACTGCGCTTTTTCACTTAATTTCGCCTTGTCTTGCCTTCGTTCGCCTATTTTGTAAACATCCTCTGTAAGGCTTCAGGACACGCTGTCCGTCGTCGCTAATGACCGACCATGGTACCCAATCCCCCTTCGCCGTGACTGCCC
Organism: Halomonas zincidurans B6; assembly: GCF_000731955.1. Lineage (NCBI taxonomy): Bacteria > Pseudomonadati > Pseudomonadota > Gammaproteobacteria > Oceanospirillales > Halomonadaceae > Modicisalibacter > Modicisalibacter zincidurans. Next base: position 3,094,242 of record NZ_JNCK01000001.1, on the reverse strand, counting down.
CGGATGCGCTCTGGCGCTATGCCCTGGCGATCTATGCCGATCCGGCGACCGCCAGCGCCTGCCTCGATCTGCAGGATCGGGCCGATGCCGACGTCTGCGAGCTATTGTGGCTGGGCTGGCTGGATCAGCTTGGCCTAGTGACGACTCCGAACGTCCGCCAGGTTCTGGCGCCGGTCCGCGCTCATCAGGCCCACTACACCCGTCCCCTGCGCGCCCGGCGTCGCGCCCTCAAGTCACTGGCCCGGCCGGGCTCGCCATTGGATGACTGGCGGGAACGGCTCAAACACGCTGAGCTGATGGCCGAGCGCCAGGCTCTGGAGCAATTGCAGGCCTTGACGCGGTGCGCAGCCGGGGTTCGGCCCTGGCGCGCCAGGGACGGTGACCTGCATAGCCGCCTGGCCCGACATTTGGGAGGCCCCCTCGACGATGCGCTCGCCGGCTCGCTGGCGATACTGGCGGTCGGTCTGCGTGCACTTCATGCCCGGACGACGTGTAGCACTGTCGCCACAAAGCCTGTAACTTCAAGGTAAGCGGTGTGTCTTCGGCCATGGACCACGCTGTCGGTGACTTTCAGCGGGATGTCCGCCACCCTCGGCGCGCCAATCCTGACAAATACAAGGAAAGCTTGCGACATGACTCCATCATCTCCGTTTTCCGGCGATAGCCAGAAACGCCCCGGTGGTCTGCTACGCATCCTGGGTGGTCTCGATCGGGGGCTTGGCGTGATCGAGCGCATTATCGTCGGTGGCAGCATACTCGTCATGGCCGCATTGATGAGTGGCAATGTGGTTGGCACCCTCGTGTTCGGGCAAGGCATTGCCGGTACCTACGAAATCACCGAGATGCTGATCATCCTCATTACCTTCGTCGGCATCGGCTACGCCGCACGCAACGCCCGGCATATCAGCATGTCGGCAATCTACGATCTGCTCAGCGGCCGGCTACGCAAGGCACTGCTGATTTTGATTTGCCTGGGCACGGCCGCATTGATGTTTTATTTCGCCTATAAATCCATCGATTACGTAATGGTATTGAAGGATCGCGGGCGGGTCAGTGCATCGCTTCGCATCCCCATGTGGACCATCTACCTCGCGCTGCCCATCGGCTTCACCCTGGCCGGCATCCAATACGTCCTGACCATCGCGCGCAATCTCATGAGCGACGACATCTACCGTTCGTTCACCGAGAAGGAGACCTATTCCGAGGTTCCCACGGACGATGGCGAACAAACTCCCGATCGCGATGATTCGCGCGGCGTTTGATTCCTCGACTACACCAAGACCCTAAAAATGCGAGGACTTTTTCATGCTGACTTGGCTAGGTGTGACCATGCTCGTGTTACTGCTGCTGGGGTTCCCGATGATGGTCCCCCTGGCCGTAGGCACGCTATTCATGATGTTTACCGGGATGACCTTCTTCGGCCCCGAGCAAGCGGTCAGCTGGATGATCAACGGTGTGGGCAGTTGGGTGCTGGCGGCGGTGCCCATGTTCATCTTTGCCGCCGACATCCTCACCAAGGGCCATACGGCCAACCGGCTCCTGGATGTGGTCGACACCTTCACCCGGCACATTCGCGGCGGCCTGCCCATCACCACCGCTGCCGCCTGCGCCCTGTTCGGCGCCGTCTCCGGTTCCACGCAGGCTACGGTGGTGGCCATAGGTACCCCCATGCGCCCGCGATTGCTGGCCAAGGGCTACTCTGACCACTTCTCCCTGGCACTGATCATCAACTCTAGCGATATCGCCCTGCTGATTCCCCCCAGCATCGGCTTCATTATCTATGGCGTGGTGATGAAGATATCGATCGGCGATCTGTTCCTGGCCGGTATCCTGCCAGGGTTGCTGATCCTGGCGATGTTTGCGATCTATTGTTACATCGACTCACGCCTCAAAGGCATCACTCCGGAGCCCCAGGCAAGCTGGAACGAGCGCCTGCGCTCCATGCGTCGGGTGATTTTGCCGATGGGCTTTCCGGTGTTGGTGGTGGGAGGCATCTACGGCGGCTTCTTCAGTGCCGTCGAGGCCTCCGCGGTGGCCGTGGCCTATGCCTTTATTCTCGAAGTCATCATCTATCGCAAGGTCTCGATCCGCGATCTCGGCAGCCTCGCCCTGTCCACCGGCATGATTACCGCCGTGGTCTTCATCCTTGTCGCCGTTGGCGCCGCCTTCTCCCAGACACTGGGTACGGCCGGCGTGCCGGAGAAGATCCTGGGCCCGCTCATCGAAGGCATCGGCGACAATCAGTTCCTGGCCCTTTTGCTGATTGCCGTCGCTTTCTTTATCGGCTGCATGTTCGTCGACCCGATCGTGGTCATCCTGATTCTGGTGCCGATCTTCAAGCCGCTGGTACAATCCACCGGGCTCGATCCGTTGCAGGTCGGCGTGATCGTCACGCTGCAGGCAGCCATCGGCTCGGCGACACCGCCCTTCGGCGTCGACATCTTCACGGCCATCGCCGTGTTCCGCCGGCCCTACATGGACGTGATTCGTGGCACGCCGCCGTTCATCGCTATCCTGGCATTGGCAACCCTGGTGCTAATTCTGTTCCCGCAGATCTCCCTGCTACTGCCCTCGCTGGGCGGCGATTGATCCCGTCGGCCCGGCCCGGCGCCGGGCCGCTCTCCGCGCTGACCCACGCTCATGCCACCATACGGCCGCGCCGCCTGGTTATCTGGTGAAAAGTTAATGCCACGGCCAACCCTGTGCCTGGAGCGAAATCTTCGTACAGACAAACGAAACTGCCCGGAAGCTCTCGCTTCCGGGCAGGGGGTCGACTAGCCAGCTACCCTGGCCGACGCGCGGGTCTCGCTATCAGGAGTCCTGGTTGCCGGATTGGCTCTGCTTGATCTGCTCGAGCAGGATATCCAGCGACTGCTTGCCACGCTCACCGACCAAATCGACATAGACCTGGCGAACCGGCTTGGCGAGTTCGCGGAACTTGGCGCGTTCTTCATCAGTCAGCTTGATGATGTTGATATCGCTCTTTTCCTTGATGGTATCAAGACGCTCGGTATTGAACTGGGTCTGGATGTCGTGGCCTTTCTGGACCATTTCATCCAGCGTGGTGTCGAGGGTCTGACGCTGCTCGTCGGACAGCCCTTCATACCAATCGAGGTTACCGATCAGATTGGCGATGAACTGCGACTGGTCGGCGAAGATCATGTAGTCCTGAACTTCGTAGAAGCCCATGTTCTCGTGGGCGAAAACCGGCTGGATATTGCCTTCCGCCTGGCCCTGCTGCAGAGCGCTGTACAACTCACCGTAAGCGATGGTGATCGGCGATGCGCCGTAGGCCTGGTAAGTCTTGCGCAGCAGGCTGTTGTCCATGACGCGAATCTGCAACCCCTGCATGTCTTCCGGGGTGCGGATCTCCTTGTTGGCAGTCCAGACCTGGTAACCCTCGGGCAGGGCAGCCAGCGGAACCAGATCACGCTCACGGAATGACTGCTGCCACGGATCGCTTTTCAGGAACTCATCGGAGTTGAGTATCTGCGCCGTTTGAAGCTGGTCGTTCGGCATGACGAAGTTGAGGCTCATCAGCTGGCTTTCGGGCACCGTGCCACCGAGAAAGCCCGAGCCGAAACCGATCTGTATCGAACCGTTCTGGATGGCATCGTAAAGCGCCGTGTAGTTCGACCCCCAGGATCCATAGGGGAGAAGCTGCACGGTGATGTCACCTTCGCTCTTCTCCTCGATCATCTTCTTGAATTCTTCGGCGTAGCTGTACTGAACGCTGCCTTCGGTCTCCTCGAGGCCGAAGCGCCAAGTTTCGGCGAATGCCGAAGAAGCGGTACCCACCATACCCAAGGCGGTAACACCGATCATGAAATTGCGCATTTGCATCACGTTCCCCTTTCGTTGTCGATGTTAATCCAGAGAAGAGCAAAGCCATGGCAATGTCAAGTCGGGGTCCGTAAGCGGGGATGTGCATGGATGCGGAACCTGACACGCCCTGTTAGAGTCCCACTAGCGGTTGGGCGGCTGCGAGCCATCGCCCACCGAAAGACTGTACATCGCATGCCGAACCACGATAACGAGGAGATTTCATGAAAATTCAGGTGACCGCCGTTGCCTTGACGCTACTGGCCAGCGCGCCGTGGGCCCTCGCCGCTCCCCAGAGCGACCAGCAGAAGCTCAGCTACAGCATCGGCGTAACGCTCGGCCAGAGTCTCTCCCAGGATATCCAGGACCTGGATATCGCCAGCTTCACGCAGGCCGTCGAGGACGTCTATGCCGGCGACGATCTGCAGATGAGCAAGGAGGAGATGACTCAGGCGCTGACCCAGTTCCAGCAGCAGCAGAACGCCGAACGTCAGAAGCAGGCCAAGCAGGCCGCCGAGCAGAACAAGGCCGAGAGCGAAGAGTTCCTCGCCGAAAACGCCAAGAAGGACGGCGTCAAGGTCACCGACTCGGGTCTGCAGTACAAGGTGCTCGAATCAGGTGATGGCGCCTCGCCGGATGCCAACGATACCGTCAAGGTCGATTACGAAGGCAAGCTGACCGATGGCACTGTCTTCGACAGTTCCTACGAGCGTGGCGAGCCGGTCGAGTTCCGCGTCGATCAGGTCATCCCCGGTTGGCAGGAAGCGCTGAAGATGATGAGCGTTGGCGATACCTGGATGGTCTATCTGCCGTCCGACCTGGCCTACGGCCCGGCCGGAACCGGCGGCCCGATCGGCCCTAACCAGGCACTGACCTTCAAGGTCGAGCTGCTTGACGTGACCAAGGCCGAGGCGAAGGCTTCAGGCCAGTCAGGAAACAGCCAGAGCCAGAACGAAAGCAATCAGGGTCAGGGTGATAGCGCCAACGCCGGCAATAGTGACCAGAACGGCTAAGCACGCCCAAGAGAGTCAGCCGCGAAAGGCTCGCTCACCCCCGCATGCCAGCCGTGCGGGGGTTTTTTGTGGATCTCCGCGTGATGAGGGTCAAGGCATCAAGCCACGGCGCCCGGCCTCGCAGCAAGAAGGAGAGTTCGATGAGCAGCGTTCAAGGCGCCCTGGGTCCGCTGTTTCTATTGATCCTGCTGGGCGCCCTGCTCGGCTGGCGACGCCTGCCCGGCGGCGATTTCTGGGTGCAGATGGAGCGCCTGATCTATTTTCTGCTGTTTCCCGCCATGCTGGTTTCCACGCTGGCCACCGCCGATGTCTCCCAGGTTCCGGTGGGTCGCGTGGCCATCGTGCTGCTGGGTGCCATCGCCGGCTTCGCGGTCGCGCTGTGGTGGGCCCGTCCCGCGCTGGGACTCGACGCGGCGGCGTTCACGTCGGTGTTCCAGGGCGCATTGCGCTTCAATACCTACGTCGGCGTTGCCGGTGCGGCTGCCCTGCATGGCAACGCCGGGGCGACGGTCGCCGCGGTGGCGGTGGCGCTGATGGTGCCGGTGGTCAACGTACTGTGCGTGGCGTGCTTCATCGCCGCCGGCACCCTGGGCCCGTCGAGCCTTGCCAAGAGCTTCGCGGCGCTGACCCGCAACCCGCTGATCCTGGCCTGTCTCATTGGCATTGCCCTCAATTTATCGGGCCTTGGGCTGCCGGGGTGGAGCGAGCAGGCCGTCGGCCTGCTGGGTCGCGCCGCACTGCCACTCGGCCTGGTGGCGGTGGGCGTGGCACTGCGGCCACGTGCGCTGGCGCGCCTCGATCGCGGCGTGTGGAGCGCCAACCTGGTCAAGCTGGTGTTGATGCCGGCCCTGGTGCTGGCGCTGGCCTGGCTGACCGGGCTCGACCCGGTCAGCCGTGACGTCGCATTGCTCTTCGCCGCCCTGCCCACCGCCACCTCGGCCTATATCCTGGCGCGCCAACTGGGCGGTGATGCCGAATTGATGGCGGCGCTGATCACTGGCCAGACGCTACTCGCCATGCTCAGCCTGCCGGCCTGGCTGGCGCTGACCGGCTAGCGCGAATCCGGCGGCCGGCGATTGGCGCGAGGACTTGTTGAAAATATGTCTCTTTTAGATTGACAGAACAAATGAGAACTATTACCTTTTGATTGTGGCGTTTGCCAAAGCGCCACGGACCATCGCAGCGAATGTCAGGTTCCTGCCATGGTTATCTCCTCATCAAGCTAGTCACGGTCTTACAGCCGCCCTCCCGGGCGGTTTTTTTATCGAGCGCCGCCCCTGTCAGACGCATGAAAAGGCCGCTCGATGAGCGGCCTCGGGACGGCATGCAGCGGCGGCGGTTTTTCTCAATCGGTCCGCGCGAAAAGCAGGTCCCAAACGCCATGACCGAGCTTCGCGCCGCGGCTTTCGAACTTGGTCAGCGGGCGAAACGCGGGGCGCGCCACGTAATCGCCCTCGGCCGCGGTGTTGCGATAGCCGGGGGCCGCGGCCATGACCTCGGACATGTGTTCGGCATAGGCTTGCCAGTCGGTGGCCATGTGCAGCGTGCCGCCGGGCTTGAGCCGGGTGCGCACCAGCTCGACGAAGGTCGGCTGGACGATGCGCCGCTTGTGATGCTTCTTCTTCGGCCAGGGATCGGGGAAGAATAGCTGCAGACCGTCGAGGCTGGCCTCGGGGATGCACCGGGACAGCACCTCCAGGGCATCCTCGCGATACACCCGCAGGTTGCTCAATTGGCGCTTGTCGGCCTCGTCGAGCAGCTTGCCCACCCCCGGGGCGTGCACCTCGATACCGATGAAGTCGGTTTCCGGGTGGGCCTGCACCTGTTCGATCAGCGAGGCGCCCATGCCGAAGCCGATCTCCACCACCCGCGGCGCGGCGCGCCCGAACAGGGCATCGAGATTCAGCGGGCCATCGACGACGCTCAGTCCCAGACGCGGCCAGACCTCCTCGAGGCCGCGGGTCTGGGCGACGGTCATGCGCCCGGCGCGCAGCACATAGCTCTTGATGCCGCGCCGCGGACGCGAATCGCCGGCTGACGAGGTCTCGCTCTCGACGCTCAAAGGGTTGTCACTCATCTCATGCACTCAGGAGTTGATCCGCCCGCTGACCGGCGATGACGCCTCGGCGCGCGAGCGCCGCGGCATGCGCTCGGCAAGGAAGGCCTCGCGGCCGGCCTCGATGGCCTTCTTCATGGCCCCGGCCATGACGATCGGGTGGCGGGCGTGAGCGATCGCCGAGTTCATCAGCACCCCGGCGCAGCCCATCTCCATCGCCAGCGCCGCGTCGGAGGCGGTGCCGATGCCGGCGTCGACCAGCACCGGCACGCTGGCGTTGTCGACGATCAGCGCCAGATTCGCCGGGTTGAGCAGGCCATGGCCCGAGCCGATCAGTGAGCCCAGCGGCATTACCGCGCTACAGCCGAGCGCCTCGAGTTCGCGGGCGACGATCGGATCGTCGCTGGTGTAGACCATCACCTCGAAGCCGTCGCGGACCAGCTCGTCGGCGGCCTTGAGCGTCTCGACCACGTTGGGATACAGCGTCTGGTCGTCGCCCAGCACCTCGAGCTTGACCAGGTTGTGGCCGTCGAGCAGTTCCCGCGCCAGCTTGCAGGTCCGTACGGCGTCCTTGGCGGTATAGCAGCCGGCGGTATTGGGCAGCAGCGTGTAACGCTCGGGGGACACGGCGTCGAGCAGGTTGGGCTCGTCGGGACTCTGGCCGAGATTGGTGCGGCGCACGGCGAAGGTGACGATCTCGGCGCCGCTGGCGGCGACCGCCGCCGCGGTCTCGTCGAGATCGCGGTACTTGCCGGTGCCGACCAGCAGCCGCGAATGGAACGTACGTTCGGCGACCCGCCAAGGCCGGTCGAGTTGAAGGTCGGTCATAATGGCTCCGAGAGTAGTCGCGGTGGCCTGCGCACCTGCGGTCGTCCTGCCGCGGCGATCAACCACCGCCGATGGCGTGGACCACTTCGACCCGGTCGCCGTCGGCCAGCCGGGTCGCGGTGTGCTGGCTGCGCGGCACGATCGCTTCGTTGACCTCGATCGCGATGCGCCGCCCCGTCAGGCCCAGCGTCGCGACCAGGTCGTCGAGGGTCGGTTCGCCGTCGAGCGTATGGCGCTGGCCATTGAGCTGAATCTGCATGACGTCTGTGCATCCAATGATCAAAGCGTTAACGGCCCGTTCCGAAGACGGGCCATCATTTTAACGCCAAACGTTGCCGCAGACATCCCGCAATCAGATATCTCGCGGCGGCCAGACATCGCTATCGACCTGTTCGGGCTCGTTGCGCACCTTGGGATCGAATACCGGCTCGCCAGGCGGGTCGACGGGCGGCATCATAGCGAGCCACATCGACGACGAAAGCCTCGGTGCTTTGCGCGGCCGACCGGATGCGCTTTCACGGCCTATATGATTCACCAAGTCAGGAGTGCTTCGCCATGCCCCATCGGTTTACCTGGATTGGCGTCGCGCTGAGCGGTTTGCTCGGCGTGGCCGCCGGCGCGTTCGGTGCCCACGGCCTGCAGGGGGACGTCGCGCCGGGTCTGCTCGAGACCTTCGACACGGCCGTGCGCTACCAGGTCTGGCATACCCTGGCGATGCTCGGGGTATTGGTCTGGCGTCAGATCCAGCCGCTGCGCGGTCAGCGCCTGGTGCTGGCGCTGTGGGCTTCGGGAGCCGCGCTGTTCTCGGGCTCGCTGTACCTGCTGGTGCTGACCGGTGCTCGCTGGCTGGGGCCGGTCACGCCGCTGGGTGGGCTGCTGCTGATGGCTGGCTGGCTGGCGCTGGCGGTCTGCGCCGGGCGGGCTCGCCCGGCGAGATGATTCAGTCGTCCTCGTCCTGATCGGGCAGTACGTAGGTCGCCGTGACCAGCGCCACCGGCTGATCGTCGCCGGCCGAGAACAGCTCGACCTCGCCCACCGCCAGGCGCCGGCCGAGCTTGACCAGCCGGGCATTGGCGATCAGGTCGCGATCGCCGCGAGCACGGCGCAGAAAGTGGCAGTTCAGGTCGCTGGTCACCGCCATCGCCTCGGGACCGATCTGAGCGAGGATCGCCACGTATAGACAGACATCCGCCAACGCCATCATGCTCGGCCCGGAGACACAGGCGCCGGGACGCAGATGCTCGTCCTCGATCGCCAGGCTCATGGTGGCGCGCATCTCGTCGACCCCTTCGATGGTGCCCTGACGATGGGGGAATACCTCGTCGAGAAATTCCTCGATGGCGGCGGCGGTCATTACGGTCATGGCTTTCTCCTGGCGGGCTCGATGACGCTCGGCGGTTGCGCCCACGATAGCGCAAGCGCCGAGCGCCGCACAGACCGCGAGCCGCGAGCATCAGGATACCCCCTACCCATTGCTAGCAGCTCATAACCCATAGCCCCGTGGGAGGGAACTTGTTCCCGATGGAGCCAATTCATCGCGAATAAATTCGCTCCCACCCGCTCAGGCCTGCATAGCCCGTAGCCCGTAGCCCGTAGCCCGTAGCCCGTAGCCCGCAGCTCAGGATTTCGCCTTGTGCACGGCGCGCCAGTGATGCAAGAGCGGCTCGGTATAACCGGCCGGCTGGCTGCGACCCTTGAAGATCAGGTCGGAGGCGGCCTGGAAGGCGCTGGAGTCGGCCAGATGGGCAGTCATCGGGGTGTATTCCGGGTCGCCGGCGTTCTGGTCGTCGACCACCTTGGCCATGCGTTCCAGCGTCTCGCGTACCTGAGCCTCGCTGACCACGCCATGGTAAAGCCAGTTGGCGATGTGCTGGCTGGAAATGCGCAGTGTGGCGCGGTCCTCCATCAGGCCGACGTCGTGGATGTCGGGTACCTTGGAGCAGCCCACGCCGTGCTCGACCCAGCGCACCACGTAGCCGAGAATGCCCTGGCAGTTGTTGTCGAGCTCCTGCTGGATCTCATCGCGGCCCCAGTCGGCGCGTTCGACCACCGGCACCGTCAACAGGTCGTCGAGCAGGTCGCCTTCGCCCTGGCGCTCGAGTTCCTGCTGGACGGCGTCGACGTCGATCTGGTGATAATGCAGCGCGTGCAGTACCGCGGCGGTCGGCGACGGTACCCAGGCGGTATTGGCGCCAGCCTTGGGATGGCCGATCTTCTGCTCGAGCATCGCCGCCATCTTGTCGGGCATCGCCCACATGCCCTTGCCGATCTGGGCGCGTCCGCGCAGGCCGCAGGTCAGCCCGACCTGGACGTTGTTCTTTTCGTAGGCGGCGATCCACGCCGCACCCTTCATGTCGCCCTTGCGCAGCATCGCCCCGGCTTCCATGGCGGTATGCATCTCGTCGCCGGTGCGATCGAGGAAGCCGGTATTGATGAATGCCACCCGCGAGCGCGCCGCATCGATGCAGGCCTTGAGATTGACGGTGGTGCGCCGTTCCTCGTCCATGATGCCGATCTTCAGCGTGTCGCGGGCCATGCCCAGCACATCCTCGATGCGCGAGAACAGCTCGTTGGCGAACGCCACTTCCTGGGGGCCGTGCATCTTGGGCTTGACGATGTAGACCGAGCCGGTACGGCTGTTTCTCATCGCGGCGCCGTCAGTGGCGCCCGAAGCCGCGCTCGCGTTTTTGTCGGCCTTGTTAAGATCGTGCAGCGCGATCAGGCTGGTCACCAAACCGTCGAGGATGCCCTCGGGGATCTCGTTGCCGTCGCCGTCGAGCACCGCCGGGGTGGTCATCAGATGGCCGACGTTGCGCACGAACAGCAGCGAGCGCCCGGGCAGGCTCAGCGCGCTGCCATCGGCCGCACGGTACTCGCGGTCGGGGCTCAAGCGGCGGGTGAAGGTCTTGCCGCCCTTGTCGATGGTCTCGGTAAGATCGCCGCGCATCAGCCCCAGCCAGTTGGCGTAGACGCCGACCTTGTCCTCGGCATCGACCGCCGCCACCGAGTCCTCGCAGTCCATGATGGTGGTCACCGCCGCCTCGAGCGCCACGTCCTTGACGTGCGCCGGGTCGGTCTTGCCGATGGCGTGCTCGGCGTCGAACTGAATTTCCAGGTGCAGGCCATGATTGGCGAGCAGCACCGCCGTCGGTGCGCTGGCCTCGCCCTGATAGCCGAGGAACTGGTCGGGGCGCTTGAGGCCCACGTCGCGCCCGTCTTTCAAGGTCACCGTGAGATGGCGGCCGCTGACGCTGTAGCGCTGGGCGTCGCGATGCGAGCCTTCGGCCAGCGGCGCCGCCTGGTCGAGCACGTTGCGTGCGTAGCCGATGACCTTCTCGCCGCGCTTGGGGTTATAGCCGCCGCTTTTCTCGGCGCCACCCTCCTCGCCGATCACGTCGCTGCCGTAGAGTGCATCGTAGAGGCTGCCCCAGCGCGCGTTGGCGGCATTGAGGGCGTAGCGGGCGTTGCTCATCGGCACCACCAGCTGCGGGCCGGCCTGTACGGCGACCGCGGCGTCGACATTGCGGGTGGTGGCCGCGACGCTGCTTGGCGGATCGACCAGGTAGCCGATCCGCTTGAGGAAGTCCCGGTAACTGCGTAGATCGCGGACCGGCCCGGGGTGTGCCTTGTGCCACGCATCCAGCTCGCCCTGCAGGCGCTCGCGTTCGGCGAGCAGTTCGCGGTTCCTGGGAGTCAGATCGTGTACCAGCGCATCGAGCCCGGACCAGAAGTCGTCGGGATCGACCCCGCTGTCGGGCAACGCGGCCTCGTTGAGGAAGCGATCGAGTTCGGCGGCCACCTGAAGGCGGTGACGTGTGACACGTTGAGTCATGGCAAGCTACCTCCTGCTGCACTGCATGACGCCGTCGCGATGCGATGGCCCTTCATGCGGTAATTGTGGAAATACATTCCACACATTAGCTCAGAAAATCCCGCAAGGGGCAAGCGAGCAGGGCCAATGAGCGTCATCGGTTAGCGACACAAGGCCTGCGCTGGTTCACAATCGACGCTAGCATGGAGGCGTACAACAAGGAGCCCAATGAGCCAATTCGAATCCCTACAGGCCCTCGGACCGCTGGCGCGGATAAGCGCTTTGCCGCCGCGCGCGTTGAGCGACTACCTGGCGCACTATCGTCTGGCGCCGCTGCTCGATCGCCGGGTCGGCCTCTACGCCGGGTTCGTCGACACCGAGCGTTACCGGCTGTGGGCGCAGGTATGGACACCCGAGCAACCGTGCGGCACGGCCTTCGTCGTGCACGGGTATTTCGATCATCTGGGGCTCTACCGCCACCTGCTCGAACGGCTGCTCGACCAGGGCTGGCGCGTGGTGCTGTGGGACCTGCCGGGGCATGGCCTGTCCAGCGGGGCGCGCGCGACCATCGACGACTTCGAGGACTACGGCGCCTGCCTGCAGGCGCTGCAGCGTCAACTCACCGGCGAGGACCTGGCGCCTCACCCCTGGGTGGGCATCGGCCAGAGTACCGGCGCAGCGATCCTCGCCACCGACGCGCTGGGTCGCGGCACGGCCTCGCCCTGGCAGGGGCTCGCCCTGCTCGCGCCGCTGGTGCGGCCATGGGGCTGGCCGCAGTCGAGCTGGCTGCATCGTCTGGCCAGCCCGTTCATCCGCTCGATCCCGCGGAGCTACCAGGCCAACTCCAACGACGCCGACTTCGCCGCCTTTCTGCGCGAAAGCGACCCCCTGCAGCCCGACCGTCTGACGTTGACCTGGGTCACCGCGATGCGCCGCTGGATGAGCCATATGCTGGCGCTGCCGGCCAGCGACCTGCCGGTGCTGATCCTGCAGGGCGAGCAGGACCTGACCGTCGACTGGGCATGGAATCTCGAGGTGCTGACCGGCAAGTTTCCCCAGGCGCGGGTGGTCCGCCATCCCGAGGCGCGTCACCATCTGGTCAACGAGTCGGCGTTCATCCGCGAGCCGCTGTTCGACGAGCTCGACGCATTTCTCGCCGGCTTTCACGGCGCCCCGGCCGCGGCCGATCACCCCACCACGACGCCCTGAACATGTCTCGATACCATGCTCGACATTTACCGACGCCGCGCGCGCCAGGATGGCTCATCGCGCTGTTGATCGCGCTGGCTCTAAGCGGCTGCGCGAGCGACCCGGGCCCGCCCAGGACCGCCCGTCAGGCGCTCTACGGGCTGGGCGAACGTGCCGCCGAGGCGACCCTTGCCGCGCCGGTGTGGCGGGTGCCGGAGGGCGAACGCGTACTGTTGCTCGCCCCGACCGAGGTCGATGCCGCGCTGTCGATTGAACCCGAGCAATTCGGCGAAACCCTGACCCGCGCCCTGCTGGCCGTCGATGCGGGCCCCCAGGTGCTCGACTGGATGCCGGACAGGGCCACTCGCGATGTACCGGACAATCAATGGTTGCTGGAAAGCCGCCTGATCGCCGAAGGCCCGGCGCTGACGCTCTCCGACCGCCGGCTGCTGCCCTACCGGCTGGAACTCGCGCTGCGCCGGCCCGGCAACGACGAACCCCGCTGGCAGCAGACGCTCACCGGCGCGCTCGATGCCTCGGCGCTATAGGAGCGCGCCCGCAACCGCGCCAAACGCGCCTTCAGCGCTTTTTTCAGGCCGGTAGCCGAGTCACAATGGCTTCAGCGGAACCCCTCGCCCGCGCCGCGTCACGTTCGCCAAAACAAGGAGCCGCCATGTCGCGTTACGCTCGCCACCTACTGGGCCGCCAGGGACCGACCAACCCCTTCCCGGGCCTCAAGGCCCTGGAGCGGCGCCTGGGGCGCCGCATCCCTCATCGTCTGGGCTCCAACGAGGGGCTCGACATGCCGCACCGGGCATTGACGGCGCGCTTCGGCGACGAATTCGCCGAACTCGCCCGCGGCTACGGCGACGCCGAAGCGCTCGGCGTCCGTCAGCGCCTGGGCGATGCGCTGGGCAGCCCGCTTGAGTCGCTGCTGGTCGACGCCGGCGCCGACAGCCTGATCGCGCTGACGCTGCGCGCCTGCTGCGAGCCCGGCAGCCCGGTGATCGCCAGCGCTGGCACCTACCCGACCTTCGGCTACTTCGCCGCAGGCCAGGGTTGTCGGTTGAGCGAAGTCGCCTACCAGAACGCTCCCGGGCTGCTCGCCCCCGATCTCGAGGCGCTTGCCGAGCGGGCGCATCGCGAAGACGCGCATCTCGTGTATCTGGCCAACCCCGACAATCCCGGCGGCCACCTGCACGACGACGCTGCGGTGCTCGCCCTGCGCGACGCCCTGCCCGATAGCTGCACGCTGCTGCTCGACGAGGCCTATCACGACTTCCGCCGGGATGCCGCGGCGCCCTCGGCGGGTGCGGTGTGGCCCGGGGCGATCCGCCTGCGCACGTTCTCCAAGGCCCACGGACTGGCGGGGCTGCGCATCGGCTACGCGATCGCCGAGCCCGAGGCCCTGGCCATGCTGGCCAAGGTACGCATCCACTATGCCGTCTCGTCGCTGGCGCTGAGCGCCGCCGAGACCGTGCTCGACAACCCCGACGAGACTCGCGCCCACGTCGACACGGTCATCGCCTGCCGCGAGCGCCTCACCGAGCGCTTGCGCGGTCTGGGCGGCGACGTGCCGCCCAGCGACACCAACTTCATCGCCGTGCGTCTCGCCGACGCCGAGCGGGCTGCCAGCATCCATCGCCAGTTGCTCGATGCCGGCACCCTCGTCCATCGCCCCGCTCACCCGGCGCTCGGCCATGTGCTGCGCATCAGTACCCTCGCCGCCGCCCTCGAACCGGGGCGCCTGGGCGCGCTGGAGGGCGCGCTGACGGCGTGACGCCACCCGGCTCAGAGGATGTCTACGAAACAGGCGAACAATGGCAAGACAAGGCGAAATTGAACGAAAAAGCGCACTGGGCTCGCACGCGAGTTTACAGATAGTAAATGAGTATTTTGATCGGACTCGCGCTCGAGGATAATTTCAACGCCGTATTGCCGAGTGCAGCCCTTTTGTAAGCATCCTCTCAACCGCCGTTGGCGCCGCCGAACACCACCATGGCCACACCGGCCAGATAAAGGCCGATAATGGTCACGCTCTCGAAGCCGATGCGTCCCGGGCCATGCTTCTCGCGGCGCACCAGGCCCATGATCAACACCCCGGTCATGACCATCGACAGCGCCACCCACAGCAGCGTCTGGTTGGAGATGGCGTGATAGATCGAGCCCTCGCGATAGGCGATGTCCGACATCGCGGTAAACAGCGTGTCGTAGGCATTGCCGCCGATGATGCCTCCCACGGCCAGCGTCAGGGCCCCGCGCCGCACCGCTGTCACCGAGGTCACCAGCTCCGGCAGCGAGGTGGTGATCGACGTCAGCAGTACCCCGACGGCGACCTGGCCGAGCCCGGTCTCCTCGGCGATCACCGTCGCCGAGCGTTGCAGCAGCCACCCGGCGACCCCCAGGATCAACGCCATGATCAGAAACGACGTCCACAGGGAGGCCAGCGAGCGCTGCTGGAGCGCCTCGTCGGGCACATCCTCGCGCGTCTCGCGGGTGCGGGCGGGCATCCACATCGGCGCGGTACGCGCCTCGTTGACGATGCGCAGCCCGTAGGCATAGCCCACCACCATCAGCGGCGTGATCGGATGGATGCCCCACAGCGTCCACTCCGGCGAGAAGCTGCCCACCAGGATCAGCGACAGCATGCAGACCAGCAAGGCGCCCTGCATCAGGTTGCCGATGGAGGCGGCCGCATGCTCGAGATTGACGCGCCGCAGGAACATGTCGGCGACGGTGAGAAACAGCGTCTGTACGGCGATGCCGCCCACGGCGTTGCTCACCGCGAGTTCGGCCTGGCCGGCCCAGCCCGCTGTCACCGAGAGGACGCTGCCCGACAACGAGGTCGTCGCGCCCAGCAGCAGGGCGCCGGCGATGGCCT
The DNA here is from genome assembly GCF_000731955.1 of Halomonas zincidurans B6. Taxonomy (NCBI): domain Bacteria; kingdom Pseudomonadati; phylum Pseudomonadota; class Gammaproteobacteria; order Oceanospirillales; family Halomonadaceae; genus Modicisalibacter; species Modicisalibacter zincidurans. The sequence goes on along the minus strand of NZ_JNCK01000001.1, from coordinate 3,078,643 downwards.
CGCCCAGGCCGGTGCGATCGGCGAGGTCGTCGACCACATGGGTCAGGCGCGTACCGATCACGCCGATCACCAGCGCACAGAGGCAGAACAGGCCGATGCTCCAGGCCAGCGGCAGATTCGTGAGGGACAGCGGCATGGCGTGGCTTCTCCGTCAGCCGCGAGGCGTGGCGACGCCCGGCGTGGCGACGCCCGGCACGTCGGGGAAATGCGTCGGCACCGCATCCATATACGCGCGGCAGGCACGCAGCACGGTGCGATCGCGAAAGCGTGCCCCCACCAGTTGGCAGCCGATCGGCAACCCCTCCCGGCTGAATCCGCAGGGGATCGATGCCGCCGGCTGGCGCGTCAGGTTGAACGGATAGCTGAATGGCGTCCAATCCATCCAGTCCTGCATGCTGCTGCCATCCGGGACTTCGAGGCCGGCGGTGAATGGCAGAACGGCGACGCTGGGCATCAGGAACAGGTCGAATTCGTCACGAAAGCGGGCTTCGAAGCGCGAGGTCAGGACCCACCGGGCCTCTTCCGCCGCGTGCACGTCATTGGCATCGAAGCCCTCGCCGCGCCAGGCGTTCTTCAGCAGCCCCTCGCTGATCAAGTGACGCTGGGCCTCGGTCAGCTGATAGCACAGCCGCCAGGTGGTGGAAAACCACAGTACCTTGAATGCCTCGCCCGCCTCATGCAGATCAAGATCGCTGGGCACGACCTCGGCGCCCAGCTCGCTGAGCGTATGCGCCGCTCGCTCGATCGCCGCGGTGATCTGCGGATCGACCCCGACCCGGCGCGCCTTGGTGATCAGACCGATGCGCAGCCCCGAAAGCGTCTGTCGGGTGGTCTCCCTCCAGTCCGCCGGCGCCGCGGCGACGGCATAACTGTCGCGAGAGTCGTAGCGGCCGATGACGTTGAGCATGCGGATCGCGTCGTCGACCGTGCGCGTGATCGGCCCGATATGCGACATCGACGGCAATGAACAGGGCGGCCACTGCGGCACCAGCCCGAAGGTCGACTTGAAGCCGAACGTGCCGGTGAAGGCGGCGGGGATGCGGATCGAGCCGCCGGAATCGCCGCCCTGATGCAGCACGCCCAGGTTCAGCGCGCAGGCCGCGGCGGCGCCCCCCGACGAGCCGCCGGGGGTAAGCTGCGTATTCCAGGGGTTGCAGGTGATGCCGGTCAGCGGGCTGTCGGTAACGCCTTTCCAGCCGAATTCGGGAGTGGTGGTCTTGCCCAGGATGACGGCGCCGCCTTCGCGCATCCGCCGTGCCGGCGGCGAATCCTCCGCGCACGGCGCGGGATCGGAGATCAGCGTGCCTTCACGGGCGGGCATGCCGCGCACCCGGGTCAGGTCCTTCATCGTCACCGGCAGCCCGTCCACCGGGCTCAGCGGCTCGCCGCGCCGCCAGCGGGCTTCGGCGTCGCGGGCGGCGGCCATCGCGCCCTGGTGATCGACATGACAGAAGGCGTTGATCGCGGGGTTGTGGCGATCGATACGCGCCAGCGCGTTCTCGACCGCCTCCACCGGCGAGAGCCGGCCCCGCTCGTAGGCGTCAATCAGAGCGGCGGCATCCATCGCTGCAAGATCGCTATCCGTGCTGTTCATCGAACCTCCTTGGCGTTGGCGTGGCTGACGCTTAATGGCGCAGAAGCCGTCAGCGATCCACAAGGGCCAACCCTGGCCCCTGGCTATCAGCTTAGCGTGACACCGATGTCATGGACTACTCGCCGTGGCAGGCCGATCGCGACCGCTGCGCAGGCGATCGAGCTGACGGTAGCCGATCGCTTCGAGCAGCTGGCTGCGCCCCGGGTGCGGCTCGCCGGCCAGGTCGGCCAGCGTCAGCGCCACCCGCAGCACGCGATGATAGGCGCGCGCCGAGAGCTTGAGCCGAGTCAGCACGTCGGCCAGCCAGGCGCGCTCGGTGTCGCTCAGCGCACAGGCTGCCTCGAGCTCGGGGCCCGGCAGGCGTGCGTTGAGAAAGCCCCGGGCGCGTTGCCGCTCGCGGGCCGCCAGCACTCGCTCGCGAACCTGCACGGAGCTTTCGCCACGGGTATCGGCGGTGAGCTGGTCGGGCGGGATTGCCGGCACTTCGACCTGCAGATCGATGCGATCGAGCAGCGGACCGGAAAGCCGCCCCTGGTAGCGCTGCACCTGGGCCGGGGTGCACACGCAAGTCTGGCGCGGGTCGCCCAGGTGCCCGCAGGGACACGGGTTCATCGCCGCCACCAGCTGGAAACTGGCCGGAAAGCTGCGTTGCTGGCTGGCCCTCGCGATATGGATCTGCCCCGATTCCAGCGGCTCGCGCATCACCTCGAGCACGCTGCGGTCGAATTGCGGCAGCTCGTCGAGAAACAGCACTCCTTGATGCGCCAGCGAGATCTCGCCGGGGCGCGGCCGCGAACCGCCGCCGACCAGCGCCACGCCGCTGGCGGTGTGGTGCGGCGAGCGAAACGGCCGCTCACCCCAGCGTTCGAGCAGGTCGAGCCCGCACACCGAGCGGATCGCCGCGACCTCGAGCGCCTCGTCGGGCGACAGCGGCGGCAGAATGCCCGGCAGGCGGCTGGCGAGCATGGTCTTGCCGGTGCCCGGCGGGCCCGAGAACAGCAGGTTGTGGCCGCCCGCCGCCGCGACCTCCAGCGCCCGGCGCGCCTGGTACTGACCGCGCACGTCGGCCAGATCGGCCAGCGGCTGCTCGGGCAGCGTCGGCGTCGTCACCCAATGCGGTTCGAGCCGGGCCTGGCCCAGCAGATGGGCGACCACCTGGGAAAGGTGCTCGGCGGGCAGCACCTGCAGGTCGCCGGCCAGCGCGGCCTCGTCGGCGTTACCTGCGGCGACCAGCAATCCGCGCCCCCGTGCCTTGACCGCCAGCGCCGCCGGCAGCACCCCGGTAACCGGACGCAGCCGGCCGTCGAGGGCCAGCTCGCCAAGACACTCCACTCCCTCGAGGGCGGTGGCCGGCACCTGCTCGGAGGCCACCAGGATGCCCAGCGCAATGGGCAGGTCGAAGCGTCCGCCTTCCTTGGGCAGGTCGGCCGGTGCCAGGTTGATGGTGATGCGTCGTGTGGTGGGAAACTCGAAGCCGGCGTTGAGCAGTGCGCTGCGCACCCGCTCACGGCTCTCGCGAACCGCGGTTTCCGGCAGGCCGACCAGGGTCATGCCTGGCAGGCCGTTGGACAGATGGACTTCGACCAGGACCTCGGGCGCGTCCAGCCCCAGCCCCGCACGCGTGGTGATGATGGCTAATGCCATGGCCGCTCCTTGCCCGGCGGATGCTCAAGCGACGTCGCATGCCAAGTTTCTCGTTCACCTTCCAGAAACGATAGCGACCCCGCACCCAGTGCCTGTTCCAGCCTGTTCATTGATACAGGCCTAGTGATACAGATCGGCGCGGGGACTGCAAGTCTCGAGGCCAACGCAAGAGACCGCGCTATGGCGGCTTGGGCGATGAGGCGTCGGTATCCTCGGGGGGCGCCGTACCCTTGGCGGATGATGTATTTCCGGAAGCGGTCTTGCTGGACGCTGCCGTGTCCTCGGGTGGCGCTGCCGTGTCGGCGGCGACCATCGCCGGCGATCCCGGCGCGCCGGCACTGTCGTCGAGACTGGCTTCGAGCGCGGCGACCTGCTTTTCCAGCGACTCGACCCGTGCCCGGGTGCGCTGAAGCACATCCATCAGGATGTCGAAGTCCTCGCGGGTCACCAGCTCCATGCGATCGAAGGCTCCACGCATCACGTTATGCACGTTGCGCTGGATCTCTTCGGGCGCGTGAGAGGCATCCTGAAGGCGCTCGCCCAGCTGCTGGGCGAGGCGGCTGATCCGTTCGCTACTGATCATCGGCCCACTCCTTGTTGCGGTTCTCCTCAGCATACGCAAGGCAATTCGACAACGCATGCCCTGTTATGGCGCATCGCTGCGGCAGCGGCGCACCAAAACGGTGATTGGCAGTGCAGCAAAGCGATTCACTGCACCATAAGACTGACCGGATGGCAGTTCAGATCTATGAAATTACTACAGAAAAAACGAACTGGCACGGCTTGCGCTTGATAGCTTCAGGCGCAAGCCGACAACGGGAGACAAGGGATGAAACTCATCACCGCCATCATAAAGCCATTCAAGCTCGACGACGTTCGGGAGGCGCTCGCCGATAACGGCGTGCAGGGCATCACCGTCACCGAGGTCAAGGGCTTCGGTCGTCAGAAAGGGCATACCGAACTCTACCGGGGTGCCGAGTACGTGGTCGATTTCCTGCCCAAGGTGAAGATCGAGATCGCAGTCGACGACAGCCGTGTGGAAGGCGTGCTCGAGGCCGTCAGCCAGGCCGCCAACAGCGGCAAGATCGGCGACGGCAAGCTGTTCGTCACGCCGCTTGAAGACGTCATTCGTATTCGCACCGGCGAACGCGGGGCCGACGCCGTTTGAGGCGCGGGGCCATTCCTGAATTCAGCGAGACTATAACGATGACAGAGCTCAATTACGCGCTCGATACATTCTACTTCCTCATCAGTGGCGTGCTGGTGATGTGGATGGCCGCCGGCTTCGCGATGCTGGAAGCGGGCCTGGTACGCTCGAAGAACACCGCAGAAATCCTGACCAAGAACGTCGTGCTGTTCGCTATCGCCTGCACGATGTATCTGGTGGTCGGCTACTACATCATGTATTCGAGCAGCGCCGGCGGTTTCCTGCCCAGCCTCGGCTTTCTGATCGGCAGCGAGAACGGCGTCGATGCAGTCTTGAGTGGCGGCGATGACGCGCCCTACTACTCGGCGCGTGCCGACTTTTTCTTTCAGGTGGTGTTCGTGGCGACCGCCATGTCGATCGTCTCGGGCGCCGTCGCCGAGCGCATGAAGCTGTGGGCGTTCCTGGCCTTCGCGGTGGTGATGACCGCGGTCATCTACCCCATCGAGGGCTACTGGACCTGGGGCGGTGGCTGGCTCTCCGAACTGGGCTATTCCGACTATGCCGGCTCCGGCATCGTTCATCTGGCCGGCGCCTCCGCCGCATTGGCCGGCGTGCTGGTGCTCGGGCCGCGCAAGGGCAAGTACGGCAAGAACGGCGCCATCTACGCAATCCCCGGCGCCAACATGCCTCTGGCCGCGCTGGGCACCTTCATCCTGTGGATGGGCTGGTTCGGCTTCAATGGCGGCTCCGAATTGAAGGTCTCCGACGTCGCTTCCGCCAACAACGTGGCTCAGGTACTGCTCAACACCAATGCGGCCGCCGCCGGCGGCGTCATCGCCGCGCTGATCCTGGCCAAGGTCTGGTTCCGCAAGGCCGACCTGACCATGGCGCTCAACGGCGCGATCGCCGGTCTGGTATCGATCACCGCCGATCCGCTGTCACCCAGCGCCCTGGGTGCGACGCTGATCGGTGCCGTCGGCGGCCTGCTGGTGGTGTTTGCCATCGTCGGCCTCGACAAGCTCAAGCTCGACGACCCGGTCGGTGCTATCTCGGCCCACGGCGTGGCCGGCATCTGGGGCGTGATGGTGGTGCCCGTCAGCAACGCCGATGCTTCCTTCGGCGCGCAGTTGATCGGCACGATCGGCATCTTCGCCTGGGTCTTTATCGCCAGCCTGGTCGTATGGCTGATCATCAAGGCGATCATGGGCGTGCGGGTCAGCGAAGAGGAAGAATACGAAGGCGTCGACCTGGCCGAATGCGGTCTCGAAGCCTACCCCGAGTTTACCGCCGGCGGCGGCAACAAGTGAGCGTGTCCGGGCTCGACAAGCGAGCCCCGGCGCAACGAGTGAGCTGGCGTGCTCCCCTGGCCCCCTTCGGGGGGTCTTTTTTATTCCGATAGCGAGCGGTGTATGCTTGATAGCAAATTGACCGACGCAAACCGGGGCCGCGCGGCCGTCAGGCGCGCGACGATACCCGCATCCTAGCGAGGAGTACGAGCATGAAACTGGTGACCGCCATCATCAAGCCGTTCAAGCTGGACGATGTCCGTGAAGCGCTGTCCGAAATCGGCGTTCAGGGCATCACCGTGACCGAGGTCAAGGGCTTCGGTCGCCAGAAGGGCCACACCGAGCTGTATCGCGGCGCCGAATACGTGGTCGACTTCCTGCCCAAGGTCAAGCTGGAAGTCGCCGTCGACGATGCCATGGCCGAGCAGGTCATCGAAGCCATCACCCAGGTTTCCAACACCGGCAAGATCGGCGACGGCAAGATCTTCGTCTCGCCGCTCGAGCAGGTCATCCGGATTCGTACCGGCGAGACCGGCAAGGATGCGGTCTAAGCGCGAAGCTATAAGCCAAAATAGCACCACAACCACTAGCCAAGTCAAAAGCAAAAAGCTTTTGACTTGGCTTTTTCTTACGGCTTATGGCTTACAGCTCCGGCGAAGCCGGTTACTTCTCGACGAACGCCCGCTCGATCACGTAGTCGCCGGGCTCGCCCATGCGCGGCGAGATCTTGAAGCCCAGGTCGTCGAGCAGCGCGCTGGTCTCGTCGAGCATCGCCGGGCTGCCGCAGATCATCGCCCGGTCCTGCTTGGGATCGAGCGGCGGCAGACCGGTGTCCTCGGCGAGCTTGCCGCTGCGGATATGGTCGGTGAGCCGGCCCATGGTGTGGAACTCCTCGCGGGTCACCGTGGGGTAGTAGACCAGCTTCTCGCTGATCTCCTCGCCGAGGTATTCGTGCGCCGGCAGTTCCTTGCCGATGAAATCGGCGTAGGCGAGTTCGCTGACGCTGCGCACGCCGTGAATCAGCACGATCTTGTCGAAGCGCTCGTAGGCCTCGGGGTCCTGGATCAGGCTCATGAACGGCGCCAGGCCGGTGCCGGTAGAGAGCATGTAAAGATTGCGGCCCGGCAGCAGGTCGTCGGTGACCAGCGTGCCGGTGGGCTTGCGGCTGACCATGATCTGATCGCCGACCTTGAGGTGCTGCAGGCGCGAGGTCAGCGGACCGTCGGGCACCTTGATGCTGAAGAACTCGAGGTGATCCTCGTAGTTGGGGCTGGCGATCGAGTAGGCGCGCATCAATGGCTTGCCGGCGACTTCCAGGCCGATCATCACGAATTGCCCGTTCTTGAAGCGCAGGCTGCGTTCACGCGTGGTGCGGAAGCTGAACAGGGTGTCGTTCCAGTGATGGACGCTCAGCACTTCTTCCAGGGCAAACTTGCTCATCGAAGCCTCCAAATATATTCCATAAAAGCATAAAAAAGCGTTAATTTCGTTACCGTCATTCTAAGTCGGTAGTGATTATCTGTTAAATGGGTTGTCTGGATAACGCTTATCGGCAATATTGATATGGCACTTGCCATCGAGACTCCCATGCGTTACACCCTGCGCCAGCTCGAAGTCTTCGTCGCCGTCGCTCAGCAACAGAGCGTATCGCGCGCCGCCCGCGAACTGGCACTCTCGCAATCCGCCGCCAGCACCGCGCTCGCCGAGCTCGAACGGCAGTTCGATTGCCAGTTGCTCGACCGCATCGGCAAGCGCCTCAAGCTCAACGCGCTGGGCTTTCAACTGCTGCCCAAAGCGGTGGCCTTGCTCGACCGCGGCGAAGAGATCGAGGAGTTGCTGCGTGGCCAGCGCGGCGTCGGCTCGCTGGATGTCGGCGCCACGCTGACCATCGGCAATTACCTGGCGACCCTGTTGATCAGCGACTTCATGCAGCGCCATCCCGGCAGCCGGGTGCGCCTGCAGGTGCGCAATACGGTGTCGATCATCGAGCGCATCGTTCAGCACGAGCTCGACCTGGGGCTGATCGAGGGCGATTGCCAGCATGCCGACGTCGTCATGCAGCCCTGGGTCGAAGACGAGTTGACGGTCTTCTGCTCGCCGCGCCACCCGCTGGCCGGTGCCGCCGATGTCTCGCTCGAGCGGTTGCTGCGTGAGGCCTGGATCATGCGCGAGCAGGGCTCGGGGACCCGGCTGACTCTTGAACAGGCCACCCGTCATCGCCGTGGGCGGTTCAACATCCTGCTCGAGCTCGAGCACACCGAAGGCATCAAGCGTGCGGTCGAGTCCGGTCTGGGCATCGGCTGCGTCTCGCACCTTGCGCTGCGCGACGCCTTTCGCCGCGGCAGCCTGGTGCCCATCGCCACTCCGCAGCTCGATCTCAAACGCCAGTTCGCGTTCATCTGGCATCGCCACAAGTACCTGAGCACCGGCATGCGCGAATTCCTGCGGCTGTGCCAGCAGATGACCGAAGGCGCCCGGCGCAGCGACGAGATCGAGCTGCCGAGCATTCCCTGAGTCGCCGACACGGAATCCGCGCATGTGCAAGCATCCGGGATCGATTCCGCGGCAACGCTTGACGCAGCGCCCCGTGGCGGCGAGCGGGCGAGCGTCTATAACCCTGGCGGACGCCGATCAACGCGTCGGAGCAGGCTCCAGGCCCAGCAGGGCAGCATGCAACACGCGATCGCGACCGTCATGCTTGGCGGCGTAGAGGGCATCGTCGGCGCGCCGGTAGAGCGAATCGCTGCCATCGCCAGGCTGGTGATTGGCGATGCCGGCGCTGACGGTCACCGCGGCGACCGACCAGGCATGCTCGCGCACCGCCCGACGCAAGCGCTCGAGCGCCCCCAACGCCTGTTCCGGTGAGGCCCCGGGCAAGAAGATCGCGAACTCCTCGCCGCCGATGCGAAACAGCAGGTCCTGGTCGCGAAAGACACGCTGCATGAGCAGGGCGAGCTCCATCAGCACCTGGTCCCCCGCCGCATGTCCGAGACTGTCGTTGATCGTCTTGAAAAGGTCGATGTCCAGCAACGCCAATGCGAAAGGTCCAGCGGCCGGCCCTGCCCGGGTGCGCTCGGTCAATGCTTCGCTGAAGGCGCGGCGATTCTTGAGTCGCGTCAGCCCGTCGCTGTAGGCGTGCGCCTCCAGGTGCCGGTTCTGGCGAGACAGCTCCTGATGGTGCGCCTCGAGCTCCGCCTGGAGACGCTGCAACTCGTCTATCGCCAGCTGCTTTTCATCAAGTGCCGCTTCGGCCGCCTCGCGCGCCGCGATCAGTTCTCCTTCGAGACCGCTCCTGCGCGGGACCGGCGTCAGCGACCAATGGACACACGCCTGGTCCAGGTACTCGGCGGTCCGGAAACCGCCCAGCACCGGCAGCGTTTGCTCGTCAGGCGTGGCGAGTGCCAGCTGAATTTCATCGCCTTGCTGATGGCGTTCGACGCTGAGCGCCACATGCCAGTGGTAGAAGGCACGCGCCGCGGGCGTCAGCAGGTCGGCAAAGCACGTCCCGGCCAGATCCGCGCGGCCCAGCCAGTCCTCGATCCGGGCGTTGACGGCCAGCACCCATCCCTCACGGTCGGTCACCAGCATGCCACAGGGGGACTCGTCCCAGTATGCCGCAACCTGTTTCGCTTGCATCGTGGTTTCCTCGGAGCGCCGGTCGCGCCTCGCGCTACAGATGCGCCCGCAACCGCTCGGCCAGCAATGCAGGATCGCTCATGTGCGGATAATGCCCACGACACGGCAGCCACTCGAGGCGGGCATCGGGAATGTTGGCGTGCAGGTATTCGGCCGCCTGGGGTGGCACCACCGCATCCTCGTCGGTGTGCATCACCAGCGTGGGGATCGTCAGTTGCCCCAGCGCATCGCGGGTGTCGCTGTAGAAGGTGACCTCGGCGAACTGGCGGGCGATGCGCGCGTCATTGGCCAGGAACTGGTTGCGCAGGTGACGCTCGGCGACATCCTTGCGCTGCGAACCGATGACGTTGGCCGCCATCGAGCCCGCCCAGGCGAAGTAGTTCTGCTCCATCATCGTCAGCAGTTCGCCGAGTTGCGCCGCGTCGAAACCGCCCCGGTAATCGGGAGGGTCGTCCAGATAACGGCTGGAGGCGCAGAGCATCACCAGTTGCCGGAAACGCTGCGGCGCCTCGATGGCCGCCAGCATGGCGATGATGCCGCCGATCGAGTGGCCGACCACGGTGACGGCTTGGTCCCCGAGCGCCGCGCAGACCGCCAGCAGATCCTCGGCATACCCCTGCAGGGCGGCGTGCCGGTGCCGGCTATAGACGGTCTTGAGGGCGCGACCACAGCCGGCCTGATCGTAGCGAGCTACCCGCCAATCGGGCTCGAAGGCGCGAACCAGCGGTACCCAGACCCGCTGATCGCAACCGAAACCATGCAGCAACAGCAGCGTGCGCTCGCCCTGCCCGGTGATGGTCACGCTGTGTCGGTCGAGTATCGATGCGGCCATGCAAGCTGCCCGTGGATGAGTGACGGCTACCGTCATGGCCGGATGAAGGGCGGCCCGATACGGAATCAGCCTCGTCGAAAGGGTAATATCCTAATGGACCCGCGGAGCAATTACACGGCGCCGAGCACCGCCCGGTTTAACGCTTGGTCGGCTTGCCCGCCGCCCTGGCCTGTCGCAGAGTAACGGCACCGTTGATTTTCAGGTTCCGCGCCGCACATGTCCTTCGATACCACCACGCTCAACCAGCAGATGACCCATTTCGACGGCCACGACTCGCTGTGGCTGTTCGGCTATGGCTCGCTGATCTGGAAGGCCGACTTCGCTTACCTGGAGCGTCGTCCGGCGCATATCCTCGGCTGGGCGCGGCGCTTCTGGCAGGCCTCTCACGACCACCGCGGCACGCCCGAATCGCCCGGCCGGGTGGCGACGTTGATCCGCGCGCCGGGAGCGGCGTGCCACGGCATGGCCTATCGCATCACCCCGCAGACCCTCAAGCCGCTCGACGTGCGCGAAAAGAACGGCTATCTGCGGGTCGTCACCCCGCTTTACTTCGACGATGGCGCGCGTCACGAAGGACTGGTCTACATCGCCCGCGAGGACAACGCCGCCTTCGCCGGCCCCGAGCCGGAAGCCGCGCTGGCCCGGCGCATCGCCAGCGCTCACGGACCCAGCGGTCCCAACCGCGACTACCTGCTCAACCTGGCCAGCGCGCTGCGCGAACTCGGCCACGACGACCCGCACATATTCGCCCTTGAAGAACGCCTGCTTACCGGGGAGTGAGCCTGTAGACCTTCTGTTTGGCGAGGCGCTTCAGGACGTCGACTACACGCTGCTCAGCGACCCGCGACCGGCAGCCCGATTCTCGCCAATAGGCGCCGCACCGCGGAGCCTTTGACCGGCAGCGCGGATTAACTGAACCAATCGACGCACTGAGCCATCGCCTGCAGCGCAGCGCACGATCGCTTATCATCGTCGGGCCACCCCGTTGCGAGCGACTCATGCGTCTGGACTACACCGGCCCGTTGCCCGAGCCGATCGGCTTTCTGCTGATGCCGCGCTTCTCGATGATGGCGTTCTTCTCGGCGGTCGAACCGCTGCGCATCGCCAATCGCATCGCCGGGCGGGCGCTGTTCGCCTGGCGGGTGATCAGCCAGGACGGCGCACCGGTCACCGCCAGCAACGCCATGACCCTGCTCGCCGACGACGCCATCGCCAGCGCCCCGGCGCTGCCCAGCGTCGCGGTATGCGCCAGCTTCGAGCCCGAGGCGACGCTGAGCCGGCCGCTGATCCGCTGGCTCAACCGGCTGGCCAACGCCGACTGCGTGCTCGGCGGCATCGATACCGGCAGCGTGGTGCTGGCCAGTGCCGGGCTGCTGCGCGGCCAGCGGGTGACCCTGCACTGGGAAAGCCTGCCGGCCTTTCGCGAACGCTTCCCCGCCATCGAGACCCGCGAGGCGCTGTTCGAGCTCGGCCCGCGCGGCTTCTCCTGCGCCGGCGGCGCGGCGGCGATGGACATGTCCCTCGACCTGATCGCCCGGCGCCACGGCGAGGCGCTGGCCACCGCGGTCTCCGAACAGTTGATCCACGCCCGCATGCGCACGCCCCACGACCAGCAGCGCATGGCGCTGAGCCAGCGCCTGGGCACCCACAAGCACGTGCTGATCGAGGCCGTGGCGCTGATGGAGGCGCATATCGAGGCGCCGCTGTCGATCGAGGCACTGGCGCACCGGGTGGGCATTTCGCTGCGCCAGTTGCAGCGCCTGTTCGAACGCGAGCTGGGGGTGCGTCCGCGCGATCACTACCTGAACCTGCGCCTGGCGCGGGCCCGCCAACTGCTGCTGGAAACCGACCACGACATCCTTGGCATCGGTCTGGCCTGCGGCTTCGCCTCGGCGTCGAGCTTCTCGCGCGCCTACCGCCAACGCTATGCCGAGAGCCCACGCGACGCGCGCCGATGACGACTCATGACAACTAGCCGTCGCCTGGTGGCTAATCGACGGCGCGACGACTCGGCATCCTGAAGATTGCCATTTCATTCAGAGACGCCCGCCATGACCACCACCGCCGCACCGCCACTGCCAGCGACTCCGGACTACGACGCCTGGCCGGTCGAGGTCGGCCTCGCGCGGGTCGACCACGACGCCCGGCTTGTCACGCTGACCTGGGCCGATGGCCGGGTCAGCCGCTATCACGCCGTGTGGCTGCGCGAGAACGCCGCCGACGAGACTACCGTCAACCCGGCGACCCGCGAGCGCATCCTCGATCTGTCGCGGCTCGCCGCCTGGCCGACCATCGACGCCGCCTGGCTCGACGCCGCCGGCGCGCTCGGCGTCATCTTCGCCCCGGAAGCGCGCACGCTGCGCTTCCACCCCGGCTGGTTGCGCGCCCACGACTACGACAATACCGAGGCGTTCGACGCGCCGCTGGTCGCGGTCAGCATCTGGACCGCCGCCGAACTCGACGCCCCGCCGAGCCTCGATGCCGCCGGCTGGATGGATCGTGACGAACACGCCGAAGCCGGCGAGGCGCTGCTCGAGCAAGCGCTCGACAAGGTGCTGAGCCACGGCCTGGTGCGGCTTGGCAACCTGCCCACCGCGCCGGGCAGCCTGGACGCCATCGCCCGGCGCATCGGCCCGCCGCGGCCGACCAACTTCGGCACGCTGTTCGACGTGCGCGCCAAGCCCGACCCCGACTCCAACGCCTACACCTCGATCGCCCTGCCGCCGCACGTCGACCTGCCGACCCGCGAGTACCAGCCGGGCCTGCAACTGCTGCACTGCCTGGAGAACAGCGTCGACGGCGGCCAGGCGGTGATGATGGACGGCTTCGCGGTGGCCGAGGCGTTGCGCCGGCAGAACCCCGCGGCGTTCGCCACGCTGACCCGGGTCAAGTGGTGCTACGCCAACACCGCGCGCACCAGCGACTACGTGTGGCTCAACCCGATGATCCAGTGCGACGCCGAGGGCCGACTCAGCGAGGTGCGCATCGCCGACTTCCTGCGCGGGCCGCTGATGGCGCCGTTCGACGAGATCGAGCCGGCTTATGAGGCGCTGATGCAACTGCAGCGGCTGCTTCGCGAGCCGCGCTTCGCGCTGCGCTTCAATTACCGCCCGGGCGATCTGGTGATCTTCGACAACCGCCGCCTGCTGCATGCCCGCGACGCCTTCGAAGGCGCCTCCGGCCACCGCTGGCTGCAGGGTTGCTACCTGGAGCGCGACGAAGTGCGCTCGCGGCTGCGCATGCTCAAGCGGGCCGCCCGCCAGCGCCGCGTCGAGGCGCTGGGGCAGCATGTCCCGTAGAGGAATCCCGCTACTGCCAGGCTGACCGCGCAGCTAGCCCGGTCAGCTCGTCCCGCGCTCGCCGGTCCGGCTCGGGCGCTCGGCGAAGCGCGCCTGATAGACCCTCGAAAAATGCGCCATGCTGCTGAACCCGGTGGCCAGCGCCGCCTCGGTCACCCGGCAGCGGCTATCGGCGAGAATCCGCCGCGCCAGGTCGAGGCGCATGCCCAGGTAGCACTGCTTGGGCGTCTCGCCGAAATGGCCGACGAACAGCCGCGTCAACTGACGCTGCGACTGGCCGACCAGCCGGCAGATCTCGGGGATCGCCAGCGCCTGGCCGAGATGCGTCTCCATGATCGCCAGCGCCCGCACCACCGTGCGCGGCAGCCGGTCGAGGCGATGCTGGCTCTGGCCTTGCAGCGCGTCCTCCTCGGAAACTCGCTGGTGGACGAGTTGGCGACCCACCGCGTTGGCCAGCGCCGGCCCGTAATCGGACTCGATCCACTGCAGCATCATGTCGATGCCCGCCGCGCCGCCGGAGCCGGTCAGCCGCCGGCCGGCGAATTCGAAGCGCGCCGGGCTGATCGCCAGCTGCGCAAACTCTTCGCGAAACGCCGGCACGCTCTCCCAGTGCAGCGCCACGCGCTGCTGTTCGAGCAGCCCGGCGCGGGCAAGGATGAACGGCGCGGTGTCCAGCCCGCCGACCCGCCCGCCGTGCGCGGCGACCTGACGCAGCACCGCGCGGTCGGCAGCGGTCACCGTGGCCTCCGCCTCGTAGGACGAGATCGCCATCAGCATTTTGCAATCGCCGGCGCCGCCGAGCGCGCCATCGACATCGATGCGCACGCCGTTGCTGGCGACCACCGCCTCGCCACCGCTGGACAGCAACTGCCAGGCGAACAGCGTGCGGCCGAAGCGGTTGGCGACGCGCAGCGGCTCGAGCAGGCAGAACAGCGTCAGCATCGAGAACTTGGGCAGCAGCCACACGCTGACGGTGTGCTCGGCCTCGCCGGGGCGCGCCACTGGCGGCAGATCGGGGCGCGGATAGGGCCAGGCCTGGGCCCAGTGGGCCGAATCGAACTCCTTCATGGCCAAAATGATCGATTATATGGCCATTTTAGGCAAATCACTGACTCCGCATGGCTCTAGGGTAGTATCAGGTCGCACCCGTCATGGTGTCGACAGCGCTTCGGATTCGCGTCCGGTTCCCTTGACCCAGCCAGCTGTGGAGGTTCGCGCCGCCATGTCCAATCCCGTCGACGCCATCGTCACTACCCAGGGCCGCCGCCTGACGCTCAGCGGCCCCGGTCTCGAACAGCACTTCGCCGCGCTGTGGCTGCGCGAGCGCGCCCCCGACGGCGAGACCCTGGATGCCCAGACCGGCCAACGGCTGATCGAGGCCGCCGAGTTGCCGCTCGACCTGACCCTCGAGTCTGCCGCCGTCGACGGCGAGACGCTGCACCTGGCGTTCAGCGACGGCCATCGCACCGCCTTCGCGTTATCCACGCTGCTCGCCGAGGACCGTCCGCCGAGGGACACTTCGCGCGGCGCGGCCGACGACGCGCAGCTGTTGTGGGACGCCAGTCTCGCGCACCTGCCCGAGGCCGACTTCGCCGCCGCGCTGGCCGATGACCGGGCGCTGCTGGGGCTGCTCGACGAGTTACAGCGCTACGGTTTCGTGCGCGTCGCCGGGGTGCCCGGCGAGGAGGACGGCATGCAGCCGCTGATCGATCGCATCGGCCCGCTGCGGCGCACCAACTGGGGCGGCATCGCCGACGTCAAGTCGGTGGCCAACGCCTACGACCTGACCATGACCCAGCGCGGGCTCGAGCCGCACACCGACAACCCCTACCGCGATCCGATCCCCGGCTACATCTGGCTGCACTGCCTGAGCAACGCCGCCGCGGGCGGCGACAGCACGCTGGTCGACGGCTTCATGGCGGCCCGCCGCTTGCAGCGGGAAGACCCGACGGCGTTCGACTGCCTGACCCGGCTGTCGCCCGGCTTTCGCTACGTCGATGCCACCACCCGGCTGGAAAGCGAAGGCCCGCTGATTGAGCTCGACGGCCACGGCCGGCTCGCCAGGGTGCGCTTTTCCAATCGCACCGAGCGTGTCGCCGCCTATGACGCCGAGACGCTGGAGCGCTACTACGCGGCGCGCCAGCGCTTTCATGCGCTGATCACCGACCCGGCGCTGACCGTGTACCTCAAGCTCGCCCCCGGCGAGATGCTGATCATGGACAACTACCGGCTGCTGCATGGGCGCACCGCCTATCAGCTCGAGGGTGGCGTGCGTCACATGCGCCAGGGCTATGTCGATCGCGACAGCACCGCCAGTCGCCGTCAGGTGCTGCGCCATACGCTCGCCGGTTCGGTCGGCGCCAACGACGCCGATGCCCCTCGCGCCGCCACCCAGGGAGGACCGGTTCGATGAACCAGGCCCGCTTCACGCGCTTCGACGAAAGCACCGCCGACGACTGGGCGATCATCGACGCGCACTTTCAGATCTACCAGAACGACGCCAGCCGCCGGGTGCTCGAGCATCTGCTGCGCCTCAAGGGCGACAACCACGGCTACCCGATCGACCGCTACGCGCACTGCCTGCAGACCGCCAGCCGCGCGCTCGATGCCGGTATCGACGAGGAGACCGTGGTCTGCGCGCTGCTCCACGACATCGGCGACGACCTGGCGCCGGCCAATCACGCCGAGATCGCCGCGGCGATCCTCGAGCCCTACATCGATCCGCTCAACGTGTGGATGATCCGTCACCACGAGCTGTTCCAGGGCTATCACTACCGCGCCTTCTACGGCCTGGACCCGCATGCCCGCGAGGCCTACCGCGACCACCCGGCCTATGCGCGCACCGCGCGCTTCTGCGACGAGTGGGACCAGCGCGCCTTCGACCCGGATTATCCCTCGCGGCCACTGGAATACTTCGTGCCGATGGTCGAGCGGATCTTCTCCCGTGAGCCGTTCGGTGGCGCACCGTCTGGTGGCGCACCGCCTGGTGACGCACCGGCGGAAACCTCGGGCGTGGCCAGTGATACCAAGGTGCGCTCATGACGACCTGCGCGCAACGCCTGCTCGAGCTGCTCGAGACCCACAGCATCGATACCGTGTTCGGCATCCCCGGGGTGCACACCATCGAGCTCTACCGCGGCCTCGCGGACAGTCCGCTGCGCCACGTCACGCCGCGCCACGAGCAGGGCGCCGGGTTCATGGCCGATGGCTACGCCCGCGCCAGCGGCAAGCCGGCGGCCTGCTTGATCATCAGTGGCCCGGGGATGACCAACATCGCCACCGCGATGGCTCAGGCGCTGGCCGACTCGGTGCCCATGCTGGTGATCTCCAGCGTCAACCGTCGCGACACCCTGGGCCGCGGCCAGGGCCGCCTGCACGAGTTGCCCGACCAGCAGCGCACGCTGGCCGGGGTCAGCGTGTTCAGCCACACCCTGCACGCCGGCGAGGCGCTGGACGAGATCGTCGCCCGCGCCTTTGCGGTGTTCAAAAGCGCCCGCCCCGGCCCGGTGCACATCGAGATTCCGCTGGACGTGATGACCCAGCCGGTCGCCGACACGCCGATCAAGCGAGCCGCGGTCTATCCGCCGGCCGCGGCCGCCGCCGGGCTCGATGCCGCCGCGGCCTGGCTGGCCGGCGCCGAACGCCCGCTGGTGCTGCTCGGCGGCGGCTGTGTGGACGCCGCCGCGGACGCCCGCGCGCTCGTCGAGCGTCTCGATGCGCCGACCATGACCACCATCAACGCCCGCGGTGTACTCGGCGAGCATCATCCGCTCGATCTGGGCGCCTGCGCCAGCCTGCCGGCCGGGCGACGGGTGGCCGCCAAGGCCGACGTGATCCTGGCGTTGGGCAGCGAACTCGGCGAAACCGATTATGATCTGGTCTTCGACGACGGCTTCGCGCTCACCGGCCGGCTGATCCGCGTGGACATCGACGCCCAGCAGCTGGCCCGCAACCAGGCCGCCGACCTGGCGCTGCTCGCCGATGCCGGCGAAGTCATGCGCGGCCTGCTCGAGCGCTTGCCGGTGGCCGCCGCGCGCGACGCCGCGGCCCAGGTCAGCGCGACGCGGACCGCCCTGGCACTGCGCGAGGCCGACGACGTGGCGCCCTACGCCGAGCTTCTCGACACCCTGCGCGACGCGCTGCCCGAGGCGAGCATCGTCGGCGACTCCACCGGGCCGGTCTACGCCGGCAACTTCATCGTCGAGATGCCCGCGCCGCGGCGCTGGTTCAACGCCGCCACCGGCTACGGCACGCTCGGCTACGGCCTGCCCGCGGCGCTCGGCGCGACGCTGGCCGTCCCCGAGCGGCCGGTGATCGCGCTGGTCGGCGACGGCGGGCTGATGTTCACCCTCGGCGAGCTGGCCACCGCCCGCGATGCCGGCGTGCCGCTGGCCGTGGTGGTGTGGAACAACGACGGCTACGGCGAGATTCGCCGCTACATGGACAGGCATGCGGTCGCCCGGCTGGGCGTCGACCTGCCGGCCCCCGACCTGGCCACCCTGGCCGAGGCCTTCGGCTGCCACGCGGCGCGGGTCGATGACCCCGAGGCGCTCGGCCAGGCGCTGGCCGCCAGTCAGGCCGCCACGGCGCCCACGCTGATCGAGGTCGATGCCGAGGCCTGGGTGCGACACCGCTGAGGCAACGAGCCAGCCGATAACCAGTTCACATCGAGGAGCCCATGCACTATTCAAGCCTGACCACCCGCATCGCCGGCGAAGGCGCCGCCGCCTGGGACATTCATTACCGCGCCCTCGAGCGCCAGGCCAACGGCGACGACGTGATCATCCTCTCGGTGGGCGATCCCGACTTCGTCACGCCCGCGCCGATCGTCGACAGCGCCATCGCCAGCCTGCGTGGCGGCGCCACCCACTACGCCGACGTGCAGGGCAAGGCGCGCCTGCGCGAGCTGATCGCCGCCCGCCACCGCGCCCGCGGCGGCGCGGCCGGGCCCGACAACGTGGCGGTGATGGCCGGGGCGCAATGCGGGCTCTACGCGGTCGCCCAGTGCCTGCTCGACCCCGGCGACGAAGTGATCGTCCCCGAGCCGATGTACGTGACCTACGAGGCTGCGCTGCAGGCCGCCGGCGCGACGCTGGTGCGCGTGCCGCTGCGCGCCGGGGAAGGCTTCCAGCCGCGGCTGGCCGATCTCGAGGCCGCCGTCACCCCGCGCACCCGGGCGCTGCTGGTCAACAGCCCGCACAATCCCACCGGCCAGTGCCTGAGCCGCGAGACCTGGCAGGGCATCGCCGAGCTGTGCCAGCGCCGCGATCTGTGGCTGATCTCCGACGAGGTCTACGCCGATCTGGTGTTCGAGGGCGAGCACCTGTGCCCCGCTACGTTGGCGGGCATGGCCGAACGCACCGCGGTGATCGACAGCCTGTCCAAGTCGCACGCCATGACCGGCTGGCGGCTGGGCTGGGTGATCGGCCCCGAGGCGTTGATCAATCACCTGAGCAACCTGGCGCTGTGCATGCTCTACGGCAGCCCCGAGTTCATCCAGGACGCGGCCTGCGCGGCATTGGCCGACCCGCCCGAGCAGCTGGCGACGATGCGCGAGACCTATCGCGCGCGTCGCGACACGGTATGCCGCGCGCTTACAGGCAGCAGCGCGGTCGAGGTGCTGCGCCCCGCCGCGGGGATGTTCATGATGATCGACATCCGCCGCACCGGGCTCACCGCTCAAGGCTTCGCCGACAGGCTGCTCGACGAACACGGCGTGTCGCTGCTCGCCGGCGAGGCCTTCGGTCCTTCGGCGGCGGGCTTCGTGCGCTTGAGCCTGACGGTCGACGCCGAGCGCCTGGACGAGGCCTGCCGGCGCATCGAGCGCTGCGCCCGGGACTGCCTGGCGACGGCGCTCGACTGAACGAACGAGCGGCTGCGTGGCGCGTCTTGCCCCGAGCCGCACTCTTTCCACCGGCCACCCCCGACAGCGTCCATGACCCAACATACCGACAACAACGACACCGCCCCGGCGATCGATGCCCGCCACCTGGTCAAGCGCTACGCCGAGCAAACGGTCCTCAGGGATGTCTCGCTGCGCGTGCGCGAAGCCAGCGTGGTCTCGATCATCGGCTCCAGCGGCTCTGGCAAGAGTACCCTGCTGCGCTGCATGAACCTGCTCGAGACCCCCGACCGCGGCGAGCTGACCATCGCCGACGAAGCGATCCGCTTCACCCACGACGCCGCCGGCAACAACGTCGGCCTCGAGCGTCGCCAGATCCAGCGTCTGCGCGCCCAGGTCGCGATGGTCTTCCAGCAATTCAACCTGTGGCCGCATCTGACGGTGCTCGGCAACGTCATCGAGGCGCCGCTGCGGGTGCGCGGCCTGCGCCGGCGCGCGGCGCTCGAGCTCGGCGAGCACTTCCTCGAACGAGTTGGGCTGGCCGACAAGCGCGACGCCTACCCCGGCTATCTTTCCGGCGGCCAGCAACAGCGCGTGGCGATAGCCCGGGCGCTGGCCATGCAGCCCCGGGTGCTGCTGTTCGACGAACCCACCTCGGCGCTCGACCCCGAGCTGGTCAGTGAGGTGCTGGCGGTGATCGGCGGCCTCGCCGACGAGGGCCGCACCATGCTGCTGGTCACCCACGAGATGAGCTTCGCCCGCGAGGTCTCCGACGAAGTGGTGTTCCTGCACCAGGGCGTGGTCGAGGAGCGCGGCAGCCCGCGCGAGGTGTTCGAGAACGCCGCCAGCGAACGCTGCCGGCAGTTCGTCTCGAGCGTCGCCTGAGCGTCTGAGTTCCAGCGTCGCTGGCTTCGGCGGCGTCTCTTTCCGGGCCGCCCGCTGCGGCTCGTCACAACAACCAAGGGGAAACCTTGATGAAACGTAGCTTGATGAAACGTAGCTTGATGAAACGTAGCTTGCTTCCTGCCCTGAGCGCCGGCGTGCTGGCGCTATCGACGATGACCGCGCTGACCGTCAACGCCGCCGAACCGCTGAAGATCGGCATCTCCGCCGAACCCTACCCGCCGTTCACCTACAAGAGCGCCGACGGTGACTGGACCGGTTTCGAGGTCGAGCTCGGCCAGGCGCTGTGCGAGGCGATGCAGGCCGACTGTGCGGTCACCCCGACCGGCTGGGGCGGGATCTTCCCGGCGCTCGAGAGCGGCAAGATCGACATGATCATGAATTCGCTGTCGATCACCGACAAGCGCAAGAAGGTCATCGACTTCACCGATCCGTACTACTACACGCCGAGCGCCTATGTCGCCGCCAAGGACGCCGACTTCGCGATTCCCGACGGGCTCGACGGCAAGGTGCTGGGCGTGCAGGGCGCGACCACCAACGCCAGCTATGCGCGCCGCGCGCTGGCCGACAGCGGCGTCGAGATCAAGATCTACGACCAGCAGGAGCAGGCCAACCGCGACCTGCTCGCCGGGCGTGTCGATACGATCCTCGCCGACAAGGTCGCGATGACCGAGTTCGTCAAGCGCGACGAGGCCCAGGGCTACGAGATCCGCGCCACCGCGCCGCGTCATCCGGCCTTCGGCGAAGGCGTGGGCATCGGCCTGCGTCAGGCCGACGATGCCCTGCGTGAGGGCCTCAACGCGGCGATCGCCCAGGTGATCGAGGACGGCACCTGCGCGGCGCTGTCGCGTAAGTACTTCGACACCGACATCTGCGGCAGTTGATCGCCGTGCCCTGGCGACGCACCCGGCCCGGGTGCGTCGCTGCCACGCCACCGGAACAACCGCTTATGGATAGCATGTCGAGCGATGGCCTGCTGGCCTGGATGGGGCCGATCCTGCAGGGCGCGCTGACCACCGTGGAGATCGCCCTGCTCGCCTATGCCATCGGCCTGGTGTTGGGACTGCTCGGCGCCGGCGCACGGCTGAGCCCATGGCCGGCGCTGCGCGTGCTGGGCACCGGCTATTCGACGCTGGTGCGCGCGGTGCCCGAGCTGCTGCTGATCATCCTGCTGTATTACGCCGGCAGCCAGGCGTTGAGCGCCGCCTATGCGGCGCTGGGCGGCGACGGCCAACTGGCGATCAGCGGCTTCGCCACCGCGGTCGGCGTGCTGGCGTTCGTCCAGGGCGCCTACATGACCGAGGTGTTCCGCGGCGCGATCCTGGCGATCCCCCGCGGCCAGCTCGAGGCCGCCGACGCCTACGGCTTCTCGCGCGCCAGCCGCTTCCGGCGCATCGTGATCCCGGCGATGCTGCCCAACGCCCTGCCGGGGATGTCCAACCTGTGGCTGATCCTGGTCAAGGACACCGCGCTGGTCAGCGTGATCGGCTTCGAGGAGCTGTTCTTCACCGTTCAGCAGGCCGCCGCCAGTACCCGCGCCTATTTCCTGTTCTATGCCGTCGCCGGCGCGCTCTACCTGGTCATGACGCTGGGCTCCAATGCCCTGTTCGCCCGTGCCGAGCGCCATGTGCGCCGCGGCCAGGTCGGTGCCTGAGGGCTACGCAAGGAACCCCGATGGACTTTTCCTGGCTGACCGATCCGTTCTATCAGCGCTATCTATGGACGGGCTTCGTCAATACGCTGTGGCTGGTCGGCGTTTCCGGCAGCCTGGGGCTGACGCTCGCGGTGGGCGTGGCGCTGGCGCAGATTCGCGGCCCGCGGCCGCTGGCGCTGCTGGTGCGCGGCTTCACTACGGTGATCCGCGGCACGCCGCTGCTGGTCCAGCTGTTCTTCTTCTACGACGGCGTCGGCCGCCTGCTGCCGGCGATTCCCGGGGTGCAGGACAGCCTGTTGTGGCCGCTGCTGCGCGACCCGTTCTTCTACGGCGCGCTGACCTTCACGATCAGCGTCGGCGCCTATTCCGGCGAGGTGATCCGCGGCGCGCTGCTCAGCGTGCCGGACGGCGAACTGGCCGCGGGTCGCGCCTTCGGCCTGTCGCGCTGGCAGATCCTCTATCGGTTGTGGCTGCCGCGCGGCTTCCAGCTGTGCCTGCCGACGCTGACCGGCGAGATGATCCTGCTGCTCAAGTCGGTGCCGCTGGTCTCGACGATCGCCATGATGGATCTGCTCAAGGCCGCCAACCTGGTGCGCGACGAGACCTTTCTGGTCTACGAGCCGCTGCTGCTGATCGCCGGCATCTATCTGGCGATGACGCTGGTGCTCACCGCCGGGATGCGCCTGGTCGAGACGCGCTTTCCCGGCGCCCGTCCGGTCAAGCCGCGGCGGCGTCGGCTATTGCCGGGATGACAGTGCGGTGAAAGGCTAATATGTAGGCATAGAAAGGCGTTGTTCGGGCGATCAAAAAAAGATTTTCCGTGAAACATCTGGCGCCGTTAGCAAGCACTATCAATGGGATGCGCGCTTTGCTTGGGCTCTCCCGCCATGGACAGATATTTTGTCGGCAATCGCTTACAGGGAAATTTAACCTGGGTTAGCTCGAATTCCCGATAGGGAGACTAGAGTGTCTTGCATCGACGCAAGGAAGGCGTCAGCACGGAAGACCGAGCCGGGACGGCTCGCAGTGCCAAGGATGCATGGGCTGGATGCCCATGGATGTGCCGCAAGGACTCGCAGCACTCATGGCCCGGTCGCAAGACCGGGCTTTTTTAGGCGCGTATTCTAGCCAATGCGCGGTGGGCGGCGGTCACGCTACGCCGAAGCGGCCGGGCATCACTCCCATCAGCGACCGAAGATCGCGTTGGGCAGGAACAGCACCAGCTGCGGCACCAGCACAAGCAGCACGATGGCTGCCTTGTCTTGCCTTCGCTCGCCTGTTTTGTAAACGCCCGTTAGGTTGTTTACGCCGGGTTGGATGCTTTTCGATCTTTTTGGCCGTTTCACTTCCCGATGCAGAACTCGCCGAAGATCTTGCCCAGCAGGTCGTCGGCACTGAACTCGCCGGTGATTTCACCCAGCGCCTGCTGGGCCTCGCGCAGGTCCTCGGCCAGCAGTTCGCCGGCCGCGTAGACCTGAAGCTGGGCCTCGCCATTGCTCAGGGCCCGTTCGGCCCGGTCGAGGGCATCCAGATGACGCCGGCGGGCCGAGAAACGTCCCTCGGCGGTGGCCGAGTAGCCCATGATCGACTTTAGATGCTCCTTGAGACTATCCACGCCCTGACCGGTTTTCGCCGACAGGCGAACGATCGGCGGGGTTGTGGATAACGCTACTCCGGGCGGCTCGTGGCTGCTGTCGATCTTGTTGCGCACCAGCGTCAACCGAGCGGGGTCGGGCAGTCGCGAGACGAATTCCGGCCAGATGGCCATCGGATCGGTCGCCGCATCGGTCGCGGCGTCGACCAGCAGCAAGACTCGGTCGGCCTTCTCGATCTCCGCCCAGGCACGTGCCACGCCGATCTGCTCGACCGCGTCCGGCGTGTCGCGCAGCCCCGCCGTGTCGATGACATGCAATGGCATGCCGTCGAGATGGATATACTCTCGCAGAACGTCCCGGGTGGTGCCGGCGATCTCGGTGACGATCGCCGTTTCCTGCTGGGTCAGGGCATTTAGCAGGCTCGACTTGCCGGCATTGGGGCGACCGGCGATCACCACGTTCATGCCCTCGCGCATCAGCGCGCCCTGCCCGGCTGCCTGGCGGACCTCGCCGAGCTCGTCCTGGACTTCACCGAGCTTCGCGGCGATCCGGCCATCGGCGAGGAAATCGATCTCCTCCTCGGGGAAGTCGATCGCCGCCTCGACATGCATGCGCAGCTCGATCAGACGCTCGACCAAGCTGGCGACACGGTTCGAGAATTCACCTTGCAACGAGCGTAGGGCGTTTTCCGCGGCGGCGCGCGAGCTGGCGTCGATCAGGTCGGCAATTGCTTCGGCCTGGGCCAGGTCGAGCTTGTCATTGAGAAAGGCCCGCTCGGAAAACTCGCCCGGGCGGGCCAATCGGGCGCCCAGAGTGACGCAATGCTCGAGCAGCAGATCCATGAGCACCGTGCCGCCATGACCGTGCAGTTCAAGCACGTCTTCGCCGGTGAACGAATGCGGGCCGGGAAAGTACAGGGCGATTCCCTCGTCGACGACCTGGCCGTTGGCCCCCGTGAATGCGCCGTAGGCGGCGTGGCGGGGCGCCGGGCAGTGGCCCAGCATGACCTCGGCGATCGCCTGACAGGCCGGTCCCGAGACGCGAATGATGCCAACCCCGCCGCGTCCAGGGGGCGTGGCCAAGGCAGCGATGGTGTCCTGGGTATAAAGCGGCTGATCGAGCATGCGCGTTTCCTGAATTACGGTCGGCCATTGCCGGATGTCAAGCTCCAACGCCAGACCCCCGCACTGAGGCGGGGGTCTGGAGCTCGGCACGCTCGAGCGGCTACTTGCCCTTGGCAGGCGCCGGCGCGCCGGCGATCTTCCGCGTGATGACCCACTGCTGCAGGATCGAGATGCTGTTGTTGACGATCCAGTAGAGCACCAGGCCGGCCGGGAACCACAGGAAGAAGAAGGTGAAGACGATCGGCAGCATCTTCATGATCTTCGCCTGGGTCGGATCCGGCGGCGCCGGGTTGAGCTGCTGCTGCACGAACATCGTCAGACCCATGATGATCGGCAGCACGAATAATGGATCCTTGACCGACAGATCGTTGATCCACAGCATGAACGGCGCTTGACGCAGCTCGACTGATTCCATGAGCATCCAGTACAGGGCGATGAACACCGGCATCTGAATGACGATCGGCAGGCAGCCCCCCAGAGGATTGATCTTCTCCTTCTGGTAGAACTTCATCATTTCCTGGGACATCTTCTGGCGATCGCTGCCGTACTGCTCCTTGATGCGCTGCATCTCGGGGCCCAGCTTACGCATCTTGGCCATCGACTTGTAAGCCGTCGCGGAAAGCGGGAAAAGCACGATCTTGACGATCACCGTCAGCACGACGATCGACCAGCCCCAGTTGCCCAGTACATTATGAATCTGATCGAGCAGCCAGAATAATGGATTGGCGAGGAACCACAGCCAGCCGAAATCGACGGTCAGCTCCAGGTTGGGGGCTGCTGCCTCGAGCCGATCCTGAATCTTGGGGCCCATGTACAGCGTCGCCTCGAGGGTACTTTTCCCGCCGGAGGCGATGGTCTGGGTAGGGCTGGCGAAGGCCACCACGTTGCGATCACGCGAGTCGGTGGTCGCATAGTAGAGGTTCTGCTGGTTGTCCTTCGGTACCCAGGCTGACGTGAAATAGTGCTGAATGATCGCGACCCAGCCGCCCTGCACATCGCGGTTGTTGAACTGGCCTTGCTGGATCGTTTCGAAATCGATCTTCTCGTAATTATTGTCGGGCGAGGAATAGGCCGCCCCCAGATAGGAGCTCATCCCTACGCCGCCGCCTGCAGAGGGGTCGGGACTGTTGTCGCGGGCCAACTGACCGATGAATCGCGCGGTAACCGGCGTTTCGCTCTGGTTGGCCAGCAGATAGCTGACCGTTACCGCGTAGCTGTCGCGCTTGAAGGTCAGACGCTTGATGACCTCGACGCCATTGACGGTGGCGCTCAAATCGACGTTCAGGGCATCCTGACCTTCCGAGAGGGTATAGCGCGTCTTCTCGGCATCAAACGAGATGCGCCCCTGCTGTCCCTCGAGTTGCAGGCCCGACTTGGCGACGTAGCTGCGTGCCTGTCCATCCGAAAGCAGCACGAAGGGCTGCTCGGTATCCTGGCTCGCCTTGTACTTAGGCAACGCCGCATAGACGATATCGCCGCCACGCGGGTCGATACGCACATCGAGGGCATCGGTCGTCACCCTGATCAGGCTGCGGCGATTGTCGTCCTGAGCGCTCTCGGCCATGTCCGGGCTGTTGCCGGCCTGCTTGGCGTCACTGGAAGGCGCCGCCAGGGCCTGCTCGGTCTCGGTGTTGGTGGTGTTATCCGTATCGCGGACGTTCGACTGGCTGTAGGAAGGGGCTTCAGTCTCGACGGCGGTCTGGCCATAATCCTCATTCCACTGGATCACCAAGAGATAGGCGAGTACCGCGAGCGGGATGACGAGGAGGAGTCGTTTTACGTCCATTAGGGATCTGCCCGATGGGATATTGGATCATTCTGCGGTTGGTCGGCACGCTGTTCCGGTTCAGGAGGTTGAAGCCATAGCTGACTGCTTGCCAGCCTCCTTTTCAAGACGTCGCCACAAGCCGTGAAGCTGGCGGTGCAATGTGGGATTGTCTAGCTCGTGTACGCCACGGCGGGCCAGGACAACGATATCCACAGCGGGTAGGCGATGCTGCCGGAGGCGAATGGATTCGCGCACCAAGCGCTTGAGACGGTTGCGATCTATGGCACGGCGAACGTTCTTCTTGCTGAAGACCAGGCCCACGCGCGGATGATCCAGGGAGTTGTCTCTGGCCAACACCAGCAACCCTTTGGCGTGTACCTTGTACGAGGCGTGTTCGAAGACGTACCGATAGTCCCCGGCAGTCAGCAGACGCAGTCGCCGGGGAAAGCCCTGACCGGACATTCGCGAGCCGCGATCAAGCGCTCAGACGCTTGCGGCCCTTGGCACGGCGGCGAGCCAGGACCTGGCGGCCGTTCTTGGTGGCCATGCGTGCACGGAAGCCGTGGACACGCTTGCGCTTCAGTACGCTGGGTTGAAATGTGCGTTTCATGACGGCGAATTCCCACGTGGTTGATTTGACATTGACCGATGCCCCGGCTCCCGCATGGAACCCGGGCGGATTTCGTTCAAGGCCGGGAATTCTAGAGGCTTTGCAAGCCGGGTGCAATTTCTGCGCGCAATTCTCCACACCGCCTTGTCGCTCGCGGCGTTGACGATAGCCGGCGAATGCCTGCGGTGCCGGTGCATCGCGGATTGGGCACTCGCTATGCGATGCTGCCGCGCCACTTACAATAATTACAGGTGTCATTGGAAGTTGTTGTTATTGATAGTAGGGGTGGTTTCTGTTTATAACCTTATTTAATTTTTATAAATCAAATAGTTAATATAAAAGCAAGGGTGTGGACAAAGTCCGCGGATCCAGTGGCTGGAGGGGCGTCAAGCTGTGTACCGATTGCTGGAATATCCACAGCCGAGACGCATCCGCACAGTCATACCGTATCGCTCCACCCAGCCATACTGTAGTTTTCCACAGCATGGCTCGCATCGTTTCGCGTGTGGATAACTTGCGGTGAGGGCGATACAATGTTCGGTCTTTTCGCAACGGGATGGTGAGGTCGCGTGTCGGTCGCTCTTTGGCAACAATGTCTGGCTTATCTGCAGGATGAGCTGAGCTCGCAGCAGTTCAATACCTGGATTCGCCCCCTGCAGGCGGAAGACGCAACGCCTAACGAGCTCAGTCTGCTGGCGCCCAATCGTTTCGTGCGTGACTGGGTCAGCGACAAGTACCTCAAACGGATCAATGAACTGCTGCGCGAGCTGGCGCCCAACAAGCCGCCCAAGGTGAGCTTGGCAGTGGGTAGCCGGCGCGTTGCACCGAGTCCGCAACCGCGGGATCTGGGCAACCCGGTCTCGGCCAGTCGTTTTCGTCAGCCTCCCGCACCGGCAGTGCATACCCCGTCCCGCGGCGACGAGTACGCCGAGGAGCGCGAAATCGACAGGCACAATGGCGAAGGCCCGCGGCGTTCCACTCAGCAGCCCGCGGGCGAGCGTCAGGTTCAGGTGGAAGGCAGCCTCAAGCACCAGAGCGGACTCAACCCCAACTTCACCTTCGACACCTTCGTCGAGGGCAAGTCCAACCAGCTGGCCAGGGCCGCTTCGCGGCAGGTGTCGGAGAACCCTGGCGGTGCCTACAATCCACTGTTCCTGTACGGTGGGGTAGGGCTGGGCAAGACCCACCTGATGCACGCCGTGGGCAACCAGCTGGCTATCCTGCGCGACAATGCCAAGGTGGTCTATCTGCACTCCGAGCGCTTCGTCGCCGACATGGTCAAGGCGCTGCAGCTCAACGCCATCAATGATTTCAAGCGGTTTTACCGAAGCGTCGATGCGCTATTGATCGACGATATTCAGTTCTTCGCCGGCAAGGAGCGCTCTCAGGAAGAATTTTTCCATACTTTCAATGCTTTGCTGGAAGGCGGTCAGCAGATGATCCTGACCTCCGACCGCTACCCTAAGGAAATCAGCGGGGTGGAGGAACGGCTCAAGTCGCGTTTCGGCTGGGGCCTGACGGTGGCAATCGAACCGCCCGAACTGGAAACGCGGGTGGCGATCCTGATGAAGAAGGCCGATCAGGCAAAGGTCGAGCTGCCTCACGATGCGGCCTTCTTCATTGCCCAGAAGATACGCTCCAATGTGCGGGAGCTGGAGGGCGCGCTGAAAAAGGTGATCGCCGACTCCCATTTCATGGGCAAGCCGATTACCCAGGATTTCATTCGCGAGTCGCTCAAGGATCTGCTGGCTTTGCAGGACAAGCAGGTCGGGGTGGACAATATTCAGCGTACCGTCGCCGAGTACTACAAGATCAAGCTGGCGGACCTGCTTTCCAAGCGCCGCTCGCGCTCGGTGGCCCGTCCGCGGCAGGTCGCCATGGCCCTGGCCAAGGAACTGACCAACCACAGCCTGCCGGAAATCGGCGACGCTTTTGGCGGACGCGATCACACCACGGTGCTGCATGCCTGCCGCAAGATTTTGGCGCTGCAGGAAGAAAACGCGGATATTCGCGAGGATTACAAGAACTTGCTGCGATTATTGACCAGCTGATGACGCCGTCCAACGCAGCCTGTTCCCGTCTTTGGAACTCAGGAGAAGAGTGGAGCCCTCATGAAATTTTCCATTTCCCGTGAAGCCCTGCTGCGCCCGTTATCGCTGGTCGCCGGCGTGGTCGAACGGCGCCAGACCCTGCCGGTGCTGTCCAACGTGCTGATCGAGGTCCAGGACACTCAACTGGCGCTTACCGGCACCGATCTCGAAGTCGAGCTGATCGGCCGGGTCGAACCCAGCCAGGTCGATGAGCCGGGGTCGGCCACGGTGCCGGCCCGCAAACTGATGGATATCTGCAAGTCGTTGCCCGAGCAGGCTGAAATAGCCTTCACTCTCGAGGAGGGGCGGGCGATCCTGCGTTCGGGACGCTCACGCTTTACGCTGTCGACGTTGCCGGTCGCCGAATTCCCCAATATCGAAGACAGCCAGGCTAGCCAGGAGCTGACCTTGCCGCGCGGCAGTCTCAAGCAGCTTATCGACGCCACGTCCTTCGCCATGGCGCAACAGGATGTGCGTTACTATCTCAACGGCATGCTGCTGGAATTGGGCCACAACCTGGTGCGTACCGTGGCTACCGATGGTCATCGATTGGCGATGTGCACGCGCAGCGTCGAGGTGAGCGTCGAGCCGACGCAAAAGCTCATCGTGCCGCGCAAGGGAATACTCGAGCTGGTGCGCCTGCTCGATGACAGCGACGAACCGGTCGAGCTAACGCTGGGCGCCAGCCATATTCGCGCGCATACCGGCAGCTTCACCTTCACCTCCAAGCTGATCGACGGTAAGTTTCCCGACTATGAGCGGGTGATACCCCGCGGCGGGGACAAGGTATTCATCGCCGATCGCGCTGACCTGCGCCAGGTGCTCTCGCGCACCTCGATACTTTCCAACGAGAAGTACCGGGGCGTGCGTCTCAATCTCGAGGCGGGCAACTTGCGTGTACTGGCCAACAATCCCGAGCAGGAAGAGGCCGAGGAAAATATTGCCATCGACTACGACGGCAATGCGCTGGAAATCGGTTTCAATGTCGGCTACCTGATCGATGTGCTCAACGCGCTCGACGAGGATCGCGTGCAGATGACCCTCTCCGACTCCAACAGTAGCGCCATCATGGAAGAGCCGGGCGGCGGGGATGCGTTGTACGTGGTCATGCCGATGCGCCTGTGATCGTGCTGCAATGCGCACCTTGATGTCTGATTCGCCCGCTTCGACCGTTCCAGGGCGAGCTTTCAGTCGGTGCCCGGATGCCTCTTGATCGCTTGACCTTTCAGGGGCTGCGTAACCTCGAGGCGCTCGACATGCGCCCATCGCCGTCGATCAATGTCATCGTCGGCGACAACGGTAGCGGCAAGACCAGCCTGCTTGAAGGGATTCACATCCTTGGCATGGGACGCTCCTTTCGGACACAACAGCTCCGCCATGCCATTCATCATGAAGGCGACAGCGTTACCTTGCATGGCCGTCTGGCCGGCGATCCTCCTGTGCCGCTGGGTGTGCGCAGACACCGCGCCCAGAGCGAGCTGGAGATGCGCATGGCCGGTGAACGTGTGGCTCGGGTCGCCGAGCTAGTCGAAGCGCTGCCACTTCAACTGATCAACCCCGATGCCTTTCGCCTGCTCGAAGGTGCACCCGCTTCGCGGCGCGAGTTCTTCGATTGGGGTGTGTTTCACGTGAAACACGATTTCCTCGATGCCTGGAGGCGTACTCGGCGCGCGCTTAAACATCGGAATGCGCTGCTCAGGCATGATAGAATCGATGAGCAATCGATTGCGGTCTGGGAGCGCGAGTTTGCGCACTGGGGCAACCGCCTTGACGCTCTGCGCGACGACTACCTGGCGGCCTTTCTCCCGATTTTCGAAGAGACACTCGCCGAACTTTTGCCGCTCCCCGACCTGACGCTGCGTTATTACCGCGGCTGGGATCGCCAGCGCGACCTGGCAGAAATCCTCGACCAGGGGCGAGTTACCGACCGTCAGATGGGGTTTACTCAGCAAGGTCCACAGCGTGCCGACCTTCGTATACGTATTGAGCGACGGCCGGCGGTAGAGGTGCTCTCGCGAGGTCAGCAGAAACTGGTGGTCAGTGCCATGAAGCTGGCCCAGGGGCGCTTGCTGGAAATGACCACGGGGCGCACCTGCGTCTATCTGATCGATGACCTGCCGGCGGAGCTCGATGCCGAGCATCGCGGCGTCTTCTGTCGCTGGCTCGAGCGCATGGGCTGCCAGGCGTTCATCACCAGCGTCGATCAGAGCGCACTGGCAGGATTGTGGCAGACAGATACAACGGTCGCGATGTTTCACGTGAAACACGGTCGGCTTGCGACATACGGAACGAAAGACTTCACGACGGAGTAGTCAATGAGCGAACAAGCTTACGACTCAACGAGCATCAAGGTCCTGAAAGGGTTGGATGCGGTGCGTAAGCGCCCCGGCATGTACATCGGCGACACCGATGACGGGACGGGGCTGCATCACATGGTGTTCGAGCTGGTGGACAACTCCATAGACGAAGCGCTGGCCGGTTTCTGCAGCGAGATACGCGTGGTCATCCATCCCGACGAGTCGATCACCGTCAGCGACAATGGTCGCGGCGTGCCGACCGATATCCACAGCGGAGAGGGCGTCTCGGCGGCGGAAGTGATCATGACGGTCCTGCATGCCGGGGGCAAGTTCGACGACAATTCCTACAAGGTGTCCGGGGGATTGCACGGCGTCGGCGTCTCGGTCGTCAACGCGCTTTCCGAAGAGCTCAAGCTGACCATCTGGCGGGCTGGTCAGGTTCACGAACAGCTTTACCATCACGGCGTGCCCGATGCGCCGCTTGCCGTCGTGGGGCAGACCGAGAAGAGCGGTACGCGCGTGCATTTCCGCCCCTCGGCGGAGACGTTTACGCATATAGAATTCCACTACGATATTCTTGCCAAGCGGCTGCGCGAACTTTCGTTCCTGAATTCCGGTGTGGCCATTCGCTTGATGGATGAGCGCAGCGGCAAGGAAGAGCTCTTTCACTACGAGGGCGGCCTGCGGGCCTTCGTCGATCATCTGAATACCAACAAATCGACGCTGAATCCCGTGTTTCACTTCAATGTCGAGCGCGAGGACGGCATTGCCGTCGAGGTGGCGATGCAGTGGAACGACACCTTCGCCGAGAACATCTTCTGCTATACCAACAACATCCCTCAGCGCGACGGGGGGGCGCATCTGGCCGGTTTCCGTGCCGCGCTGACTCGCTCGCTCAATAGCTACATCGAAGCCGAGGGCGTGCTCAAGAAGGCCAAGGTCAACACTTCGGGCGATGACGCGCGCGAAGGGTTGACCGCGATCATTTCCGTCAAGGTCCCGGATCCCAAGTTTTCCTCGCAAACCAAGGAAAAGCTGGTCTCCTCTGAGGTCAAGACGGCTGTCGAGCAAGAGCTGGGTCGACAATTTTCCGACTACCTGGCCGAGCACCCCAACGAAGCCAAGTCGATCGTCAACAAGATGATCGATGCGGCGCGTGCGCGTGAGGCAGCGCGCAAGGCGCGGGAAATGACGCGTCGCAAGGGTGCGCTGGATATTGCCGGCCTGCCGGGCAAGCTGGCTGATTGTCAGGAAAAGGACCCGAGCCTTTCCGAGCTGTACCTGGTCGAGGGCGACTCGGCAGGGGGGAGCGCCAAGCAGGGTCGCGATCGCCGTACGCAGGCAATCCTGCCGCTCAAGGGCAAAATACTCAATGTCGAGAAGGCCCGCTTCGACAAGATGCTGTCTTCCGCCGAAGTCGGTACATTGATCACGGCGCTAGGCTGCGGCATCGGTCGCGAGGAGTTCAATCCCGACAAGCTGCGCTATCACTCGGTCATCATCATGACCGACGCCGACGTCGATGGTTCGCATATTCGTACACTGCTCTTGACGTTCTTCTTCCGTCAGATGCCGGAGCTGATCGAGCGCGGCCACATCTTTATCGCCCAGCCGCCGCTCTACAAGATCAAGCGCGGCAAGCAGGAGATGTATCTCAAGGATGAGCAGGCGTTGCTCGATTATCTGACCACGACAGCTCTGGACGGCGCGGGACTGCATGTCAACGCGGATGCTCCGGGAATCAGCGGCGAGCATCTCGAGGCCCTGGTCAATCAGTATCGCGACGTGATGAAGCGTATCGATCGCCTGCTGCGAGTTTACCCGCATGAAGTGCTGCGCAAGATCGTTCACGCGGCGACGCTGAATGGCGAAGAGAGTCTGCGAGACCGGGTCACCATGCAGCATTGGATTGACTCCCTGCAGCAAGCGATGGATGCACTGATTGCCTACGAGGGTGGGCCGCGCTACGTCTTTCATCTGCAGGAGGACGATGAGCGGGGCTTATTCCTGCCGAGCGTATCGCTGACCGCCCATGGCGTGACTGCCGAGTACGTCTGGGGCGCGGACTTCTTCCGCAGTGCCGACTACCGCGCAATGGCAGCGCTGGGTGAGACGCTTGACGATCTCATGGGAGAGGGCGCCTACGTGGCGCGTGGCGAACGCAGCAAGAAAGTCGATACGTTCTACGAAGCGCTCGATTGGCTGATGTCCGAAGCGCAGCGCGGCTTTTCCATCCAGCGCTATAAGGGCCTGGGTGAGATGAATCCCGATCAGCTTTGGGAAACCACCATGGATCCCGAGACTCGGCGCATGCTGCGTGTATCGATCGAGGACGCGGTGGCCGCCGACATGATGTTCAATACGCTCATGGGTGACGAGGTCGAACCGCGTCGATTCTTCATCGAGCAGAACGCGCTGGTTGCCAACCTCGACGTGTGATGTTTCACGTGAAACACCACGGTCAACGTTGAGTGACCGCAAGCCCAGCCAAGCGCTGGGCTTTTTTATTCACTCTCTCAAGAAATGGGGCCGCGTTGGTTGGCGGTGGGGCTGCTCGATCGAGCGTCGCGACTCAATGCATATTGGGAGGCTCGCACATGCCCCCCCCAAGGGGGCATTCAGTTTTCTATCAGATAATCGGCGAAGGCGGCAAGATCGTCGAAGATCCGTGCCTGCCCGAGGCTGCCCCTGGCTTCGGTCCTCCTGCCCTTGCCCGTGCGAACCAGCACCGGGTGGCAGCCCTTGGCAATGCCCGCTTCCAGATCTCTGCGGCTGTCGCCTACCATCCAGGCGTTCTGAAGACTGTCCAGCTTCAGGCTATGCTGGATCTGATCGAGAAGACCGGTTTTCGGCTTGCGGCATTCACAGCCATCGTCGGGTCCATGGGGGCAGTAGGCGATGTGGGCGATTGTGCCACCCGCAGCCGATACGCGCTCACATAAATCGTCGTGTATCATTTGCAGAGTGGTTTCATCGTAATAACCGCGGGCCACTCCCGACTGGTTGGTGGCGATGGCAATCGTCCAACCATGTCGCGTCAGCCGGGCGATCGCCTCGATGGCCTGCGCATAAGGCCGCCACTCATCGAGTGACTTGATGTAGTCATCCGAGTCCTCATTGAGGACACCGTCGCGATCGAGAATGATCACCTTGCTTGGCGTCAGGTCATGGGACTGGCCGGATAATGGTTGCATAGGCATGGCCTGATCTAATCCGAGTGTTTCACGTGAAACAAGCATGGCGTAAAAATGTTTCACGTGAAACACATGCAAAAAGACCAGCCCCGATGGGCCGGTCTACGAAGTACTGCAGTCGCCGAAGCGAGAGACGATCTACTGCTGCAGTTGCGCGATATCCGCCACATCGAGGAACAGAGCTTGTAGCTCGGCGAGCAGGGCCAGGCGATTGCGTCTGACGGCGCTGTCATCGGCCATCACCATTACGTCATCGAAGAAGGCATCCACGGGATCGCGCAGCATCGACAGGGCGTCCAGCGCTTCGCTGTAACGAGCCTCGGCGAACAGTGGGGCGACTATCCGGCGGCGCTCTGCCAAGGCCTGTGCGAGCGCTCGTTCAGCGTCCTCGGCGAGCAGCGAGGCATCCACCGACTCGGCGATCTCGTCGGCCTGCTTGGTCAGGATGTTGGAGACGCGCTTGTTCGCGGCTGCCAGGGCGCCTGCCTCCTCGCGCTGAGTGAAGGCATGCACGGCGCGGATACGGCGCGCGAAGTCCAGCGGCCGCGTGACCGGACGCGAGCGTACCGAGAGGTAGACCTCGACGGCGATGCCTTCGTCCTGCGTCCAGGCGCGAAAGCGATCGAGCATGTATTCGAGCACTTCCTCGGCAAGTCCCGCTGACTGGGGCAGGTGGCTATGTTGGGCTGCGGCCTGCTCGAGCAGTTCGCGCAGATCAAGGTCGAGCTCGGCCTTGATCTGGATGTTGAGCACGCCTATTGCCGCCCGGCGCAGGGCGAACGGATCCTTGGCGCCGGTAGGCCGCGCGCCGATGCCGAAGATGCCGGTGAGCGTATCCAGCCGATCGGCCAATGCCAGCGCCAGCCCGGTCTTGCTCCTGGGCACCTCGTCGCCGGCGAAGCGCGGCAGATACTGTTCATGGATCGCTTGAGCCACTGCCTCGGGTTCGCCATCGTGGCGGGCATAATAGCAGCCCATGATGCCTTGCAGCTCGGGGAACTCGAGCACCATTTCACTGGCCAAGTCGCACTTGGCGAGCTGCGCGGCCCTGGCGGCATGCTCCGGGTCGCCTTCGATGCGCTCGGCAATGTAGCGGGCAAGGGCTTCGCTGCGCCGGGCCTTGTCGGCCAGGGTGCCCAGCTGCTGCTGGAAGACCACGCTGGCCAGCCCCTCTTGGCGCGAGGCCAGGCTATGCCTGAGATCGGTTTCGTAGAAGAAGGCGGCGTCGGCCAGGCGCGGGCGGATGACCCGTTCATTGCCCTCGATCACCCGTTGCGGATCACGGCTGTCGATATTGGCCACGGTGATGAAGCCGGGCTCGAGCTTACCGTCGGCGTCGAGCAGGTGGAAATATTTCTGGTTGGCCTTCATCGACGAGATCAGGCATTCGGCGGGCACCTCGAGGAAGCGTTCATCGAAGCTGCCGGCCAGTGCCACCGGCCATTCGACCAGGCCATTGACCTCGTCGAGCAGATCCTCGTCGATGACCGCAGTGGCCGCCTGGACTTCGGCTTCGGCAAGTACCTGCTCGCGGATTCGCTCGCGACGGATCTGACGATCGACCAGCACGGAGGCATTCTCCAGGGCGCTCACATAGTCATCGGCCTGGGGCAGGGCGATGGCCGCGGGGGCATGGAAGCGATGGCCGCGAGTCTCGCGCCCGGCGTGCAATCCCAGCACCTCGGCCTCGACCACATCACGGCCATGGAGAACCACCAGCCAATGCACCGGCCGCGAGAACTCGATGCGCGAGTCGCCCCAGCGCATGTTCTTGGGCACCGGCAGCCCGGCAACGCTCTGCCGAATGATTGCCGGCAGCAGCTCATCGACCGTCGCGCCGGGCTGCTCGAAGCGATGGCCCAGCCAGGTCCCCTTGTCGGTTTCGAGCTGGATGAGCTCATCGACCTGGACGCCGCAGGAGCGAGCAAAGCCCTGGGCGGCCTTGGTCGGTTCGCCATCCTTGAAGGCGGCGGCCAACGCCGGCCCACGACGCTCGATCAGCCGGTCGGGCTGCTTGGCTTCGAGGGCCTGAATCTGTACCGCCAGGCGTCGCGGCGTGGCATAGGCCCGAGCCTCGCCGAAGCCGACCTCGGCCTCGCGCAGGCCGCTGGCGATAGCGTCGGCGAAGGCGTCGGCCAGCGAATCGATGGCACCCGGCGGCAGCTCTTCGACGCCCAGTTCGACCAGTAGGGTATTGGCAGCCATGCTCAAGCGTCTCCCTTTTCGGCTAGTGGCTGTTCGGCCAGCAGTTCCTGGCGCAGCGGTTCGGGGGCCATCGGGAAGCCTGCGGCCTTGCGCGATTGGTAATAGGCCTGGGCGACATCGCGGGCCATGGTGCGCACGCGCAGGATGTAGCGCTGGCGCTCGGTGACCGAGATGGCGTGGCGAGCATCGAGCAGATTGAAGGTGTGCGAGGCCTTGAGCACCATCTCGTAGGCGGGCAGCGGCAGGTTAGCCGCGATCAACTTGCTGCATTCGCCCTCGAGGTGATCGAAACTCGCGAATAGCGCCGGGACATCGGCATGCTCGAAGTTGTAGGCGGACTGTTCGCGCTCGTTCTGCAGGTAGACGTCGCCATAGGTGACCCGCGAGCCGTCGGGGGCGATTGCCCAGCTCAGATCGTAGACGCTGTCGACGTCCTGCAGGTACATGGCGATGCGCTCAAGTCCATAGGTCAGCTCGCCGGTGACCGGGAAGCACTCGATGCCTCCGGCCTGCTGGAAGTAGGTGAACTGGGTCACCTCCATGCCGTTGAGCCAGACTTCCCAGCCCAGTCCCCAGGCGCCCAGGGTGGGCGACTCCCAGTTGTCCTCGACGAAGCGAATGTCGTGGACCAGCGGGTCGATG
Source organism: Halomonas zincidurans B6 (assembly GCF_000731955.1). NCBI lineage: Bacteria > Pseudomonadati > Pseudomonadota > Gammaproteobacteria > Oceanospirillales > Halomonadaceae > Modicisalibacter > Modicisalibacter zincidurans. The sequence continues at coordinate 3,041,281 of NZ_JNCK01000001.1, read as the reverse complement.
CCGAGCCGCTCCAGCGAGCCGAGGTAGAGTTCCTGAAGATCGGCCGGCGAGGGCTTCATCACCACCTGAAACTGATAATAGTGCTGCAGGCGATTGGGATTCTCGCCATAGCGGCCGTCGGTCGGGCGGCGCGAAGGCTGCACGTAGGCGGCGTTCCAGGTCTCGGGACCGATGGAGCGCAGGAAGGTGGCCGGATGGAAGGTGCCGGCGCCCACTTCCATGTCCAGTGGCTGCATGATCACGCAGCCCTTTCCGGCCCAGTATTGCTGCAGGGCGAGGATCAAACCCTGAAAGGTTGTGACGTCTGGCGTCGACTGTGTCATTGCGGGTCACCGTTGGCCCATGAATTCGCGGACCGCCAAGTATACAATTAGCGGGTAATCGGTTATAGGCACCGCGCCGAATTGCCTGCCGCATGGCCGTGGCGGGTCGCAACCATCAAGAGGATTCGCGAATGATCGTAGTGACGGGCGGCGCCGGGTTCATCGGCGCCAATCTGGTGAAGGCGCTCAATGCACGGGGCCGCGACGACGTGCTGGTGGTCGACGACCTGACCGATGGCACCAAGTTCGTCAATCTCGCCGATTGCATCCTCGGCGACTACCTGGACAAGGAAGATTTTCGCATGCGCGTCGAAGCGGCGCTGCGCGGCGAGCAAAGCGACTTGCCGCCGATCGAGGCGATCTTCCACGAGGGCGCCTGTTCGGATACCACCGAGTGGGACGGCCAGTTCATGCTCGACAACAACTTCGAGTACTCCAAGATGCTGCTGGCGTACTGCCAGCACAAGCGCATCCCGTTTCTGTATGCCTCGTCGGCGGCCACCTACGGTGGCAGCGAGGTGTTCGTCGAGGCGCCGGAGCACGAGAAACCGCTCAACGTCTATGGCTACTCGAAGCTGCTGTTCGACCAGTACGTGCGCGCACGCTGGGGCAGCTTCACCAGCCAGGTGGTGGGCTTTCGCTATTTCAATGTCTACGGTCCGCGCGAGCAGCACAAGGGCAAGATGGCCAGCGTGGCTTACCATCACCACACCCAGGTCAGTCAGGGGCAGAATCCGCGGCTGTTCGGTGCCTGGGAAGGCTTTGATGCCGGCATGCAGAGCCGCGACTTCGTCTACGTCGGCGACGTGGTCGACGTCAATCTGTGGTTTTTCGACAACCCCGAGGTCTCGGGCATCTACAACCTGGGCACCGGCCGCGCGGAGCCCTTCAAGGCGATCGCCGAGACGGTGATCGATCATTACCGGCGCGGCGAGATCGAGTACATCGACTTCCCCGACGAGCTCAAGGGGCGCTATCAGAGCTATACCCGCGCGGATATTTCGCGGCTGCGCGAGGCGGGCTACACCGCCGAGTTCAAGACCGTGCGCGAGGGCGTCGGCGCCTACCTGGATTGGCTGAATGGCTGACGCATCCGCGCCGCGCATCCTGATCGTCGGCCCCTCCTGGGTCGGTGACATGGTCATGGCCCAGAGCCTGTTCATGACGCTCAAGACGCGCTACCCGGAAGCGTCCCTGGGGGTGCTGGCGCCGGCCTGGTCGCAGCCGATCCTGGCGCGCATGCCCGAAGTCGACGAGGCGATCGCGCTGGAGGTCGGGCATGGCGAGTTCGGCTGGCAAGCGCGCCGCGCGGTGGCCCGCTCGCTGCGCGGTCGCTTCGATCGGGCACTGGTCCTGCCACGCTCGTGGAAGTCGGCGCTGGTGCCGTTTCTGGCACGGATCCCCGAGCGCATCGGCTTTACCGGCGAGCAGCGCGTGGTGTTGCTGAATCGGCGCCGCAAGCTCGACAAGGCGACGCTCGATCAGACCGTCAAGCGCTTCGTCTCGCTGGGGCTCGACGAAAAACAGGCGGCACGCGGCGATTTCGCCATCCCCCGGCCGCGTTTGCGGGTCGACCCGGGCCGCCAGCGGCGTCTTCGCGAGACCTTCGGGCTCGGTGACGGCCCGGCCATCGGCCTGATGCCCGGCGCCGAATACGGGCCCGCCAAGCAATGGCCATTGGCTTATTTCCGCGAACTTGCCCAGGTGCTCACGAAGCGCGGTTATGGCGTCTGGGTGCTGGGCGGGCCCAGGGATGCCGATGACGGCGAGCAGATCGCCCGGGGACTCGATGGCGTTGTCAATCTGTGCGGCCGGACCAAGCTGGGCGACGCCGTGGATCTGCTGGCCGCCTGCAAGCAGGTGGTCACCAACGATTCGGGGCTGATGCACGTCGCCGCCGCGGTGGGCACACGCATCCAGGCCATCTACGGCTCGTCGTCGCCGGTCTACACGCCACCGTTGAGCGATAACGCCGTCATCCACGATCTCGAGCTTGATTGCTCGCCCTGTTTCCAGCGCACCTGCCCACTGGGGCACACGCACTGTCTGAAGCACATCATGCCCGAGCGACTGAGCCGCGCGATCGCCTCGAACTGACGGCCCGATTCGGCCGCACGCCAGCCCAGGGCTATCGCAGATAGCGTTTACACGCGTCGACAAGCCGGCGCGGCATCGCTCGCTGGGCTAGCGCGGCGACTCGCCCGAGGAAGGCTTCCACAGGCGTTGCTGCAGCGCGCTTTCTGACCGCATGCGCGCATCGATCGTCTCGATGCCGTGACGCTCCAGCAGCGTCTGGGCCGGCGACAGCAGGGAGGCACCGAGCCCGGCGCGGTTGGCGGGCACCTCGAAGCCCATGGCTTCCAGCACCGTCGGCAGTACATCGACCATCGACGACTCGCGCTCGATGACCCGTGGCTCGAGACCATTTCCGAACATGATCAAGGTGTTCTCTCGCTCGCCGGCGGTCAGTGCCTGCCAGGCGGAATTCTTCATTGCCAGGTGATCACTGGCGATCACCACCAGGGTGTTGTCGAGCAACCCTTCGCGCTCGAGGCGCTCGACGAAGCGACGCGTCAGCCACCCGGTGCACTTGATGGAGTACAGGATATTCTTGCCATCGAAAGCCCCCTGGTTGTTGCGACAACGCCGGGCTGGATAACCGTAGGGTGGATGCGCCGACAAGGTGGCCGCGAAAAGCCCGAAGGGCTCGGGCTGACGCTGCAGGGTGCGCACCCGCTGAACCGCCATGTCCAGCAGCGAATCGTCGTACAACCCCCAACTGTTGAGATAGCCGGGATCGTCGAGGCGCGGACTCAAGGCTTCGCGGCCGAGCACGGTGTCGAAGCCATGCTGCTTGTAGAACAATCCCTTGCCGGCGAAGTCGAGGCTGGCTCCGCCCATGAAGGTCAGATTGTAGCCGCGTCTGGAAAGCAGGTCGCCGAGACAGTCGACGCCTGGCACCACGTACTCCAGCGGCTCGAGCTGGGAGTCATGCAACAGCCCCGCGGGGATCAGTGGCGTGCCGCACTGGCTGGCGATCATGCCCGCCGTGGTCCAGCCGGTATTGGCGATCTGGCGCAGGCCCTTGAAGACCACGCCGCGCTGGCCGAGCGTCTCCAGGTCAGCATAGACGTCGCCGAAACGCGATTCGTCGGCGTAGGTGCCTTCGGTACTTTCCATGTACAGATAGATCAGGTTGGGCGGGTTCTCTGGCATGGCCTCGATCTGCGGCGGCACATAGCGGCGCTCCAGCCAGGCGCCATCCTCGGCGACGATCGACGCCCCTTCCAGGGTGATGCCGAACAGCAACGGGTTGAAGGCCAGCAGGAACAACACCAGCACGCGCTCGAGCAGCCGCCAGCGCTGATCGACGCGCACCAGCCAGGTGAATATGCCGAGCATGATCAGCCCGGTCAGGGTATAAACCATCCCGACGAAGATCCGCCCGCCGCTGCCGTTATCGGCGATCCCCGCCTGCAAGTGGAAGATCACCGCGCCAAGGTCGACCTTGCCGTAGCTATCGGCCAGAAACAGGTAGATCCACCACAGTGCCAGCGGCAGCAGCGACCAGGGCCAGGCGCGCGGCCGGACGACCTGATGGGCGGGAGCCCCCCAACGAAACTCCCAGGCTAGCATCAGCCACAGGACCAGGACCGGCAGCGCCCAGAAATGCGACAGACTGAATACCGTGGTCATGGCGTAGCCGATACACAGACCCAGGTAGGCGATGGCCCACCAGCGTCCGGCGGGTAAACGGGTCGACATCTGCAAGAATCCTTCCGAGCAACGCAGGAGCCTATCGGGCTTGACGCTGATCTACTGCGAATCCCGGGCTTTCGGCCAACTTTATCGATCCATTTCGTTAAATAGCGCGCTATTCGCCTCAATCGATCGTTTAATTTGACTCGAAATCCGTGCTTCTCGTGACGATCGGTCAAACCCGACAGACTCTTAGACTAGCAAGCGCGTCATGGGGCTGTCATAGCCATGTCACGGAGGCGGCTCCTGAGCATTGGCGGTACGCTCGTTTTCGTAGAGCTCGTTGAGCTTGGCGTATTTCATGTAGGCGTGGAACGCCGTGGTCAGCGCGACCGTCATGCCATCGGCGCCCTGGAGCAGGCCCCCCTTGAACAGCAGCTTGCGCAGCGTCGCCGTCAAGGCGTGCACGGCGGGACGCAGCGGCGAGGGCGTCACGCCCCGCTCCTTCATCGCCCAGGCGTCACGGGTCGAGAGCGCGTCGATGCGCTGGATCCAGTGCGACAGGCTGGCGTAAGTGAAGTGATCAAGGTGGGCCTGGGTGAGCTTGACGCGGGGCGCCTCGACCGAGGAATGGGCCTTCCTGGGCAGATAGCCCGCGGTGGTGCGATTGTAGAGCCGCGTCACCGAGTCGGGATAGAAGCCGGCGGCGCGAATCCAGTGATTTCCAACGTAGTTCTTGCGCCGGAAGGCGTAGGCCTGGGAAGGATCGTCCAGCGCCAGACCCTCGATCAGCGCGACGGCATCGTCAGCGAGGCGCTCGTCGGCATCGAGGGCGAGAATCCAGTCGTTGCGGGCGAAGGGCACGCCATGGGCCTTCTGCGGGCCGTCGCCGAGGTAGGCCTGGGCGATGACGTGCGCGCCGTGCGCTTCGGCGATCGCCACCGTGTCGTCCTCGCTCAGCGAGTCGACGACGATCACCTCGTCGCAGACACGCTGCAGCGAGCGGATGCAGGCGGCGATGTTGGCGGCCTCGTTGAGGGTGATGACGATTCCGGTGATGGGCATTAGCGGCTCCCCGTGGCAGGCATGGGCGACGCGGTCGGCGCGGGCCACCAGTCGGCGATGGCCTGTGCCGCGGCCTCGATGTCGATGCGGCTCATGTCGGTGGCGTGCTCGTCGGCGGGTGGGCTGAACGCCAGGCGATGGGCGTCGCGGTTACAGGTCTGCCAGCGCAGCGGCGTCGCCGAGCGCTTGGCCGGGTAGAAGCCGACGGTGGGCACGTCCAGGCAGCCGGCGATATGCAACGGCCCCGTGGAACCGGCGATGAGCAGGTCGGCGGCGCTCAGGCTGTGGGCAAAATCGACCAGGTCGTCACGCGGCGGCATGACCCGCGTCGCCACGCCCTGGTCGACGAGGTCGTCGCACAGCGCGGCGGCGGCGGCGTGCTCGCCGGGTCCCGAAGTGAGTACCCACTCCGCGGGTGTGTCCAGGCGCACGTCGATGCTCGCGACCAGCGCGGCATAGTGCGCGGGCGACAGGTTGACCGCCGAGCCCCCGCTGCCACCGTGCACGAAGCCCCAGCGGCGTCGCGCGTCGAGCCCGCATTCACGGGCCAGGCGCTGGCGCTGCTCGCCGCGCATCGTTGTCGGCAGCGGCCAGTAGGGCGGCTCGAGTATCGGAATCGGCTGGCCGAGCTGGGTCAACAGCGCCTCGGCGAGCTCCAGGTTGTAGCGATACTCGGGGCGCTGCGAGCGCGAACGGCGCTGGACGATACGCCGGTTGTGGAACACCTGAGCCCACTTGGTCGCCGGCGCCAGGCGCAGCGCAATGCCGGCCCGCCAGCCCAGCCAGCCGATGCGCGGCGTCGAGAACAGCGTCAGCAGCGCATCGAAACGGCCCGCGCGCAGCTGGGCGAGCAAGGCGCGCTGCACATCGCGCGACGCGTCGTCGCCGGGGTCGACGAGCACCTCGTCGACCCACGGGCAGGCCCGGGCGAGGGCAGCGGTATAGTGCGGCACCAGCACGCTGACATGATTGTCCGGATGGGCTTGCTTGAGGCAGGCCAGGGCGGGCCAGGCGAGCATGAAGTCGCCGAGCTTGTCGTTGCGCACGACCAGCAGGCGCTGGCCCTTGGGCTGTGGCATGTCAACTCCCCGCAGTGGCGCATCGCGCCGTGGCATGGATTGACCGCGAATTATACCCGAGCCGGCCCGGCCCGGTCGTAGCCGCGCAGGATCGCCGGCACCGCCTCCTCGGCGTCGAACTTCGCCAGCGAGCGCTGCAGGCGTTCGAGATTGGCGTTCTGCCAGTCTCCTGGACGGCGCAGCCGGCAACGGTCCAGGTCGATCAGCCATACCCTCTCGTCGGGGGTGATCAGCAGGTTGCGCGCATTGAGATCGACGTGGTCGAGCCCGGCGGCGTGGAAGCGGCGGATCGTGGCGCCGACGCGCTCGAGCAAAGCCGGGTCGTTGCCTTCTAGGCACTCGGCCAGGGCGCGCGCGCCGGCCAGGCGCACGGTGAGCAGCGCGGCGGCGTAACTGAGCCCATGGCGCGTCACGCGAGCGGCCACCGGGCGTGGCACCGGCAGGCCCTGGTCGTACAGCCTGGCGGTGAGGCGCATCTCGCAAAAGGCGCGGCTGCGCTCCAGCCCGGTCCAGACGTAGCGTGCCTCGCTGAGCCGTGCCGCCATGCCGCCGCGGCGATAGTCGCGCAGTACCCATTGCTCGTCGGCCAGGGCGATCCTGGCGGCATCGACGAACAGGCTGGCCCCGCGCCCCGGGGCCTGGCCGACCACGGCGTCGTGGCGTTGCCAGAAGGTGGCACTGAACCACGCCGGGTCGAACGAGTCGCGGGCGCCTCCGGTGACCAGCGTTTGTGGCGGGGTCGTGGCATCACATAGAATGCCGGCGTCATGTAAAATGAATTGCCTGCCCACCTGGAGTGTTGCCAACCGCATGAAGCATCCTTTGCCAGCTCAGCCCGCGCATATCGGCATTCTGCGCCTTTCCGCGCTGGGCGATGTCTGCAATCTGGTGCCCACCGTGCGCGCCCTGCAACGCCAGTGGCCCAACGCCCGCATCACCTGGATCATCGGCAAGGCGGAGCATAGTCTACTGGCGGGCCTGTCCGGGGTCGAGTTCGTGGTCTACGACAAGGCGACGGGGTTGGCCGGGATGCGCGAACTCTGGCGGCAGCTGGCGCCGACGCGCTTCGACGTGCTGCTGCACATGCAACAGGCGCTGCGCGCCAGCGTGCTGTTGATGGGGCTCAACAGCGCCGTGCGGGTGGGGTACGACAAGGCCCGCGCCAAGGATTGGCAGCACTGGTTCACCCATCGCCAGCTCGCCGTTCACGCGCGTGCCCACGTCCTCGAGTCGTTCATGGACTTCGCTCGCCTGCTGGGCGTCGCCGATACCCGGCTCGAATGGGACTTGCCGATTCCTGCTACGGCACGCGCCGAGGCCCGGCGACTGAGCGGCGAGGGCGGCTACCTGGTGATCAGTCCCTGCGCCAACCCGCGGTTGCGCAACTTCCGCAACTGGTCGGCACAGGGCTACGCGACGCTGATCGAGCATGTGTGGACCCAGCACGGCCTGAAGAGCGTGCTGACCGGCGGCGGCAGCGCCCAGGAGCGCGAGATGGGCGAGCGTATCCGTCAGCTTGCCGCCGCCGAATCGGTGATCGACGCGATCGGCGCGAGCTCGCTCAAGGGCCTGCTGGCGCTGATCGACCAGGCCCGGCTGGCGATCGCCCCGGACTCCGGCCCGGTGCACATGGCCAACGCCCTGGGCACGCCCACCGTCGGGCTCTACGCCACCACCAACCCCGATCGCGCCGCGCCCTACGGTTGGCGCGACTACGTCGTCGATCGCTACCCTGACGCGGTACGCCGTTACCTGCACAAGGACCCGGAGACGCTTCCCTGGGGGCAGCGGGTCCGTCATCCGGATGCCATGGCGCTGATTCGCGCCGAGGACGTGATCGCGCGTGTCGATCAGGTCCTGGCGCTACCCCGACCCAACCCGACGCTGGAGCCGCGCGATGAAGTTTGACCTGACCGCCCTCGAACGGGCCCGCCTGCTGGTGGTGGGCGATGTGATGCTCGACCGCTACTGGCATGGCGGCACCTCGCGGATCTCGCCGGAGGCGCCGGTGCCGGTGGTGCGCGTCGGCGAAAGCGAGGACCGCCCGGGCGGCGCCGCCAACGTCGCGCTCAACATCGCCGCACTGGGGGGCCACGTGGCGTTGGCGGGGCTGGTCGGCGACGACGACAACGCCAGCGTGCTGAGCGCGCGGCTCGAAGATGCCGATGTAAGCACTCACTTTCAGCGCAACCCCCAGATACCCACGATCACCAAGCTACGGGTGATGAGTCGCAGCCAGCAGCTGATCCGCCTGGATTTCGAGGACAGCCTGGCCGGCATCGATACCGGCGAAATGCTCGACCGGGTCGAGGCTGCACTGCCCGACAGCGATTTGGTGATCCTCTCCGATTACGGCAAGGGCACGCTGGGCCGCGTCGAGGAATTGATCGCGCTGATCCGCGCCAGCGGCAAGCGGGTGCTGGTCGATCCCAAGGGCGGCGACTTCCGGCGTTATCGCGGCGCCAGCGTGATCACCCCCAACCTGGGCGAGTTCGAGGCGGTGGTCGGGGTCTGCCGCGACGACGCCGAGCTGGCCGCCAAGGGCGAACGGCTGCGTGCCGAGCTCGAACTGGAGGCATTGCTGATCACCCGCAGCGAGCGCGGCATGACGCTGATCCGCGCGGATCATGCGCCGCTGCACCTGCCTACCCACGCCCGCGAGGTGTTCGACGTCACCGGCGCCGGCGACACGGTGATCGGCGTGCTCGGGCTGGCGCTGGCCGCGGGCCATGCCTATCCCGAGGCGGTGACCCTGGCCAATCTCGCCGCCGGGCTGGTGGTCGCCAAGCCGGGTACCGCCACGCTGTCGGTGGCCGAGCTCTACACCGCGCTGCATGGTGACAAGCTCGCCGAATTCGGCGCCATCGAGGCGGCGGCGCTGATCGAGGCGGTGCGCGCCGCCCAGGCCCGCGGCGAGCGGGTGGTGATGACCAACGGCTGCTTCGACATCCTGCACGCCGGGCACGTCGCCTATCTCGAACAGGCCCGGCGACTCGGCGACCGGCTGATCGTCGCGGTCAACGACGACGCCTCGGTGGCGCGACTCAAGGGGCCGCGCCGGCCGATCAATAGCCTGGCGCGGCGCATGCAGGTGCTGGCGAGTCTCGCCGCCGTCGACTGGGTGGTCGCCTTCGGCGAAGAGACACCGGACCGGCTGATCGAATCGGTGCTGCCCGACGTACTGGTCAAGGGCGGCGACTACCGGCCCGAGGAGATCGCCGGCGGCGAGGCGGTGATCGCCAACGGCGGCGAGGTCAAGGTGCTGGGCTTCGAGGACGGCGTGTCGACCACTGCGATGATCGCCACCATCCTCGATCGCGAGCGCTGAGTGTGGCCTCCCGCCACGGGCTGGCGCGGCTCGCCTACAGCGGCGTGCTGTATCTTGCCGCGCCGCTGATCTGGCGCCTGGTGTGGCGTGAGTCAGCGCCCACTCACCCGCGTGGTGAACGCCTCGGGCTGATTCCCCGACGCACCGACGCGCGGCCGCGCATCTGGTTGCACGCGGCGTCGCTCGGCGAAGTGGTCACCGCCACGCCGCTGATACGCGCGCTGCTGGCGCAGCATGCCGACCATGCGCTGGTGATCACCACCATGACCGCGACCGGCGCCGAACGCATCGAGACGCTGTTCGGCGACGCGGTGCGCCATCACTTCCTGCCGCTGGACTTTCCCGGTGCCGCCCGGCGCTTCGTCGAGCGCCTGCAGCCGGCGCTGGCGATCATCGCCGAAACCGAGCTGTGGCCGAATCTATTGCATGCCTGCGCGACTCGCGGGGTGCCGGTAGTGATCGCCAATGGCCGCCTCAGCCTCGGCGCCTTCGCTACCTACCGGCGCTTCGCGGCATTGAGCCGCGACATGCTCGAGAGTGTCGCCTGGGTGGGTGCCAAGTCGGGCGAGGATGCCGGGCGCTTTCGCGCACTCGGCTGCCCGGCCGCCCGAACCGCCGTCACCGGTGCGCTCAAGTTCGACATTCAGCTCGATGACAGCCTCGAAAGCGAAAGTGAGCGCTTACGCACTAGCTGGGGCGAGCGACCGGTGTGGGTCGCCGGCTCGACCCATCCCGGCGAGGACGAAGCGGTGCTCGTCGCTCACGCCCGGCTGCGCGAGCGCTATCCAGACGCCCTGCTGGTGCTGGTGCCGCGCCATCCGCAACGCTTCGACGCGGTCGCCGAGGTGTGCCGGGCGCGAGGCCTGGTCGTGGCGCGGCATTCGCGCGGCGAGGTGCCGGAGCCGGACACCGCCATTGTGCTGGGCGACACCATGGGCGATTTGATGCGCTTCTACGGCGCGGCGGATGTGGCCTTCGTCGGCGGCTCGCTGGTGCCGGTGGGCGGGCACAACCTGCTCGAACCGGCGGCACTGGGTGTGGCGGTGGTCAGCGGGCCCTATCTGGACAATCTGCGTGAGATCGCCGATACCCTGGCCGAGGCCGATGCGCGGCGTGAAATCGTCGATGGCTCGGCGCTGGGCGAAGTGCTGATCACGCTGTTCGACGCCCCCGAGGAGCGCCAACGTCTGGGTGCCGCGGGCCGGGCGGTAGTCGAGGCCAACCGCGGTGCACTGGCGGCGACGCTCGAGAAAGTAAGCGCTTACTTGCGCTCAAATGCTTAGTTCGAGCGCAATGCCCTCAACGCGTGAAACGCGTCACGCCCTCCTCGCCGGCCAGTAGCAGCACGTCGGCGCCGCGGCGCGCGAACAGGCCGTTGGTGACCACGCCGGCGATGTCGTTGAGTTCGGACTCGAGTTCGGCCGGGGCCTCGATGAGATAGTCGTAGCAGTCGAGAACCTGATTGCCGTTGTCGGTGATCACGCCGTCGCGGTAGACCGGGGTGAGACCGCGCGCGACCAGCTCGCGGGCCACGTAGGAGCGCGCCATGGGGATCACCTCGATGGGCAGCGGAAAGCCGCCGAGCACTGCGACGCGCTTGGAGGCGTCGGCAATGCACACGAAGCGCTCGGCGCAGGCGGCGATGATCTTCTCGCGGGTCAGCGCCGCGCCGCCGCCCTTGATCATCTCCAGGCGCGGATTGATCTCGTCGGCGCCGTCGACGTAGACCGGAAGGCTGCCCACATGGTTGAGCTCGAAGACCTCGATGCCGTGATCGCGCAGCCGCTTGGCGGTGGCTTCGGAGCTGGCCACTGCGCCCTTGAAGTCGTGACGATGTGCCGCCAGCAGATCGATGAAATGATTGGCGGTGGAGCCGGTGCCGACCCCGATCACGCAGTCGGCGTGAAGCAGCGGCTTGATTTCGTCGATGGCGGCGGCGGCCACCGCGCGCTTTAAGGCGTCCTGGGTCATGGCAAGGCTCGTCGGTCGATGGGCAGGGACGGCCATTATAGGCCAGCCGGGAGCCGCTGTAGATGCCCGCTGGGCCGGCATGGCGAGCAACGCAGCGGCTCTAGCTGGCAGGGCAATCGCAGTTGGCGTTTCGCTCGGGGCTGATCCGTCGATAAGCCTGCGAGCGGGGCCGGCGTGCCGGAGGCGCTGTGAATACCTCCATGTACGCTACCGACGCCGTCCATGGCGTCGGACCTCCTCTTCGGCTTATCCCCGGCGCCCTTCGTCAGTTCAACTGCGATAGCCCTGCTCTAGCTGGGCTTTTGCTGGACGCCGAGGCGCCGCGTCTGCTACCAATAGGGGTTTTCCAGTCGGGTGCAATGCCCACGCGACGCGGCCTATGCGACGTGCGACTCAGGACTCCAGGATGCTCGAAGACACCGTCAAGAAGATACTCAAGGCCCGCGTATACGAAGCGGCCCGCGAAACCCCGCTCTCGCCCGCGCACTTCCTGTCCCGCCGTCTCGACAACCAGATCCTGATCAAGCGCGAGGACCTGCAGCCGGTCTACTCGTTCAAGGTGCGCGGCGCCTACAACAAGATGGCGCAGCTCAGCGAGGCGCAGAAGGCCAAGGGCGTGATCGCCGCCTCGGCCGGCAACCACGCCCAGGGGCTGGCGCTGGCGGCCAAGCAGCTCGGTGTCAAGGCGGTGATCGTGATGCCGCGCATCACCCCCGAGATCAAGGTCCAGGCGGTGCGCGCCCGGGGCGCCAAGGTGGTGTTGCGCGGCGACGCCTTCGGCGAGGCGCTGGCCCATGCCCGCGAGTTGATCGAGGCGCACGGCTACACCTATATCCCGCCGTTCGACGATATCGACGTGATCGCCGGCCAGGGCACCGTGGGCATGGAGATCCTGCGTCAGCAGCCCGGCCGGCTCGACGCGATCTTCGTGCCGGTGGGTGGCGGCGGACTGATCGCCGGAATCGCCGCCTACGTCAAGTACCTGCGTCCCGAGATCAAGGTGTTCGGCGTCGAGAGCGAGGACAGCGCCTGTCTCAAGGCGGCGCTGGAGGCCGGCGAGCGGGTCGTCCTGGAGCAGGTCGGGGTGTTCGCCGAGGGCGTCGCGGTGGCGCAGATCGGCGAGGTGCCGTTCGCGGTGATGCGTGATCTGGTCGACGGGGTGATCACCGTCACCACCGACGAGATGTGCGCCGCGGTCAAGGACACCTTCGAGGACACCCGCGCGGTGGCCGAGACCTCCGGCGCGCTGGCGCTGGCCGGGCTCAAGAAATACGTTCAGCAGACCGGCGTCACGGGCCAGACGCTGGTCTGCATCAACTCCGGCGCCAACACCAATTTCGATCGTCTCCAGCACATCGCCGAGCGCACCGAACTCGGCGAGCAGCGCGAGGCGATCCTGGCGGTGACCATCCCCGAGCGGCCGGGCAGCTTCAAGAAATTCTGCCGGACCATTGGCAAGCGCATGGTCACCGAATTCAACTACCGCTACGCCGATGCCGACAGCGCGCACATCTTTGTCGGCGTGCAGGTCAAGCCGGGCGGCGAGGACCGCCGGGCGGTGGCCGACAAGCTGCGCGAGGCCGGCTATCCGGTCGAGGATTTGACCGACAACGAACTGGCCAAGCTGCATATCCGCCATCTCGGCGGCGGGCGGCCCAAGGAGCACTTCGAGGAAGAGGTCTACCGCTTCGAGTTTCCCGAGCGCCCCGGCGCGCTGATGAACTTTCTCACCCATCTTCCCGCCGACTGGAATATCTCGCTATTCCACTATCGCAATCATGGCGCTGCCTACGGTCGGGTACTGGTCGGCATGCAGGTTCCCAACGGCGATCGTTACCATGTCGAAGAGTATTTCGAGAAGATTGGTTACCGTTACTGGAAGGAAACCGAGAACGTCGCTTATCGGCTGTTCATGGAATAACGCGAGTTTTAATAGCCAATTCGGGTGAGTGGCCACTTGCTAACCTGTAACCCCTTGTAAAGAGTGGGCTCTGTCAATTAGCGTTTGCGCACCGAGTATTGTCATTCTTTTATAGTAGCCCTATAGTCGGTGCGTTATCTGGGTGCAGCATTATTAACGCTAAATTTCGGAGTTGGTCATGAAACGCAAGCCCGACCTGGTCATGGCGCTGGTATTGATCTTCGGTCTGGGGATAGTCGCCACTGGCTACGCACAGACTTTGATCGGTACCTGATGTCGACCGGGCTGTACCGCGAGCCGCCATAAAAAACCGCCAGAGGCAAGCCTCTGGCGGTTTTTTATGGGTTCTCCTCAGCGTTAGCGATGGCGTGGGCGGACCATCCGGCGGTCACTGACGATGGCGTCGAGCGGTACGTCCCAGCCGGCGAACGGCAGCCGCTCGACATGCTGGCAGTCGTGGGCGACGCCGATCAGGCGAGGGCGCGGCCCGCGCCGGCGGGTGAAGGCGAAGCTGCGATCGTAGAAGCCGCCGCCCATGCCCAGCCGGTTGCCCAGATCGTCGAAGCCGACCAAGGGTAGAAGCGCCAGGTCGAGTGCCCAGGGCGGCAACTGACGGGCGCGATGGGCGCCATGGCGGGTATCCGGCTCGCGAATGCCGAAGCGGTTGCGGGTCATCGGCGTGGCGGCATGATAGTGCACGAACCATAGCCGGTTCTTGGCCAGCGGGCGCAGTACCGGCAGGTAGGCACGCGCACCGCGGCGGCGCAGCCAGGCCAGCAGCGGGGTGGCGTCGATTTCGCCGTCGTTGGGCAGGTAGAGAGCGACCCGTCGGGCACGCTGGACTTCCGGCAGGCCTCGCAACCGGCGGCACAGCGCCTCGCCGGCCTGACGCTGCTGGGCTTTGGTCAGCGCGCGCCGGCGCTGGCGCAGGGTCCGCCGCAGGGCCTTGCGCTGATCGTTGAGAAACTGCGGGTCAGACACGGGCATGGCCATGAATGGCTGAAAAGGGTTCCCCAGAGTGCCGCTGTCGTTCTGGCCCTTGAACCCACTGGTTCAAGGTGGGTGGCCGCAGACAGACCGTCAGGCTTTCCGTCGCACGGACATGCACACGGGTCTGTCTAGCAATTGGCCCCCTGGGTACTGCGCATAGGCTCGAGGGACGTCAACGACTGACGTACACCCCAGGGAACGCTTTCATCGTAACAGAGCTGGAAGTATGGCCAAAGGCCTGTTTGCTCAATCGGCTCAGCGCTTGGGAATCTCGCCGAGCGCGCGCTCCAGGCGCTGGTTGAGCTCGGCCAGGCTGTCCTCGCCGGCGCGTTTCTCGTCCTGCACCTGAAGCAGTTCATGGGTGATGTTGAGCGCGGCCATGATGGCGATCTTCTCGGCATCGAGCACCTTGCCGCGGGAGTGGATGCCATGCATCGCGCGGTCCAGGTAACGGGCGGTGCGCTTGAGCTCGGCTTCTTCGTCGGGCGGGCAGGCAATCACGTAAGAGCGTCCCAGCAGGGTGATCTCGGTGGTCGACCGTGCGTCGTCGCTCATGGCAGGCTCCAGGCGCGGGCCAAGAAGCGGCCCGTACGATAAGATGAACTCAGGTTTCGAGCCACTGTATATCTCGGTTCGAGCCACTATAGAGAGGCCCCGCCGGCCGGTCAACGCGCTGCTCCGGCCCGCCGCGACCGTCACGGGCATCTCCCAACCGCCATTATGGAAGCTCATGTCTATCATCAACGATCAGCTCGATTTCTCCACGGTCGCCGATGTCTTGCTAATCCACGGCAGCCTGCAGTCGCCGGCGTTCCTGGACGGCCAGCTGAGCGCTGCGCTGGCGCTTAACGACATTCCCGCCGGGGCCTGGCTGGAGACGGTCTGCCTGGCGATGGGCGTCGACCAGCCCCATGACCGCGAAGCCGGCGAGGTGCTGCTGGCCTGGCGTCGTCAGGCACTGGAGGCGCTCTCCGCGGCCGATCTCAACTTCGAACCGCTGCTGCCCGACGAGCTTTTTTCGCTCGCCGAGCGCGCCCGCGGCCTGCGCGAATGGACGCTGGGTTTCCTTGAAGTGGTCAACGAGATCGGCGGCGAAACCCGCGACGCCTGGTCGGCCAACTTGCGCGAGGCGATCGAGGACCTGGAGACCCTGGCCGGGCTCGACGAGCTGGCCCTCGACGACAGCCCCGAGAACGAGAACGACCTGTTCACGCTCACCGAGCACGCACGGATGGCTGCGATGCTGCTGTACACCGAACAGCACCCCGCCAGCCCCCAGGTCGAACAGGGCGATACCCCGCCACCCACCCAATGATTGCGCGTCGCTGACGCGATGAGTCGTCGACGCAATGAAAAGGAGCGCGCATGGCACCCGACACACTACACTATTCATCATCGCCCCGGTCATCATCGCCCCGCCCTGCGGCCATCGGCCTCGACGAATACCGCCAGCGGCGCCAGGCGCTGATGGCCGGGTTGCCGGGCTCGAGCGCGGTGCTGTTGCCGGCAGCAACGTTGGTCACGCGCAGCAACGACAGCGAATACACTTTCCGCCAGAACAGCGATTTCCATTACCTGTGCGGTTTTCCCGAGCCCGATGCGCTGCTGCTGCTGCTGCCCGATCGCGAGGACGGCGAAGCGGTCCTGTTCTGTCTCGACAAGGACCCCGCTCTGGAAGCCTGGACCGGTATCCGGGTCGGCGCCGAGGCGGCGGTCGAGCGCTACGGCGTCGACCAGGCCTTCGCCAACAGCGAGCGCGACGAGCGCCTGGCGGCGCTGCTCGATGGCCGACGGCATCTTTACCTGCCGCTCGGCGACGACGGCGCGATGGCGCTCGCCGAGGAGGTGCGCCAACAGTTGCTGGCCCGCGCGCGGCGGGGCGCCCGCGCGCCCGAAGCGCTGGTCGACGTCGCAGCGCTGATTCACGAGCAGCGTCTGATCAAGAGCGACGCCGAGCTCGAGCTCATGCGCCACGCCGCACGGATCTCCGCCCGGGCGCATGTGCGCGCAATGCGCAGCGCCCGTCCCGGACTCGGCGAGTATCAGTTGCAGGCCGAGCTCGAGCACGAGTTCCAGTGGCACGGCGCTCGCGCCCCGGCTTACAGCACCATCGTCGGCGGCGGCGCCAACGCCTGCGTGCTGCATTACATCGAGAACGCCGCGACCCTCGCCGCCGGCGAGCTGGTACTGATCGACGCCGGCGCCGAATTCGCGCTGTATGCCGGCGACATCACCCGTACCTTCCCGGTCAACGGCCGCTTCAGCGCCACCCAGCGCAGCGTCTACGACATCGTGCTCGCCGCGCAGACGCGTGCCGTCGAGGCCGTACGCCCCGGGGCGACGCTCGGCGAGATCCATCGCGGCGTGGTCCGCGACCTGACCCGCGGGCTGATCGAGCTGGGTCTGCTGCAGGGCAGCGTTGAAGACGAGCTAGACGCGCGCATCGACGACGAAAGCTATAAGCGCTTCTACCTGCATTCGACCTCCCACTGGTTGGGGCTCGACGTGCACGACGTCGGCGGCCAGCGCCGCGATGGCGAGCCGCGCCAGCTCGAGCCGGGGATGGTATTGACCGTCGAGCCCGGGCTGTACATTCCGGCCGACGACGACATTCCGGCCGCCTTGCGCGGCATCGGCATCCGCATCGAGGACGACGTGGTGGTCACCGCCACTGGCCATGAGGTACTGACGGCGGATGCGCCCAAGCGGGTCGAGGATATCGAAGCCCTGATGGTCAAGAATTGATCAAGTCGATGTGCGTGATTTTTAATCATACGTAAATTACGTAAAGAGCCGGAATAGGCTTGAGCAGCAGGGCGCGCTACACGAACACGCGCTACAGAACAAAGGAGAGTTCATGGGCGTAACCCCGGTAGATATCGCCATCGTCGGCGGCGGCCTGGTCGGCGCGAGCCTGGGCTGCGCGCTGGCGCCGCTGATCGAACGCCACGGGCTGCGGGTGACGGTGATCGAGGCGGCGCCGCTGGCGGTGCCTTCCAGGGCGGACCTGGCGGACTATCAGCCGAGCTTCGACGTGCGCGCCAGCGCCATCGCGCTGGGCTCGCGCTGGCACTTCGAGACGCTGGGGGTGTGGCCGGACCTGGCCGGTGAGGCCACGGCCATCGAGACCATTCACGTCAGCGAGCGCGGCCGGCTTGGCGCGACCCGGCTGACGGCCCGGGAGTTGGGCATGCACGCGCTGGGGTACGTAATGCCCAATGCCTGGATGGGCCGCGTGCTGCATGCGCGGCTGGGCGAGCAGGCGATCGACTGGCAGTGCCCCGCGCGGGTCGAGTCGATCGCCCCGCAGGCCGGCGGCCATCGCCTGGCGCTGTCCAACGGCGAAATCCTTGAAGCCGGGCTGACCGTACTCGCCGATGGCGGGCGTTCGGGGCTCAAGGAACGCCTGGGGATCATTAGCCGGACGACCCCCTACGAGCAGAGCGCGCTGATCGCCACCCTCGAGGTCAGCCGCCCGCATCGCGGCGTGGCCTTCGAGCGCTTCGCGCCGGATGGCCCGCTGGCGCTGCTGCCGCTCAAGGGCAACCGCATGGAATTGATCTGGACCCACCAGCAGGGTCGCGAACAGGCGATCCTGGCGCTCGACGACGCGGCCTTCCTGGCGCGCCTGCAGGCGGCGTTCGGCGAGCGGGTGGGGCGCTTCCGGCGGGTCGGCGCCCGTCACGTCTACCCGCTGTCGCTGGTGACCGCGAAGGAAACGGCGCGTCCGGGGCTGGCGGTGCTGGGCAACGCCGCGCACTCGCTGCACCCGGTCGCCGGCCAGGGCTTCAACCTGGCGCTGCGCGGAGTGATGGACCTGGTGGCGGCGCTCGAGGCGGGGCTGACGACCGGCCAGGGGCCGGGCGACATGCGCGTCATGCAGGATTTCGAGGCGCGCCGCGAACGCGATAGCCACACCGTGATCCGTTTCAGCGATGGGCTGATCCGGCTGTTCGGCCTCGACCATCCCCTCCTTTCCCACGCCCGTGCGGCGGGGTTGGTGGGGCTCAATCTGGCCGGGCCGCTGCGCCGGACATTGGCCAGGCGGGCGATGGGCATCGAACGCTAGTAACTGCAACGGCTACACGGCAAAGGACAACGACTCATGACAGACAGCGATGCCGCGGCGGCTCGACAAGCCTCGTCGCAAGAAAAAGCCCCGCCGCAGGACAGGGAGTTCACCGAGCAGGTGATCGTCGTCGGTGGCGGGCTGGTCGGCGCCACGCTGGCGCTGCTGCTCGGCGAGGCGGGTATTGCCGTGCGCGTGCTCGAGAGCCGGGGGCGGCCGCTCGATGGCGAGGCGGTGGGCAAGGGCCCGCCGGCGGCGCGGGTCAGCGCGCTGACGCCAGTTAGTGAGCGCTTGCTCAGCAACCTCGGTGTGTGGCCGGCGATCGCCGGGCGGCGCGCCACGCCCTATACCGGCATGCAGGTCTGGGACGGCGAAGGCAGCGGCGAGATCCGCTTTCATGCCGACGAGGTGGGGGTCGCGACGCTGGGGCACATCGTCGAGAACGCGGTGGTGCTTGCCGCGCTGGAGGCGCGCCTGCAGGCGTTGCCCTCGGTGCGCATCGATTACGGCGTGCGGCTTAAGGCCTTGCAGAGCCCGGCCAGCGGACGTCGATTGATACTCGACGACGGCCGCCGGTTGCAGGCGCCGCTGGTTATCGCCGCCGACGGCGCGCGCTCGCAGCTGCGCGAGCTGGCCGAGATCGCCGTGCGCGAACGCGACACCGGTCAGGCGGCGCTGGTGACCACGGTGCGCTGCGAGCGGCCCCACGGCGGCGTCGCCCGTCAGGTCTTCCGCGGCGACGGGCCGCTGGCGTTTTTGCCGCTGACGGTGGATGGCGATGCGCACTACTGCTCGATCGTCTGGTCGACGGCGTCCGACGAGGCCGCGCGTCTCGCCGCGCTGCCCGACGAGGCATTGGCCGGCGAACTGGGCGAGGCGTTCGAGCAGCGCCTGGGCGGCGTGACGGTGACCGGCGCCACGGCGCGCTTTCCGCTGACCCAGCGTCACGCCGCGCATTACGTCGAGCCGGGGCTGGCGCTGATCGGCGATGCCGCCCACAACATTCATCCGCTGGCCGGCCAGGGCGTCAACCTGGGACTGATGGACGCCGCGGTACTCGCCGAGGAGCTGCTCGCGGCGCGCGACCGCGGTGCCGGCCTCGGCGACGTGCGCATCCTGTCGCGCTACGCACGGCGACGGCGCGGCGACAATAGCCTGATGCTGGCATTGATGGATGGTTTCAGGTTGCTGTTCGGCGCCCGAACTCCGGCGCTGCGGCTGCTGCGCAACGTCGGGTTGAGCGGAGCCGACCGGCTGGTGCCGGTCAAGCGGCTGATGATGCGCCAGGCGATCGGCGAGCGCGGGCGGCTGCCGGCGCGCTGTCGCTAGCCGGCGCTGTCGATAGCCGCCCACTGCCGGCGCTGTCGATAGCCGCCCACTGCCGCGGCTAGCCGCTGGGCGCTTCGCCCGCCGAGCCCGCCGACCGGGCGGGGCGACGTTCGAGCACGTTGAGCGCCTTGAGCAGATTGAGCGCCTCGCCGAGCTGGTAATCAAGCACCGGCTGACTGGATGCGCGGTCCTTCGGCGCGCGGCCGTTGGGGTTGGCCAGCCGCCCGGCGAGATCCGATTCGCTCAGGCCGAAGTCGTTGCCTTCGGCGACCTCGAGCCGGCCGCGCACCACCTCGACATCGGGGGCGATGCCCTGGGCCTGGATCGAGCGGCCGTTGGGCGTGTAATACAGCGCCGTGGTCAGCTTGAGACCATCGCCGTTGCCCAGCGGCATGACCTGCTGCACGGAACCCTTGCCGAAACTCCGCGTGCCCATCACCACCGCCCGGCCTTGATCCTGCAGGGCGCCGGCGACGATCTCGGCTGCCGAGGCGCTGCCGCCGTTGATCAGCACCACCATCGGCACGTCGGTCAGGGTACCCTCGGCCTGCGCCGAGAAACGCATGTCGCTGTCGGGCAAGCGGCCCTCGGTATACACGATCAGCCCGCTGTCGAGAAAGACATCGGCGACTTCGACGGCGCTGTCAAGGACTCCGCCGGGGTTGTTGCGCAGGTCGAGTATCAGCCCGTCCAGCGGCCCTTGCTGCTTGAGCGTGGCGAGGGCATCCTTGAGCTGGTTGCCGGTGCGACTCTGAAACTGGCTGATCCGCAGATAGCCGTAGCCGGGTTCGAGCAGCTCTTGCTTGACGCTGTCGCTGCGGATGATCTGGCGGGTCAGGGTCAGCGTACGCGGGGAATTATCGCCCTCGCGCAGGATGGTCATCTGGATGTCGGTGCCGGCCTCGCCGCGCATCAGCGTCACGGCTTGCTGCAGCGACATGCCTTCGGTGGGCGTCGCGTCGATGCGCAGGATCACGTCGCGGGGCTGGAGCCCGGCCGCCGCCGCCGGCGTGTCGTCGATCGGCGCGATCACCGTCAACTGGCCATCCTGCATGCCGACCTCGATGCCCACGCCGCCGAACTCGCCCTCGGTGGACTCGCGCAGGGCCTCGAAATCCTCGCTGTCGAGATAGCTCGAGTGCGGGTCGAGCTCGCTGAGCATGCCGCGCATGGCGTTGCGCATCAGCGTGCTGTCGTCGACCTCCTCGACGTAGGCGCGCTTGATGCGCTCGAAGACCTCGGCGAAGGTCTGGACATCGGCCACCGGCAGCTCGTCGTCGGACGCTTCGGGGGCGGCCAGCGTCGGTGTTGTGAAGGAAACGAGAAGGGCTGGCAGCAGCCAGCGAAGACAATGAACGCGCATGCTCACTCCGGATCGCGTCGGGCGAGGGCTCAGCATAGCGTTAGCGGCGGGGCCAGTGCTACCCGCGCCGTCGTGGAGTGAGGCTGAGTGTCAGCGCTGGCTGATCCAGCGCCGTGGATCGATCGGCTCGCCGTTCTTGCGCATCTCGAAATACAGCGCCGGATCGCGGCGCCCGCCGCTGGCGCCGACGGCGGCGATCGTCTGGCCGCTGGCGACGCGGGCGCCGACCGCGACGTCGAAGCGCTGGACGTACGCGTACAGCGACATCACGTCATCGCCGTGGTCGATGATCAACAGGTTGCCGAAGCCGCGCATCCAGTCGGCGAACACCACGCGCCCGGCATGAATCGCCTTGACCGGGGTGCCGGCGGCGGCGGCGATCACCAGGCCGTTGCGGTTGACGCCCTCGCCGCTGCCGTAGGTCGAGACGATCCGGCCCTGCACCGGCCAGGGCAGGTCGCCGCGGGTCTTGTCGATGGCGGTGGAAGGCGGCGGCTGGTCGAGCCGCTTGAGCGCTTCGCGGATGCGCGCGAGTTGCTGTTCGGCCTCGTTGCGTGCGCGGGCCAGCGCTTGCTGGCGACTGCGCTCGTCGCTGTAGCGCGCGTCGAGCTTGGCGACCAGCGCTTCGCGCTCACGCGCCTGGCGATTCAGCGCGGTGCGCTGTTCGGCGGCCTCGGCGACCAGCTCGGCGAGGCGTTGGCGGCGTTGATCGAGGGATGTTCGGGTCTCGGCGAGCTGGGTGTCGAGTCGCGCCAGTTCGTCGAGCTGGCGTTCACGCGCCCGGGAAAGACGGTTGAGATAGGTCTGCAGGCGATCGAGCCGCCCCGGCTCGTCCTGGTTGAGCAAGAGTTTCAACTGCGGCGAGTCGCCGACCCGGTAGAGCGCGTCGAGCTGCTTGGCCAAGGCGTCGAGCTGTTCGCGGCGCCGCTCGCGCAGGGTCTGGCGGCGGCTCTCGAGTCCGGCGATCTGGCCATCGAGGCGGCGCTGTTGGTCGGCCAGCGAGGCCAGCCGGCGGCGCAGTTCGGCGAGCCGGGTCTCGACCTGGGCGAGCGCTTCGCTGGCATCGCTGCGCGCTTCGCGGGTCGCCGCCAGGCGCTTGCCGAGCGCCTGGAGATCCTTGCCGAGCGCATCGACACGCGCTGCCGCGGCCTGGGCGTCCTCCTTGCTGGCGGACTGCGCCGCCGCGTCGGGCAGGCCGCCCGTCAGCAGCGCGGCGCTAGCCGCCAGGGCCAACGCCAGGTTGCGAATGGCGCGCGCGGCGCCGCGCGGCGTGCCGACAGTCACCCGCCGGTCAGCGGTAGTCGACCAGCACGTTGCCGGTCATCTCGTCGGGGATCGGCTCGCCCATCATCGCCAGCAGGGTGGGGGCGAGATCGCACAGCCGACCGTCGTCGCGCAGGCCAGCGCGGCGCTGGGTGACGTAGACCAGCGGCACCTCGAAGGTGGTGTGGGCGGTCTGCGGCGCGCCGGTTTCGGGGTTGACCATCTGCTCGGCGTTGCCGTGATCGGCGGTGATCAGGCACTCGCCGCCGGCGCGCTCGATCGCCTCGACCACCCGGCCCAGGCACACGTCGACCGCCTCGATGGCCTTGACCGCGGCGTCGAAGTCGCCGCTGTGGCCGACCATGTCGCCGTTGGCGTAGTTGCAGACGATCAGGTCGTAGCTGCCCGCGTCGATCGCCGAGACTAGCGTGTCGGTGAGTTCAACGGCGCTCATCTCGGGCTTCTCGTCGTAGGTCTTGACGTCCTGCGGCGAGGGGATCAGCTCGCGGTGTTCGCCGTCGAACGCGGCCTCGCGACCGCCGGAGAAGAAGAACGTCACGTGGGCGTACTTCTCGGTTTCGGCGATGCGCAGCTGGGTCATGCCGCGCTTGGCGACCACCTCGCCGAGGGTGTTGACCAGGTCGCTGGGCGGGAAGGCGCACGGGGCGGGGATGTCGGCGGCGTACCGGGTGAGCATCACCAGGCCCTCGCCGGCCAGGCGTGGACGCGCCTGGCGCTGGAAGCCGCTGAAACCGTCCTCGACGAAGGCGCGGGTCAGCTCACGGGCGCGGTCGGCGCGAAAGTTCATGAAGATCGCCGCGTCGCCGTCGGCCATGACCACCGGCTCACCCGCCGGGCGTACGCTGGTGGCGACGACGAATTCGTCGGTTTCGCCGCGGGCGTAGGCGGCCGCCAGGCCGGCTTCGGCGGACTCGGCGATGTGCGTGCCGGCCCCTTCGCTCACCACGCGATAGGCCTGCTCGACGCGATCCCAGCGGTTGTCGCGGTCCATGGCGAAATAACGCCCGACGATCGAGGCGACGAAGCCGTTGTCGGCGCCCACCAGCTCGGCGAGCTGGGCGTTGGCGCGCTCGAGGGACGCCTGGGCGCTTTTTGGCGCGGTGTCGCGGCCATCGAGGAAGGCGTGAATGTAGATGCGCTTGGCGCCGCGTGCCGCGGCCAGTTCGGCCATCGCCAGGATATGATCTTCGTGGCTGTGCACGCCCCCCGGCGACAACAGTCCGAGCAGGTGCACGGCGCGTCCGGCCGCCACCGCGGCGTCGATCGGCTGGGTCAGCTCGGCGATGCCGGCCAGCTCATCGTCGGCGATCGCCTTGGTGATGCGGGTGAAATCCTGATAGACGATGCGTCCCGCGCCGAGGTTCATGTGACCCACCTCGGAATTGCCCATCTGGCCGTCGGGCAGGCCCACGTAGCCGCCGTCGGTGTGGATCAGGCCGTGGGGATAGCGCGACTTGAGCGCATCCATCACCGGCGTGTCGGCGGCGGCCACCGCGTTGTGTTCGGTCGACTCGTTGTGGCCGTAGCCATCAAGGATGATCAACGCCACCGGGCGCGGGCGGGAAACTGTGGCATCTGCCATGTTGGGGCCTCGTGTTTGCTGTAGCGGGCATCGGCCGGCGGCACTGGCGGCACCAGCCTCCGGGCTTCGCGACTCACGTTCGTATGGCATCATACCGCAGCGGATGGGCGAACGTCACAACCCGCCCATGGTCGACGGACGCAGCCGCAAGGCTTGTGTATACTGGGCGCCGCCCGTACGCGCGGGCCGTTTTCAACCCGAGCTATCAACTAGCGCTATCCGGCAGAGTTACCCAGACCCATGATCGATCAGTTGTTCGAATTCGTGCAGAATCACCCGCTGCTGGTGGGTGCCTTCGTGGCGGTGCTCGCCGCCTGGCTGGCCTACGAGGCCAAGACCGGCAACCACGGTGTCGATACCGGCGAGGCCACCAAGCTGGTCAATCGCGACGACGCGGTGATCGTCGATATCCGCGATCCCAAGGAATTCAAGGCCGGGCACATCGCCGGCGCGCGCAATATTCCCCAGGGCAAGCTCGACCAGCGTCTCAACGAGCTCGACAAGTTCAAGGACAAGCCGGTCGTGGTGGTCTGCAAGCAGGGCCAGTCGTCCGCCGCCGCCGTCACCAAGCTGACCCAGGCCGGTTTCGCGCGCGCGGTCAAGCTCAAGGGCGGCATGGCCCAGTGGCAGGCCGACAACATGCCGGTGGTCAAGAAGTAACCGGCTCGCCCGCCTTCATCGAACAACCTCATCCAGACAAGAGACACAGTTATGGCAGACGACAACAAGCCGCAGGCCGCCCAGGGCAACGAACAGCAGCAACTGCAATTTTCCCTGCAGCGTATCTACGTCAAGGACATCTCCTTCGAGTCGCCCAACGCGCCCTCGGTCTTTCAGCAGCCGTTCAAGCCCAAGGTAAGCCTGGATCTCAACACCACCAGCGAACAGGTCGGCGAGAACCTCTACGAGGTGGTGGTCAAGGTCACCGCCCAGGTCGCGCATGCCGAGAGCGGCACCACCTCGTTTCTGGTCGAGGTCGAGCAGGGCGGGCTGTTCCGCATCGCCGGGCTGGAAGGCGAGCAGCTCGACCACACCCTGGGCGCCTTCTGCCCCAACGTGCTGTTCCCCTACGCGCGTGAATGCATCGACAATCTGGTCAACCGCGGCAGCTTCCCTCCGTTGATGCTGGCGCCGGTCAACTTCGAGGCGATGTACGCCCAGAAGAAGCAGCGCCAGGCCGAAGGCAGCGAGACTACCCAGTAAGCAAGTCAGCAAGGCGATGAGCGTCCCGCGCATCCACTTCGACGCCACGCTCACCGCGGGCGCCGAGCTGAGCCTGCCCGAAGGCCCGGCGCGCCACGTCGCGGCGGTGCTCAGGCTGCGCGAGGGCGCGGCGCTGACGCTGTTCGACGGCCGTGGCCAGGAGGCCGCGGCCGTGCTCGTCGAGGTCACCCGCAAGCGGGTCGTCGCGCGCATCGAGGCGGTGGAAGCGGGGCGCGGCGAGTCGCCGCTGGCGGTGCATCTGGGCCAGGCGATCTCCAAGGGCGATCGCATGGACTACGCCCTCCAGAAGGCCACCGAGCTGGGCGTGGCGGCGATCACCCCGCTCTACACCGAGCACGGCGACGTGCGCTTGAAGGGCGAACGCGAGGCCAAGAAACTCGCCCACTGGCAGGGCGTGGCGAGCAGCGCCTGCGAGCAGAGCGGGCGCGCCACCGTGCCCACGGCCCCCGCCCCCCCCGCCGCAGCCGCTCGGCGAGTGGCTGGCCAGCCGCGACGAAGCGTTGCGGCTGGTGCTTCACCCGGCCACCGCCTCGCCCTGGTCCGATCGCGAGACCATCGAGCGTGCCGCGCTGCTGATTGGCCCCGAAGGCGGCCTGTCCCCCGCCGAAGTCGACGCCGCCACGGCGGCCGGCTTCACCCCGCTGACCCTCGGCCCGCGCATTCTGCGCACCGAAACTGCCCCCGTAGTCGTGTTGACGCTGTTGCAGTATTATTTTGGGGATTTGGGGTAAGGGGCAGGCCACCTCTCACGATCGCGGGCGGATAAATTGTTGAGGAACAAGGGGCTTCCAAGAATGAATTTATTTGTCTTGATACTCGGAATAGCCTTATTTCTCCTCGGGGCTTATCTACAGAGCGAGGATAAAAATAGCGTGATCGCTTGGTGTTTTATGGGTGTTGGTGTATTTCTCTGGATAGGCTCAATATACTAGGCCCTAGGATGGTTATGAATGAAATAATGTTTGACTCAATCCAAGAGTATTTGGAGATTGTTCGGTGCCTTCCTAGCGCATGGAACATGCATCCAAGCGGTCTCTGGTACCGTGGAGTTAAAGAGGCAAATTACGCACTAATTCCGGGATGTGTCTGGCAAAAAATTGACCTTGATCTTGAAGAATCATGCGTTGGTGAATTTCTAATTCATTATCGTTCTTTCTATTCTGAAGCTATCCAAGATCCCTTGGAGTTGTATGCATTGATGCAGCATTATGGTTTGCCGACCAGATTATTAGATTGGACAACCTCCCCATTGGTTGGACTCTATTTTGCCTGAATCCGTGAAGCCGGCGTCGGCACTTTCCCTATCACCGCCAGCGAGCATTTTTTGACCTCCGATCCCGTCTCAATCGCCGAACGCATGTCTGCGATGGCCAACCATTGCCGCGTCGGCCGGCGACGATGATCCGTTTTGTCATGCATTTCTACCCGCCGGGCATGGCGATGCTGGCTGCTGGTGACCATCAGCCCTCTTCCAAGTGACATTCCCCGACAGGCGATCAGCAGGGCGATCCTCGCGGGTAACGCAGCCGGCTCCGCAGGGTGTTCAACACCGTCATGCGGCCAATGTCCTGCCCGAAATCGAGGATGATCTGACGGGCCTTGTGGACTACCACGGCGGCACGATGGACCAGTTCCTGCAATACGGTGCGTATCCGGCGCCGCTTGGCGGGATGGCGCACCGGGCTCAGCTCGCCAGTCATGCCCAGTTGCCCCATCAGACGCAGGATGTTATAGGCCAGCTGGGCGAGATGCAGGATCAGGTCGTTGGTGGCGAACTTGCCCGAGGGCAGACGCTCCAGGTCGAGATCGGTCTTGATCTCGCTGTGAAACTGCTCATGGGTGGCATGCGCCTGATAGCGCTGGATCACCGCCTCCGGCGCCTCGTCCAGGCTGGTCCACCAGCCTTCCAGCTCATAGTCCGGTTCGAGCAGCAGCTGGCCATCGCGATCGGCGGTGCGCTCCACCAGGCGCATCACACGCCTGACCTCGACCTCGGTCTGGCCATCGCGGATCGAGACGGTCTGTGTCCACAACGCCTGGCGCTTGCCGGGGCGCAGCTCTTCTTGCCAGCAGTCTTCGGCGACGGCGCACCAGGTGGCGAGATCGGCCTTGGCCGAGTCCCGCGGGTTCCATTTGACGAGGTAGTCGAGCCGCCGGCCCTCGTCGGCAAAGGCCTGCCGCTGCCGTTCGAGAAGGGCCAGATGCGCCTGGCTGTCGAAGCCGCTGTCCTCGCGGACCAGGATCGGTTGCTCGGTCAGGCCCTGGGCGCGTGGCAGCACCCGCTCCAGGAAGGCGTTGCTCTCCTTCATGGTGTGCTGTTTGCCGGGACGCAGCTCCAGGCCCAGGCACCAGCCTTCATTGCCCAGATAGGCGGCGATCGGCGTGTAGCCATCGACCTTCTGGTAGGTCCGCGAGACGCCCTCCTTGTGCGAGTTGCTGTTGTCCATGACGAAGGTGTCGATGTCCAGACAGACATGCGTCTTCTCGGCGGTGATCGGTGCTTCCACCAGCGACAGCAAGGTGGTGGACCAAGTCGCGGTACGTGCCTGCAGATCATTGGCGGCGAGCTTCTCCAGCCGTTGGCGCAGCGTGGCGGAGCTCGGCACCTTCTGCAGGGCCAGCAGGTGCTGGAACGGTTTGTCGCGGCGGAAATTCTCGATGGCGTCATAGTCGCTCATGCCCAGACACAGCAGGCCCAGATAGCTCTTGACCACGTCGCTGGTGCGCATGCCCAGCGTGGTGGGGAAGCGACCGTCGATGCTGTCGACGCCGGCGATCTCAAGGCACTGCCCGATGATGGATAGCCCGGCGTGGCTGGTGAGGGTACGGCGACTGGCGCGAAACGTGACGTTGGGCATGGCACTGTCTGGGTGAATGACGATATTCGCTATATTGCCATGCAGGTCAGTAGGTTAGAAGCGCTGCAGGGGGGTCAGTCTCACGGATTCAGGTTTTGCTTTGGAAAAAGAGTCGGAAACTTCGAACACTGTATGGGCTATGTCTCCATCCGATCTCAACAAAATCACAACAGGTTTTGAAAGCAATATTGTGCCCAAGAGAAATATAGACCACTGTCCAACTAAATCTTGGCTTCCCGGTATGCTGCGTGAGGGCCTTACTAGTAAAGTTCCCGAGAACCCGTTTGCTTTCAAGCATCCTCTTGTCAATCCAAGAATTTCGGCCCAGAAGGGCTGCTTCACATTCCATGGAAAGCAGCTTAAAGGTATCGAAGAATATTTTTTTAGTGCTGGAAATGGCTGTATTGCCAAGCTCGTGCTAAAGACCCCGTCCAAAAGGACAGAAATACTTAAACAGCTTTATTCGCTTGGTTTTAAAGAGGACGACATCTATTGTGACTTGAATTCGCTCACGAAGCGAATCGTCCGCGAACAATCGTTGCTTATAGATGCTTAACCAAGGGTTGCAGCTGACCGTCTTTCCGCTGCCGCTCCAAGCCGGCGGCTGAGCCCAAGGGTTAGAACCTCAGCCCCGGCTGTCGTTCACATCATCCACCAGCCAAGCCTTGATCAGCGACTGATAGGGCATGTCTCGCTTGTTCGCTTCGATCTTTATCCGATCAAGTAGCGTTTCGGGCAAGCGGAGCGAGATAGTCTTGGTTGATGGCTTCAATTTCGGGAAAGAAGCTGGTTTCGCCTGGCTCCAGTCCACATAATCGGAGGAGTCGTGGCTTTCCCAGAACGCTCGCTCTTCCGCTTCCGTTTTGAACTCAGGCATCTTTTTTGACTTGCTCATAAACCGCCCTCTCTTTGCGGTGCATGTCGCGTGCGGAAATCACTCGAATCAACGTGCCGTTCTGCCTCTGTATGAACGTGACGTGGAGCAGCCTCTTGTCATCTGTCTCGCCAAGGGCATGAAAGCGGGCCTCGGCTTGGCTGTGCCTGGAGTCTTCCAGCACCAGAAGCGGCTCGTTAAAGAAGATTTCTTCCGCTTCGGACTGGCTGACGCCGTGCTTCTCCGCATTCTTTCGGGAGTTGCCTTCGTCCCAGTCAAAGCCAGTAACCTGTGCCCAGTTAATCATGAATGTATATTATCAATATATACATAGTCGTCAATGTCGCGTCGTTTGTGCGCTCTCTAATGTCGTCTCATGCCCGGCCCTTTGCCCGTATCGCCACTCGGCGTGATAATGAGCGCCTATCTCACGTAGGTGATTGTCTATGCCCCGCTCCCAGGATCCCTCCCCGCGTTTACCCGCCAGTGGGCGGCGCCAGCCGCTTGCCGAGGTCGGCGAGGTGGCACTGCTCAAGGTGGTCACGGTCAACGCCACCGGCGCGTTTCTCGACTGGGGCCGGCCCAAGGATTTGCTGTTGCCGTTCGGCGAGCAGGATTTCCGCCCGGCGGTCGACAAGTCGGTGCTGGTGAAGATCAATGTCGATGAGCAAGGCCGGCCGGTGGCCTCGATGCGCCTGGACCGGTTCATCAAGGACGAGGCCGAGGGGCTGGCCGCGGGCGACGCGGTGACGCTTGTGATCGGCGATCGCACCGAGCTGGGCGTCAAGGCGGTGGTCGAGCATCGCTTCTGGGGCCTTGTGTATCACGACGAATACCAGGCGGTGGGCTCGCGACCGCCGCGCCGTGGCGAGCGTTTGACCGGTTACGTGAAGCGCGTCCGCGACGACGGCCGGCTGGATCTGACCCTGCAGCCGTTGGGCGGCGCGCGGCGCGACCTGGCCGGCGAGCGGATCATGGCGGCGCTCGACGACGGCGAGGGCTTTCTGGCGCTCAACGACAAGAGCCCGGCGAGCGCGATCAAGGCGCAGCTGGGGATCAGCAAGAACGCCTTCAAGCAGGCCATCGGCGGGCTCTACCGGCAGCGCCGGATTCGCCTCGAGGCCGCCGGCATCCGTCGCGTGGAGCCCGGTGCCGACCCCGGTGTCGAGTAAGCGCCGCCGCTTGGTCTTGTGACGGCCGCTGCGGCATACTGCCGGGATCATTTGGTTCTTCGCAGATCAGCGTGAAACGTCAAGGCCTCGCTATTGGGAATAAATTGCCTCCCACGCGACCCGGCCTGGATGGCCATTTGGAGCATGGGGCCGGGGATTTTTGTGGGAGGGAACTTGTTCCCGATTGGCGCCGCAGGCGCCCGGCATGGCCGGGAAGGTACAGTGCCCGCCGCCATCGCGAATGAATTCGCTCCCGCAAGGACAAGCTAACCGGCAGTGGGCTGTGGAGGGAGCTTGTTCGCGATGATCTGTGCTGCATTTCCCGGCAAAATGCGATGAACCAATCATTTCCACCCATGGAAGACCGCACCGATGAGCGAACGCGCCCTCAAGATCGGGGTGGTGATGGACCCCATCGCCGACATTACCTACAAGAAGGACACCACGCTGGCCATGTTGTGGGCCGCCCAGTCACGCGGCGCCTCGCTGTACTACATGGAGCAGGAGGACCTGTACCTGGAGCATGGCCGTTCGATGGCCCGGCTGCGCGAGTTGAGCCCCTTCCGCGATCCGCAGCACTGGCACGAGCTCGGCGAGCCGCGGGCCACGCCGCTGGCCGAACTCGACGTGATCCTGATGCGCAAGGACCCGCCGGTCGACAGCCATTTCCTCAACGCCGTGCACCTGCTGGGCTTCGCCGAACGCGAGGGCGTGTTGGTGGTCAACCCGACCCGCGCGCTGCTTGAGTGCAACGAGAAGCTCTTTGCCCAGCAGTTTCCGCAGTGCGTACCGCCGACGCTGGTGGCGTGCAGCGACAAGGTGCTGCGCGCCTTCCATGCCGAGCATGGCGACGTGATCTTCAAGCCGCTCGACGGCATGGGCGGCACCGGGATCTTTCACGTCCAGCCCGACGGTCGCAACATCGGCGCGATCATCGAGACGCTGACCGAGCGGGGCCGACGCCAGATCATGGCCCAGCGCTACCTGCCCGAGATCAAGGACGGCGATACGCGCATCCTGCTGATCGACGGCGAGCCGGTGCCCTACGGCCTGGCGCGGGTGCCGATGGCCGGCGAGACCCGCGGCAACCTGGCGGCCGGCGGCCAGGGCCGCGCACGGGAGCTGACCGCGCGCGATCACTGGCTGATCGAGCAGGTCCAGCCAATGATCCGCGACAAGGGACTGATGTTCGTCGGCCTCGACGTGATCGGCGACTACATCACCGAGATCAACGTCACCAGCCCGACCTGCGTGCGCGAGATCGACGATCAGCGCGGCACCGACATCGCCGGCCTGCTGATGGACGTCGTCGAGCGGCGCCTCGGCGAGCTTCGGCTGCGCTGAGTGGTGGCCGGCTCGCCGTTGCCGCACGAGGGCGAGGGGGCGCGGGGGACGAAGAGAGAGAACAGCGTCATGGCGTTCGTGACTGATCCGATCCGCTATGCCCCGGTCAACCGCGGCTACCGCCAATGGCTGGCGGGTGGCCTGGCGGTGGCGTTGCATGGGGTGGTGATCGCCGTGGCCATGCAATGGCAGTGGGCACCGCCGATCAAGCACCGCGAGCCGGCCAGCATCGACGTGGTGCTGGCCCGCCAGCCGGCGGTCGAGCCGCAGGCCGCCCAGGCGATCGCCGCCGCCGCTCAGCGGGCCTCGGGTCCGGAGTCCGCCGGCCGCACGGTCGAAGAGCAGGTGGCCTCGCGTGTGGCTGCGCCACCGGCCCCGCCGCAGCCACAGGCACCGGCGAGCCCCGAAGCGCCGCCCGCACCCCAGCAGGCGCCGGAGCCTGACTCCGCTCCCGAGCCATCGGCGCCGGAGCCGCCACCGGAGCCCGAACCCGCGCCGCAGCCGCCGAGCCCCGAGCCGCCGCCCAAGCCCGAGTCAGCCCCCCAGCCCGAGGCGCCCCCGGAGCCGGCGACGCCGCCCAAAGCTTCGTCACCGCCCAAGACCTCGTCACAGCCCGATGCTCAGGCGCTGCTCGCCCAGGCGTCGGCCAGCGTGCGCGAGCGCGGCTTCGATTCGAGCGCGGCCGGCGGTGGCGACGACAGCGCCAGCGACAGCCAGAAGGCCGCGCAACGCGCCGCCAAGGCGCGCTATATCGATGCCTGGTCGCGACGCGTCGAGGAGTACGGCAATCGTTATTACCCGGCCCCCGAGGCGCTGGACGGCCAACTGCGTATCCGCGTGGTGATCGGCCGCGACGGTCAGCTACGCCAGGCAGAGGTGATACAATCCTCGCAACAGCCCGAACTCGACCAGGCCGCACTCGACACGGTGCGCGGCGCGGCGCCCTACCGGCCCTTCGACCGGGGCATGGGCGAGCGCGACAGCCTGACCATCACGCGGGTCTGGCAGTACGGGAAAGGCAACAATTTCGGCGTGCGTTGACGCCCGGGAGACCCATGCAAAGCTTGCGCAATCATTTCCTGCTGGCGATGCCTCATCTCGAGGACCCCAATTTCGCCGGGAGCCTGAGTTACCTGTGCGACCACGACGACAACGGCACCATGGGGGTGATCATCAATCATCCGCTGGAGCTGACCCTCGATGCGCTGCTCGAGCAGCTCGAACTCGATGCCGAGGAGTGCCCGATGCGCGACCAGCCGGTCTACTTCGGTGGGCCGACCCATCGCGATCGCGGCTTCATCCTGCATCGCGGCAGCAGTGCGCCGTGGGATTCCAGCATCCAGGTCGCCGACGACGTGGCGCTGACCACCTCGATGGACATGCTGCAGGCGATCGCCGCCGGCGACGGCCCCGAGCAGTTCATCGTCTGCCTGGGCTGCTGCGGCTGGGGTGGCGGCCAGCTCGAGGAGGAGCTCAAGGACAACACCTGGCTGACCGTCGAGGCCCAGCCGGGGGTGATCTTCGACCTGCCGGCCGAGCAGCGGCTCAATGCCGCGGCGGGCATCCTCGGGGTCGATCTCAACCTGCTCACCAGCCAGGCCGGCCACAGCTGATGGCCGCGGTGGGGCAGCGGCTGGTGCTGGCGTTCGACTTCGGCACCCGGCGCATCGGCGTGGCGGTGGGCAACGAGCTGATCCGCCGCGCCACGGCGCTCGACCCGCTACCCGCCCGCGACGGCATTCCCGACTGGAACGTGGTCTCGCGGCTGGTCGAGGAGTGGCAGCCCGATCTGTTCGTGGTCGGGCTGCCGCTCAACATGGACGACAGCGAATCCGACATGAGCCGGCGCGCGCGCAAGTTCGGCAAGCGGCTCTACGGGCGCTACGGCAAGCCCTGCGAGATGGCCGACGAGCGCGGCTCGACCCGCGAGGCCAAGACCATCGCTCGCGGCCTCGGTCATCGCGGCAACTACCGCGAGGAGAGCGTCGACGGGCTGGCCGCGCAATTGATTCTCGAAAGCTGGTTCGCCAGGGATGAGGGACTGCCGGCGCGGCCCTTTGGCTGAACCGCACAGCACGTTACACACGACACGGCCGGCCCCTGGAGGCTGGCCGTGGTCGTTTGCAGTGGTTCACCCGCTTAGCTAGCCGAATCAGCCATCCAGGTGCAGCTCCGGCGTCGGCCGGCTGAAGCCGCGGGTCAGCCAGGTCAGCCAGGCGAGGCCGCAGGCCAGCCAGATGCTGCCCAGGGTGACGGCCAGAGGATCGAGGCTGGCCATCAGCCACAAGATCGCGACCAGGCCGATCAGCGGGCAGGCCAGGAACCACAGCGTATCGAGGCCGCCGCGCCGGCGTTCCTTGAGGTAGTAATGGCAGATCACGGCGGCATTGACCAGGGCGAAGGCCAGGAAGGCGCCGAAGTTGATGAACGAGGCCGCCGAGAGCACGTCCATGGTCAGCGCCAGCAGCGCCACGAGGCCGCTCAGCACCAGCCCGCCGATCGGCGTGCCGAAGCGCCCCAGGCGGCCCAGCCAGCGCTTGGGCAGCACGTCGTCGCGGCCCATGGCGTAGATCAGCCGGGCGCCACTGGCCTGGGCGGCGATGCCCGAGGCGAACTGGCCGACGATCAGGCCGATTAGGAAGACCGTGACGAAGATGTCGCCGCCGATGTTGCGGGCGATGTCGTAGGCGGCGGCATCGGGGTTGGCGAAGTCGGTGCCCGGGGCGGCGAGCTGCACGAAGTAGGATACGACGATGAAGATCAGTCCGCCGATCAGGGTAATCAGCAGGATGGCGCGCGGCAGGTTGCGCTGCGGGTCCTTGGTTTCCTCAGTCAGGGTGGTCACGGCGTCGAAGCCGAGGAAGGAGTAGCAGGCCACCGCCGCGCCGGCCATCAGCGTCGCCAGCGAGGCCGAGGACTCGGCGCCGAGGAACGGTGCCAGACTCCAGAACGGCTGGCTGGCATCGCCGAGCACGTAATGCACGGCGAGGCCGACGAAGGCGACGAGCACCAGCACCTGCACCAGCATCATCACGCTGTTGACCAGGCTGGCGAGCCTGAGGCCCAGCACGTTGATCACCGTGGTCACGCCGATGAACGCCAGTAGCCACACCGCCTGGGGGATCGCCGGGAAGGCCGAGTTGAGGTAGGCAGCGCCGATCAGCCAGATCACCATCGGCAGGAACAGGTAGTCGAGCAGGATCGCCCAGCCGGCGATGAAGCCCAGCCGGTCGTCGATGGCGTGGCGCACGTAGGCATAGGCCGAGCCGGCCACCGGGTAGGCGCTGGCCATGCGGCCATAGCTATGGGCGGTGAACAGCATCGCGATCAGCGCGGCCAGGTAGGCGCCGGATACCGCGCCGTCGGTAATCACGGCGAGCACGCCGAAGGTGCCCAGCACGATGATCGGGGTCATGTAGGCCAGGCCGAACAGCACTACCTGGCCCAGCGAAAGGGTCTTCTTCATCTCGGACATCGTCGCCTCCTATTTGTGGTTGTCGCGACTGTGGGGGTTATGGCTTGCTGCGGTTGAGTGGAATGGCGGGCTTAGGCGAAGTGCCAGACCCGGCCCAGCGGTGTCTCCTCGCTGTGCCCCGGCAGGGCGAGGCGACGATCGCGGAGGTAGTCGTAAGTGCGGCGGGCGTGTGCGAGCCGCTCGCCGTCGAGGGTCAGGGTGGTCACGCGCTCCTCGCGGCCGGCGCGGAACAGCAGCTCGCCGTCGGGCGCCACCAGCGCGCTCTCGCCGGCGAAGGTCAGCCCCGCCCCCTCGCCGACGCGGTTGGCCATGGCCAGGAAGCACTGGTTTTCCTGGGCGCGGACCTGGGCGGCGCGGGCGTGCACCGGGCCGTAGGGGTCCATGTTGCCGTTGGTGACCACCAGCAGGTCGGTGCCCATGGCGGCCAGGGCGCGGGCGGGTTCGGGAAATTCCAGGTCGTAGCAGATCAGCAGGCCGATCCGGTAGCCGCGCCAGGCGACGCAACTGACGCTGTCGCCGGGGCTGACCAGTTCACGCTCGTCGGGCCACAGGTGGGTCTTGCGATAGCGCAGCGCGGGGCCCTGCTCGGGGGTGATCAGCACGGTGGTGTTGTAGACCGCTTCCCCGGCGCGCTCGAGCAGGCCCAGCGCCAGGGCGGTATCGTATTCGCGGCTAAGCTCGATCAGCGTGGCCAGTTCGGGGCCGTCGAGCGTCAGCGCCCGGTCGGCGACGTGGCCGGGTTCGGCGAAGCCGGTCAGTTGGGTCTCGGGGAAGACCATCAGCTCAGTGGCCGGGTCGCTGTCGCGAATGCAGTCGACGACGCGGGACAGGTTGCTGGCGATGTCGCCCTCGCGGCTGGCCAGTTGAGCCAAGGCTATCTGCATGGAAGCTCCGACGTGTTATTGCTGTGCGATGATCGGTTGTATTCAGTATCCGGACTCAGGCGGCGCTGCCTATCCCATGAACGGGTTACCCCGCGCGGATAAGATGGCTCGGCGCATGAGCGGCGAAAGGGATCAGCGAGGTGGGAGATGGTGGGGCGTAACGCGCAAGAGGATCGGTCCGGCGGTTCGATGGCCTGCCTGGCCAGCTTGGAAAGTCTCGCCTGGCACCGCAGCTTCGCGGGGCTGGTCGACAAGCTGGATACGGGCGACTTCTGGCTCGCCGTGGTGCGCACGCTGGGCGCGCACGTAGACTTCAACACCTGGGTGGCGCTGATCTTCGACCCCCGCGAGCCGCCGCGCATCCTCGCCGAGAGCGACGAGGACGACGGCTCGGACGAGTCGCTGTTCCAGGATTACCAGCGTGGGCTCTACCTGCTCGACCCGTTCTACATCGACGCCAGGGGGCGCGGGCGTTCGGGACTCTTCACCCTGGCCGACGTGGCCCCGCAGCGCTTCACCCAAACCGAGTACTACCAGCGCTACTTCCAGCGCAACATCGTCGCCGACGAGATCCAGTTCAACTGCGTGCTGGGCGGCGAGCGTACGCTGTGCCTGTCGCTGGGTTCGGTGGTGGCGTTCGACCACGCCACGCTGGGTCTTTTGAGCCTGATTCAGCCCTGGCTACTGGCGCTGATGGGCCAGCGCATGCACTTCGAGAGCGAACCGGGCACGCGCCCCGGGCCGCACCCCTGGCACCCCGACCCGGAGCCCGCCCAGCCGCTGGAAGCGCGGCCCGCGCTGACCGAGCGCGAACGCGAGATCAGCCAGTTGATGCTGGCCGGCGGCTCGACCAAGGAGATCGCCCGGCGGCTGTCGATCTCGGTGGAAACCGTGCGCGCCCACAAGAAGCACATCTACGTCAAGCTGGGCATCAATTCCCAGTCGGAGCTGTTCTCGCTGTTCTGGCAGGCGCGCCGCTAGGCATGCCTGAAAAGTGCCTGCGCTCGGCCATGCGGCGTTAAAATGAGCTCAAAGTACTCATTTACAGTCCGTAAACTCCGCCTTCTCGCTCATTTTCGCCTTGCCTGGCCATCGCTCGCCAACTTTTCAGGCGAAGCCTAAGCCCTAAGTTGAGCGCTAGAAGCTGGCGTCGTCGACGCCGTACTGCGCCGGCACGAACCAGCGCACGTCGCGCATCTCCTGCTCGATCACGTCCTCGACCTTGAGCAGCGTGGCGAAGATCGCCATGCGCATCGGGATGCCGTTGTCGGTCTGGCGGAAGATCGCCAGGCGCGGGTCGCCGTTGAGATCGACGTTGAGGTCGTTGGTCCCCGGGCGGCTGTCGCGGGGCAGCGGATGCATGACGAGGGTGGTGGCGCTGCAGTGGTTGTCGAGAAAGGCGCGATCGACGCGGAAGTCCTGCGAGACCCCGGCGAAGCTTTCCGACAGCTCGTCGGTGAAGCGCTCCTTCTGGATCCGCGTGGTGTAGACCACGTCCAGATCGCGGAAGTCGCTGTCGAGACTCTCGCGCTGCTCGACGCGGTGCCCGCGGGAGGCGACCAGATCGACCAGCTGGCTGGGCATCTCCAGCCCCGGCGGCGAAACCAGGGTGATGCGCAGCGGCGCGTAGAGCGACAGCAGCTTGATCAGCGAATGCACGGTGCGGCCGTGCTTGAGATCGCCGGTGAGCAGCAGGTGGGCGCCGCCCAGGTGCTTGCCGAGCCGGGTGAACTCCTTGTCGATGGTGTACAGATCGAGCAGCGCCTGGCTGGGGTGCTCGCCGGGGCCGTCGCCGCCGTTGATCACCGGCACGTTGGTCGCCTCGGCGAACTCGGCCACCGAGCCCTGGTCCGGGTGGCGCATGACGATGGCGTCGCAGTAGCCGCTCATCACCCGGCTGGTGTCGTAGAGCGATTCGCCCTTGGCCATCGACGAAAAGGTGAAGCCGGTGGTGTCGCAGACGCTGCCGCCGAGCCGGCAGAACGCCGCGTTGAAGCTGACCCGGGTGCGCGTGCTGGCCTCGAAGAACAGATTGCCGAGCACTGCGCCCTCCAGCACCCGGGTGACCTTGCGGCGTTGGGCGATCGGTTCCATGCGGCTGGCCACGCGCAGCAGGTGATCGACGGCATCGCGATCAAGGGAGTCGACGGAGAGCAGGTGGGTGTTCATCGCGGGCCTCGCAGTGTGCTGAGAAGAAGGCTTGTCGGGAAGAGTGTGTTGGGAATGGCCGTTAGTGTAACGGCGAACGCCGCTGGCGGCATCCGCGGGGCGGTACCGTTGCAGGCAGCCCGCCGGCGGCTTGCCGATGGCCGGCAGGAGCTTCTACCTTGCTAGAAAGTGCATGCGTCGCGGGATGGCGGCGCGCCCGGTGTGTGAGACGTGCGACAAAGGAGTGAGGCACATGGCCGAACAGCAGCAACCCCCCCAGGAACAGCACAAGCAGCCCGGCGACGAGTACGCGATGCGCCCCGAGCCGGAATTCATCCGCGACAGTTATCGCGGCACCGACAAGCTCAAGGACAAGGTGGCGATCATCACCGGCGGCGACAGCGGCATCGGCCGCGCCGTGGCCCTGCACTTCGCCCGCGAGGGAGCGGACTGCGTGCTTGCCTATCTCGACGAGGAGCGCGACGCGAAGGACACCCGCGCACTGGTCGAAGCCGAAGGGCGGCGCTGCGAGCTGATCCAGGGCGATGTCGGCGACCCGGCGTTCTGTCGCGAGATCGTCGAGCGCGCCATGAGCGCGTTCGGCCGGATCAACACCCTGGTCAACAACGCCGCCGAGCAGTACGACTGGGACGACATCAGCGAGATCCCCGACGAGCAGCTGGTGCGGACTTTCCAGACCAACCTCTTCAGCCATTTCTACCTGGTCAAGCAGGCGCTGCCGCACCTGCACGAGGGCGACACGATCATCGCCACGTCGTCGGTCAATGCCTTCAAGGGCAACAAGACGCTGATCGATTACACGGCGACCAAGGGCGCGATCCAGGGGCTGGTGCGTTCGCTCTCGCAATCGCTGGTGGGGCGCGGCATCCGCGTCAACGCAGTGGCGCCCGGGCCGGTCTGGACGCCGCTGATCCCGGCCAGCTTCAGCGCCGAGAAGGTCGAGGGCTTTGGCGGTCAGGTGCCGATGGATCGCCC
The DNA here is from genome assembly GCF_000731955.1 of Halomonas zincidurans B6. NCBI lineage: Bacteria > Pseudomonadati > Pseudomonadota > Gammaproteobacteria > Oceanospirillales > Halomonadaceae > Modicisalibacter > Modicisalibacter zincidurans. Next base: position 3,002,303 of record NZ_JNCK01000001.1, on the reverse strand, counting down.
CGGCCAGCCCAGCGAGATGGGGCCGGCCTATGTCTACCTGGCCAGCGAGGAGTCCTCGTACATGACCGGCCAGACCCTGCATCTCAACGGCGGCGTGATCCTCAACACCTGAGCCCGGCGCATCGGGACGGCTCAATGGCGTAGACTGCGTGTCTCAACCCCACGATGCTCAGCCGATCGCTGAGGCCGGGCGAGCGGTTTTCCGGTCAGGGCTGCGGCACGTGGCCGCCGAGTTGCTCGCTGATCTCCCGCGCGGCGCGGCTGACCAGTCCGCCGAGTTCGATCAGGCGTGCCTCGGGGATTCGCGCCACCGGGCCGGATACCGAGATGGCGGCCAGCGGCAGACCGTCCTGATCGTGCAGCGAGGCGGCCACGCAATTAAGCCCGATGGCATGTTCCTGGCGATCGCAGGCGTAACCCTGATGGCGGATGGTGGCCAGGCTCTCGCGCAGCCGGGCCGGAGTGTCGAGGGTGTTCTCGGTGACGCGGCTGAGCCCGCGGGATTGCAGGATGCGCTCGACCTCGCGTTCCGGCAGCCAGGCGAGCAGCGCCTTGCCCACGCCCGAGGCGTGAAGCGGGGCGCGTGAGCCCAGCCGGGTGATCATGCGCATCATCTGCGGTGATTCGCTCTGGGCGAGGAATACCGCCATGCCGTCGTCGCGGATCGCCAGGTTGGCGGTCTCGCCGCTGTCCTGAGTCAGCTGGCGCAGGTAGGGTCGGGCGGTGGCGACGAAGTCGCGCGCCTCGAGGAAGGTGTTGCCGACCTGGAAGGTCTTGACGCCGATCTTCCACAGCCCCAGCTCGGTGTCCTGCATGATGTAGCCCTGCCTGTGCAGGGCCTGCAGCAGGCGGTGAGTGGTCGACGGTGCCAGGCCGACGATCTGGGCGATGTCCGACAGGCCGAGCCCGCCCGGGGCCGCCGCCAGGCCTTCGAGAATATTCAAGCCGCGGACCAGCGATTGGCTGTGACCGCCGCCGTTCCTGGCGGAACTCGCCGGGCGGCCGACCGGCTTGCGCTTGCTCTCTACTGTCACGCCCCGTTCTCCGTGTCGCTTGAACTTGCCGATTCAAGCGACCCAGAATACACGCTCGCGTGGCGCCTGTCCGCCGTTGCGGAATCGCTTTCCATCTTGCCTGCGTGCCCTCTCGGCGGCTGGCTCACGACCCGGCGCGGGCCTCCAGGCGCAGCCGGGCGATGCGATTGACCTCGCCGATGGCGGTGCGTCGCTCCTGCTCGGGGGTGTGTTCGAGGCGGCGCTCGAAGGCGGCGAGAATCCGCTGGCGATCGCTGCCCGTGACCGCCATCACGAAGGGAAAGCCAAAGCGCTGCTGGTAACTTGCGTTGTAGCGATGAAAGCGCGCGTACTCCTCGGGTCTGCACTGGTCGAGCCCGGCGCCGGCCTGCTCGCGGCTGGAATCGGCGGTCAGCTCGCCACGCTCGGCGGCCTTGCCGGCCAGATCCGGGTGGGCGCGGATCACCGCCAGCTGGCGCTCGGCCGGGGCCGCGTCGAGGACCGCCGCCAGCGCGGTGGCCAGCCCCTCGGCAGTATCCTGTTCGGTATCCAGCCCGGCGTCCCAGGCCGATTCGGCGATCCACGGCGAGTGTTCGTAGACCTCGCCGTAGTGGCTGACGAAGGCGTCGCGCCCCAGCGTGCTGGGGCGCGGGTTGAGAAGCGGGGCGCTCATCTCGGTGGTCTCCCTGGTCGCACTGTATCGAGTTAATCGCGGGCAGGCGCTTGCCTGCCCGGCGTGGAACAGGCCACCATTAAACGGTATACGAATCCGTTATGAAACGTGTCGTGAGCCCGCGCGCCGATTCGCCGCGGCATCGACACGAGAGCAAGGAGTACAGCCGATGGGACGCTTGACCACGCACGTTCTGGACACCGCCTCGGGGCGGCCCGGCAACGGCCTGCGCATCGAGGTCTTCCGCTTCGACGGCGACGATCGGATTTCGCTGGGCGAGGCGGTCACCAACGACGATGGCCGTTGCGATGCGCCGATCCTCGAAGGCGAGTCCTTCACGGCCGGCGAATATGAATTGCTGTTCCATGCCGGCGATTATCTCGATGCACGGGGCGCCGGCGGCGAGCGGCCGCGTTTTCTCGATCGCATTCCGTTGCGCTTCGGGGTCGCCGATGCCAGCCAGCACTACCATGTGCCGCTGCTGCTGTCGCCGTTCGGCTATTCCACCTACCGCGGCAGTTGATGAGCCCGCCCGGCGCATGTCGCCTGCGCCGGGCCGGGGCGTATACAATGGCTTGCTTCGACGACGACTGATGCGGGGACTCCGAGCATGACCG